>CANIRG010000238.1 GCA_947469635.1 Rhodospirillales bacterium | reverse complement strand
CTGCTGGCCAAGTTCAAGGCCGAGGGCCTCCCCGCCCCGCAGACCCGCTCCTTCACCGGCCACAAGCTCGAGCAGGGCCAGCCCGTCGCCGGCTGACCTTCGCCGGAGTCCGAGACGAGACGAGACGGGCGCCCCGCAAGAGGGGCGCCCGTTCTCGTTTGGAGGCACTCGACGCTTCCGAAGAAGCTTAACTGACGAAACGCGGGGGTGTAGAATCGCCTCTCATGTGGGAGTGAGCCAGCGTGGCCCAGGACAAGGAGATAATCTTTCGCTTTGACGCCTATACCCCCGAGACGATTCCCATGGAACGTCTCGCGGCGTACCTGGCTCAGCTTGGAGCTCTCCTTGGTGAGCAGGCGGGCGTTCATTTCGCGCGCCTTGAGCCAGGGAGCACGAGCGCCGTCTGTCGAGTGGAGCGTGAGGCCGTTCCGAAAGTGGACGAGCGGCTGTCCCGCGTGAAGGTCGGCGACGGCCCCGAAGAAGCGCGCAAGGCGGCCCGCATCATCGACGACATGCTGCGTCGTGACAATGCGAGCGGCTCCCTTCTGGAAGCGGGCGGTCCCGAGATCATTCCCTTCCCAGGCAGCAATCGGATCGCCGAACCGACCTACGGTCCCTTCAATCAGCCCGGAGCCATCGATGGCGTGGTGATTCGTCTTGGCGGCAAAGGGAAGTTCGTTCCTGTGACGCTGTTGGATAGGGCTGGCGCGGAAATTCATTGCTCCGCAAGCCGGGAGACTGCACGCGAGCTGGCGAAGCACATCTTCGGCGCGGAGGTGCGCTGCAACGGCGATGGCAGATGGTTCCGCGCCACCGATGGTGAATGGGAACTGCGACAGTTCACGATCAGCGCCTTCGAGATGTTGGACAATCGCCCCCTCTCCGACGTTGTCGCGGAGCTACGGTCCGTAAAAGGCAACGAATGGCGTCGTGTTGACGATCCATGGAGCGAGCTCGCCCGTACGCGCGAGGACGGGCACGACGACGAGTGACGGCTGTATTCGACGCAAATGTCCTCTTGCTGCTGTTCGATCCAGCGCTGCCGTCTCCAAGAGATTCGGCGACCGGCCTTCCCATATCGGACGCGAATCGTGGGCCAAGATCAAGTACGACCGCCAGATCGTGGCCACCGCGCGCGTTGCGCGTGCTTCGATAATCTACACGGATGACGGGGGCGTCCGCTCCTTCGCAGCCATCAACGGCATACCGACATCCGGTATCGCCGGCCTGCCACCACCACCCCAAGACGCCCAGCTGGCCCTCCCCTGGAGTGCCCCGCAAGACGAAGCTGATCCCGGGTCATAGACGAGACGGGCGTTCGTCCTGCTTGGGCCGCCTTGTAAAGCCCCGCCCGACCGCCAACATCAGCTCTCCACCCCACAATCGAAGACGACCACCCGGCGAGGATTTTCCCGCCGCCGGCTTGCGTGTCCTGGAGTATGCGTGATGTTCGAGAGATTCGAGATGCAGGACGACACCCCGCGCGACATCGTCCGCTTCGAGCAGCTGATGCTGGCGTCGCTCATGCTGGGCGTCGTCGTGGCGACGGTGATGTACGACCATCTGCTGCAGCACCTGGGCGGCCTCACGCCGGTGGCGCTGTTCATGATCGTGCTCTACGGCGCATCGCTGGCGCTGATGTACTGGACCAGCCGCCGGCGCAGCAACCTCGGACGCTGGCTCATCTCGATCGGCTCGGTGCTCTGCATCCTGCCCTACCTCGCGCATGTCATGGACATGTTCCACACCAGCGGCGTGGTCTACGTCTCGATGCTCGAGCTGGCGCTGCAGGCCGCCGCCATCCAGCGCCTGTTCACCAGGACGTCCCGCGCCTGGTTCGCCGAGACCACGCCGCTCGACACGGTGCCGGAGAGCCTCGGCTAGGACGGCGAGACGACACGGGGAATCGACGCTATTCCGAAGGCGCGTCCAGCGCCTGCCGCATCATCCGGGCCAGATCGTTCCTGCGGAACGGCTTGCCGAGCAGCAGCACGCCGGCGTCGAGCCTGCCGTCATGGATCATCGCGGTGTCGGTGTAGCCCGACATGAAGACGATGCGCGTGGCGGGCCACCGCCGCGCCACCACGTCGGCCAGCGCCCGGCCGTTGAGCGCGCCCGGCATCACGACATCGGTCAGCAGCAGGTCGAAGGGCACCGGCGAGGCCTCGAACGACGCGACGCCGGCGGCGCCGTCGGCCGCCGCCGTGACGGTGTAGCCCAGGCTCTGCAGCTGCAGCACGACGCTGGCGCGGACCTGCGGCTCGTCCTCGACGACGAGGATGCGTTCCGTGCCGTGGCGGATCGGCGCCGCCGGGAGAACGGTCGCCTCCTTCGCGCCGTCGCTGCGCGGCAGGTAGAGCTTGAAGGTGGTGCCGCGCCCGACGTCGCTGTGGATCGTGATGTGGCCCCGCGACTGCTTGATGAAGCCGTAGACCATGCTGAGGCCGAGGCCCGTGCCCTTGCCCAATCCCTTGGTGGTGAAGAACGGCTCGAACACCTTGCCCAGCGCTTCCGGGGGAATGCCGCAGCCGGTGTCGGTCACGCCCAGCATGGCATAGTCGCCCGACGCGACGTCGGTCGCCTGCGTGACGGTGTCCTTGTCGAGGACGACGTTGCGGGTCTCGATCCTGAGCCTGCCGCCGCCCGGCATGGCGTCGCGGGCATTGACGCAGAGGTTGACCAGCGCGGTCTCGAGCTGGGCGCGATCGATGTCGACGGTCCACAGATCGGCGGCGAGGAGCGACTCGATCTCGATATGCTCGCCGAGCGCCCGGCGCAGCAGCTTGCCGGTGCCCGACACCAGCTGGTTGACGTCGGTCTGCCTGGGCATGAGCGGCGCCTTGCGCGAGAAGGCCAGCAGATGGCGCGTGAGATCCGACGCCCGCAGGACCGCCTCGCCGATCTGGTCGAGGCGGCCGGTCACCGCCGCGTCGAACGAAGTGTCCTCCTGCAACTCGTCGGTGTTGGCCAGGATCACCGTCAGGATGTTGTTGAAGTCGTGGGCGATGCCGCCGGTGAGCTGGCCCACCGCCTCCATCTTCTGCGACTGGCGCAGCTGCTCCTCGGTGGCGGCGCGCGCCCGTTCGGCGGCAAGCCTGGCGGAGACATCCTGCACCATGATGAGCAGGGCGGGCACGCCGTTGAAATCCATCGGACGCACGTCCTGATCGACATCCATGAACGTGCCGTCCTTCCGGCGATGCTTCAGCCCCCGGACCGTCTGTGTGACGCCGAAGCCGTCGCTCTTTCGCATCTCCCGCACGACCGCGAGGTCCTCGGGCGTATAGAAATCGTCGGAGGTCATCGTGCCGAGCTCCTCGCGCGACCAGCCGTAGGCCTTCAACATGGCCTCGTTGCCCATGAGAAAGCGCCTCGTGTCGCTGGCGAGGACGAACAGGGGATAGGGGATGTTGTCGAACAGCCGGCGGTAGCGGTCCTGCGTCGCCGCCAGCTCGGCTTCGCGTCGCCGGCTCTCGGTGATGTCGACGCGCAGGACCACCCGGCCGCCGCCGGGCATGTCCTCGGCGAAGAAGCGGCCGGTCTCGCCGCTCGGGCGCGTCAGCTCGTAGGTGCCGGATTGACCCACCGTGTCCATCCGTCTGGCTATCCAGGCCTGCCAGTCCTGGCCCGGATATCTGGCGAGAAGATCGGGCAGGCTCTGCTCGAGCAGCTCCCGCTGCGTCTTGCCGAGCAGCTCCCTCGTCCATCCCTGCGAGAGGCGCGCCGCGCGGTTGATGAGGACGAGGCGATTGTCCCGGTCGAACTCCAGATACTCGATGGGGATGGCCTCGATGGTGGCGAGCAGGCGCGCCTTCACGATGCCGTTGGCCGCGTGCCGGTTGGCCAGGAGAAGGCACAGCAGCACGACGATCAGCGCGCCGCTCCCGGCCAGGATGACGATCGCCCGCTGCGCCGGCTGGCTGTGCAGGTCGATCGTCGCCTGGTCGAGCGTGGCCACGACCTCGATCGGCCACTCCGCGATGGGCCGCGACCATGTCATACGGGGAATGGCGGGATCGGGAACAGCGGCGCCGTCCGGCCAGCTCCGCCATGTCTTGCCGTCCTCGCCGATCAGGTCGATCCGGTCCTGGGGCTTGAGGCCGATATCCGTCCAGATGCGGGCGAGCGCCTTGATGTCGATGTAGGCCACCAGCACGCCCATCAGCCCGCCGTCGGAATCGCGAACCGCATGCGACACCGGAATGAGATCGACGCCGGTCCGGCGGCCGCGGATCGGGCGCCCGATACGGCTGTCCGTCCGCGGGCTGGCGAGATGGAGGGCGAAGTATTCGCGATCGCCGCGATTGCTCATCAGCCCCAGGTCGGCAGGCCTCATGGTGCTGACGACGACGCGACCGTCGGGATCGATGAAGATCAGGTCGACGAGCAGGTGCAGCGAGACGCGGCCCTCGGCGGCGAGGGCGACGAGCTTCTGCGGGTCCCTGTTCCTGCGTATCTCGTCCTCGGCGTGGCGCATCGTCTGCTGGATGCCGAACATCATCGTGCCGAGCTGGTGGGTCACCGCCTTGTGCAGCTGCTCGACATGCTCGCGGTTGGAGAGGCGCGAGGCATCGCCCAGCTCGCGCACCATCAGGCCCGCGAAGCCGGCGATGAACAGGACGATGATCGCGCCCGCCAGGACGATGACGCGGCTCTCGCGCCGCTCGACGGGCACGTCATGCCCGGAGGGACGGACCGCGCTCAGCGCCTTGCGGCCGGCCGCAACGGCCGCTCTCAAGGCTTTTCCATAGGGCATGAAGCATCCGCGTCAGGGTGCCTCCGGCAGACCGGCGGATCGCTGACAGGGTGGCGAGATGGCTTCTCCGTGGAGAGTGTCAGCCGACCCAACCACGCCGGAAGGTCTACGACGGCACCGAGGGGATGCCGTCACAGTCGCCAAACGACGGCCAGAGGCGAATGTTCCGCCCTGCCGATCCGCCGGCTTTGTGATCGCCTTCTTACCCGGCATGCCGATCGAACCGGGCAGAGCGCAGGCGCCGAGGTACGGCCGGATATGGCGAACATCGGTCGCCAAGGCGTCCTGCGACGATCCGAATGACATGCAGGGTCTACAAGAGGTTGCGGATGGTGGCGGCAGGGGTGGAAATCCCGCCATGGCGCCGCCGGAACTGGCCGAGCGGACTGCCCGCGGAAGGGGCGAATCGCGGCACAAAGGCCCGTGCGCACCCGCCAAATGTTGCTATGATGTTCTCGCACTCCAACGAGCGAACTATGACAGACAATGAGCCGGTGCATCTGGAAGAAGATGGAGAGACTGGCGACCGATTTCTGGTCTACGGTACCGACAAAGGGCTACGCCTCGACATTCGATACAAGGGCGAAACCCTATGGATGACACAAGCTCAGATCGCGCAGCTCTTCGGCGTGGATCGTTCCGTCATCACCAAGCATATCGCCAATGTGTATAGCGAGGGCGAACTCGATGCCGAGACAACTTGTGCAAAAATTGCACAGGTTCGACTTGAGGGAACTCGCAAGGTTGAGCGGCAACTCGAGAGTTACAATCTGGATGTGGTGATCTCGGTAGGCTATCGGGTGTCTTCCGCTCAGGCGACGGTGTTTCGCCGCTGGGCGACCAGCATCTTGGTCCGGTTTGCCACGAAAGGCTTCGTGGTCGACGCCCCTCGCCTGAAGCAACCTGAACATACCGATCGTGTCGCCGAGCTACGCGAGATAATTCGCGACATTAGATCTGACGAAGCCAATGTATATCGTGAGCTACGTCAAATTTGCGCCATGTGCCAAGACTACGATGGCACCACGGAAGTTGCCCGTGAGTTCTATCAACGGACGCAAGCGAAGCTGGTCTACGCAGTGACCTCCCGCACGCCCGCCGAAGTCATCGCGAGCAGGGCAAACCATCAGACCGTGAACATGGGGTTGCAGACTTGGCCCAACGACAACATCAGAAAGACTGATGTCGCCGTGTCAAAGAATTATCTGGCCGACGGTGAGATCAAGGAACTCAACCGCCTCACCACGATATTGCTCGATATTTTCGAGGATCAGCTCGACATCGGCAGGCTTGTGGTGATGCAGGATGCACAAACCCTTTTGGATCAGCAGTTGCGTCAGTTGGGCCGAACCGTCTTGCGTTCCGGTGGCTCGGTGAAAGCGTCCGACGCAAAGCGCATCGCCGAAGGGCAATATGAGAAATTTGATCGCCAACGAAAGCTGGAGCGTCACCGAGAAGCAGACGAGCGCATCGCCGCTCTGGCGAAGGAAGCGAAAGATCTGCCGAAGCCACCTCGACGGTAGTTTGGCCTACGGCGGCAGTGGATATTCAGATTAGGACGCTACCGTCAGCGTAAGGCGCCGATAACATCTGTGGAGTCCCTCTCCGCGCGCGTCATAGGCGTGAGGAGAGGCAGGGAACCCGCGTCAGCGGGGAGGGTGAGGTGTCGGATTCGCCTGTTTCTGCCTCGAAACTCCAGACGCCATGACCACCTCACCTTGCCATCGCTGCGCGATGGGCCCCTTCGTCTCCCCCGCTGCGCGACGGAGAGGACACTCGATCCGATGTCGAGCCGCCCTACTTCGCCGGCGTCACGTTGGCCGGGAAGCGGCCTGTGTAGTTGCCGGGCGGGTTGTAGTTGCAGACGACGTAGGTGCCGCCGCGGGCGTCGCGGGCCTGGCCGCAGCCGACCTCGGTCGTGCCCTTCCACACCACCTGGGTGAAATGGCCGGTCGCGCCGCTGAAGCCCGGCTTGCTGTAATTGTACTGGCTGACCTCGCCGTACCAGGCGTTGACGGCCATCGCGCCGGTGACCTTGCCGCCGCTCATCCAGTAGATGTTCTCGCCGTACTTGTTGTTCGGGCGGTGATACATCTTGCTCTCACGGGCGTTGGTCTCGGCCCACTGCTGGGCGACCGCCGCGATCGTGGCGTTCCATTTGAGCGCCGGCGCCCCGTGCTTGGCGCGGTACGTGTTGTGGGAACGCACCATCTCCTCGTCGAAGCCGGCGGTGGAGCCGGCCCCCGGAAGGACGAGGAGGCTGAGGGCGGCGATGAAGGGAAGGAGTTTCATGCTTCGATCCTGGTTCTGAATTTCACCAAAAATGTGGCCATTGGTTGCCGTCGGGCCGCCTCAGCAACGTGCGGTGGAAGGCGTTCAGCTGCTTGCGGGCCACGTCCTGCTCCCAGGCGGCCTGCTTGCCGCCGTCGTCGAGCTCGGCGTGGCCACGGGCATTCGTGGTGACGCCGCTGGGCAGCTTCTCCCGGGCCCCGTATTTGATCTCCTTGCCGACATCCATGATGCGGTAATAGATCCTGTTCCCGCCGCCACCACCGCCGCGCCTGGCGCCGCCGCCACCGGCAACCTGGTAGGCCTCGCCCTTCACCGGGGTGATCTGCGCAGTGCGCTCGGCCAGCATCTTGACGCGTTCGGCCACGATGTCCTTGCCGTAGCTGATCGTGAGCCTGTCGAGCTGCCGGCTGTAGTCGGCGGTGCAGCCGGCGGTCTTGCCGCAGAGCGCGATCAGCCGTTCCAGCGTCGTGAGATGCAGCACGGCCGCGGCGGCGAACATCGGGAAGCGCGGCAGCGCGAGCTGGCTGGGTTGGCTCTTGAACTGCGGCGCCTCCTCGATCAGCCTGGTCTCGAGATTCTCCCACTGGTCCTTGATGTGGTCGGCGTGGCCGGCGGCGACGGCATCGTCGATGCGTCGTACAAGCCGCATCAGCCCGTCGAGGATGCCCTGCCGCATGCGCACGTCGTTCACGTCGATCGCGGTGTTGGTGTAGCTCTCCCACTCCTTGCGCAGCTTGTCGTCGTGCGCCTCCTCGGCCGAGAACATGAAGCCGATGATGGGCGCCAGGAAGGGGCCGATGGTCGGCACCTTGCCGATGGCGGCACCCGCCAGGGAGAGGATTGTCTTTTCCTTTTGCCCGATCTGGACCTGGGCCGCGGCCGGCCCGGCGACGGCGAGGCAGGGCAGCGCGCCCAGCAGGGCGATGAAGTCGCGGCGGCGTGGTGAGATCAGCGCAGACATCGATTCCCCCGATATGCCCGGCATCGCGTCCGATGGCCGGCGCTGGCGACGTGCATGGTTGCGTACGCGACGTCGGAGCAGGCGGCCCCACTCCTCCAACGATCCCAGTTGCCCGCAACGCGCGCTTGTCCGTCCAAGCCGGATGTCAGGTTGCATACACAACACGGCGGCCCCCGAGGCACAATCGAAAACCCGTGCCGCGCGGGTCCGGCGCGTTGACCAGGCTTGGCGGGGAGCCCTGCGGCTCTTTCGTTCACCGCCCCTGCCAAGCCGGGCCGACACGCCTCGAGCTGCATCGCCGGGCTGGGCGCGCACGCCCTCCAGATGCGGGCGCGGCCGTCGGCGGTCCTCGCCGGCTCGCGATCGGCGGGCAGTCTTTCGGTTGTGCGCCGGGACGGTCATACTCGCGCGGCCACGGCTGCCAATGGGGGAGACCATGACCGCACGCCTCTGCCCACCCTGCCCGCCATCGCACAGACCGCGCAACCGGGATGGATCGCCGACGGCCGCACCGCCTGCCGCGTCTGGAATTCCAATCCCAAGTCCGGCGAGACGATCGCCTTGTCGGGCGCCTGCGGCAACGGGATGGCCCAGGGTCGCGGCGTCCTGCAATGGCTCAAGGACACCAAGCCCAGCGATCACTACGAGGGCGACTATCGCGACGGCAAAATGAACGGCCGGGGCGCCTATGTCTGGGCGGATCGCAATCGCTACGAGGGCGAGTTCCGCGATGACAAGGCGCACGGATCCGGGACGAAAACCCTTGCCGACGGCCGTGTCTACACCGGCACCTGGACGAACGGCTGCTTCCGGCAAGGCGATCGATGGGCGACGGTCGGGACGAGCGCGAAGGAATGCGGGTTCAAGTAGCGGGCGGCGTCTCGGCCGCCGCTGCATTCGACGGTATGGCCACCATGGCTCCGACACGTCTTGAGCCGGGTCGAGCCTGTCGACATAGTTCCGGACAAAGAAGGAGGACAGCATGCTTGCCAACACCAACCGGACGCTCACCGAGGAGCAGCGCGAGCAGTGGGCCGTCGACGGCTACCTGCACCTGGAGGGCGCGCTCAGCCCGGCCGAGGTCGACTTCTTCTCCGACCAGATCGACCATGTGCGCACCCAGCCGGGCTACGAGCCGGCGGCGGCCAAGCTGCAGCGCGGCCACTATGAGTGGGTCGACCATGCCGACCCCAACCCGTCGGCCTTCATGGACCGGCGCGACCTGCTCACCTACCACCAGGCCTTCATCGACCTGATCGACCGGCCGCGCATCTTCGACCTGATCCTCGACCTGATGGGCCCCTTCATCCAGTTCTCGATGAGCCAGGCGATCGTGCGCGCCTCGACCGAGACCTTCCCGGGCTACACCCACACCGACGGCGGCGAGGCCCAGCGCGCCATCCGCGTCACCGAGACCAGCCGGCCGCTGGCCGTGAAGGTGATGTACCTGCTGACCGACGTCACCGAGCCCGACAGCGGCAACTTCACGCTGTTCCCCGGCAGCCATCTGCGGCCGTTCCCCGAGCGGATGGAGCGCATCCCCAACCCCAAGATGCCGGGCGCCGTGCCGCTGCTCGGCAAGGCCGGCGACGCCTATGTCTTCCCGCACGCCATCTGGCACGGCCCCTCGCCCAACCGCTCGGGCAAGGCGCGCAAGACCATCCTCTACAACTACTGCCAGATGTTCATGCGCGCCTACGACTTCGGCACGCCCTACACCAAGCTGTTCGACCGCTGCACGCCGCGCCAGCGCCGCCTGCTGGGCGACCTCGGCCACGACTTCCGCCCCGGCGATTTCTTCTATGCGCCGCTCGACCAGGAAGCGCTGATGACGGCGGGGTGATGCGCGACGGATCTCGATGAAGAGGACAAGGTCCCTCGCTAGTTGCGAGGCGCCGTCTTCGACTTGTCGACGGCGGCCTTCAGCTCGGCGCGGACCTCGACGACCGACGCGGCCTTGGCGTCGATCTTCTCGGCTTCGGCGACGT
>CANIRG010000237.1 GCA_947469635.1 Rhodospirillales bacterium | reverse complement strand
TCTCTACGGTGCCTTCGTGCACGGCGCGGTGGCAGAGCCCGCGGCCGACGGCACCGAAGCTTCGGCGGCGATCACGCCGGCGGCGCCATCCCAGCCCTCGCGCGTCGGCCGGGCACGTCCGGGCGCCCCTGCGGCAACCAGCGCTCCGCCACCCAGCAACACGCCGGCGGCGCCGCAAGCCGCGTCGTCGGGCCGCTCGACCTGGGAACGCCGGGCAGCCGAGGAGGTGTTGCGCTGCTGGGAGCGCACCATGTCCGAAGTGCTCGATAACGCCCAGCTCCTGCGCGACCTCCGGATCGATCGCGAGCTGCTGGGCGAGATCACGGCCGACATGCTGGCGCTGGCCCGCCGCACCGACCTGCAGGGCAACATCGAGAAGGCGATCGGCAAGATCGCCCACACCGAGCAGAACGAGCAGAGGATCGCCAAGGCCGCGGTCATCGGCGAGCGGCACGTCAATCGCCTGGTGTCCAAGATGGGATTCGACATGCAGCCCATCGACCAGCGGCCCACGGTGGGGCTCGACGGCGTCACGCGGCCGGTCTTCGCGCCGCGGCCGACGACCTACGGCACCGAGGGCTGGGGCTCGGGCCCGCCGGAATTCTTCGAGCAATTCTTCGACGACTGGGCCAACGCGTTCTACAAGGTCATCGAGGACAACGCGAACTCGATGGCGGGAATGACCGTCAACAGTGAACAGAACGGGCGGCTGGGGCGCATCCTGACCGACCTTCGCGTCCCGGTTTGACGGCCAGGAGGCGCCAGTGTCGTACATCAGGGTAAGCGGCATCCGTGGCCGCCCGGGCAACGCGCTGATCGAGATCGGCTATGCCCTCAACGTCGATCCGCTGCGGTTCACGCTGCAGCGGACCGGCGCGGACCAGCGCTATCTGGGAAGCGATGGCCGTTGGCGTGCCGACGCCGAGCCGCTGGTGCCCGAGAGCGTCGAGCGTCGCGATGGCCGGACCTTTCTCGGCATCGGCCCGAACATCGTCGATCAGATCAACGAGGACGAACGGGTCCACGTCGAGATCGTGTCGGCGGGCTTCGCAGCCGACATGGTCTGGTCGAATGTCGCGCCGTCGGCGCGCCGCGCCGGCGGGTCGGTCTTCGTCACGCCCAAGCCGGCCCCGGCCCCGGAGCCCACGCCGACCCCGGTCGTCGCGGAGAAGGCGCCGGATCCTCAGCCGGAGCCCGAACCGCCCAAGGTCGATCCGACACCGGAAACGAAGCCTTTCGATCGCCGCATTGTGTTCGGCATAATCGGGTTGGCGCTGGTTCTGGTGATCTGCGCCGGTACGGCGGCCTGGTACTATCGGTCGACGTGGCTGGCGTGGTTCGAGGCGAAGATTCCCGAGCCGCCACCGACGCCGCCGCCAGGGCCGGTGCCGGGACCGGTGCCAGGACCCGACACGACGACGACCCCGACTCCGACGCCGACACCCAATCCGAACCCGGGGCCAACGCCTGGCCCGACTCCGCCCCCGACGCCTGTGCCCAATGTTGCTGCGGAAGAGGATCGCCTGAGACAGGAGCTCGCCAACCTGATGCGCGACGACGGCGATGCCGCGAAGATGCTCGAGGGCGGCCGCAAGCTGCTCGACAGCCAGAGGGCCGAGCTGCGCGACTTCGGCTTCCGCGCCGTCGATCGTGCGTCCCAGAAGGGCTCGCCGGCGGCGCGCCTGGAATTGGGCAAGCTCTACGATCCGCGCTACTTCAAGGTCGGCCGCGGCGGCATGGACAAGGCCAACCCCTCCATCGCGGCCGAATTCTACCGGCAGGCCAAGGATGGGGGGTCGCGCGAGGCCGAGGACGAGCTGAAGGGGCTGTGCACGCTGCTGGCCCAGCCGTCGGCCGATATCGACGAACGGGTCCGGGTGTCGACGACGGAGCAATACTGCAGGTAAAGCGTAAACAGTCTAAGCTTCTGTCGATTTGTGAGGGTGCATGACGAAACGAAGCTTGAGCGGATTGTTGGCGGGCGTCCTCACGCTCGCGCTCGTCGCTGCCTTGGGCGGGAACGCATCTGCCCAGGCGCCGGGTGGCCGCCAACCCGTGCTGATGGAAGGCAAGAAGACGCTGTTCAAGCGGGTGATCGTGCGCCCGGGGGCAACGCTTTTTCCCGCTGCGGCCGAGCAGGGCGGTGCACCGCTTCGGCCGTTCTCGGTGCTTTACGTCTATGGCGAGTCGAACGGCTTCGTCGAGGTCGGCAAGTCGGTCGGCGCCACCGAGGGGTTCGTTAAGTCCGACAAGCTGATCGACTGGAAGCAGACCATCGTGGCGGTCTTCAACGGCAACCGCGCCAATCGCGAGCGGGCGCTGATGTTCAGGAAGTCCGAGACGATCGACGAGGTGCTGCAGGACGTCAATCCGCGCGAGCGCCTCAACCGGCTGCGTGCCGACGCCGCGGCCG
This sequence comes from Rhodospirillales bacterium, assembly GCA_947469635.1. GTDB lineage: Bacteria > Pseudomonadota > Alphaproteobacteria > Reyranellales > Reyranellaceae > Reyranella. Next base: position 7,700 of record CANIRG010000237.1, on the reverse strand, counting down.
GCCGGCCGGGCGACCTGTCGGTGGTGGCGATCGAGCCCGACCCGCCGGTGGACCTGCGGCAGAAATTCTACTTCTTCCCGATCCTCTCGGTCGCCAACAAGCGCCTGGGCCAGCGCGTCGAGGGGCGCGTTCTCCAGGTTGCCGCGCTGTCCAAGACCGATCCTGTCGAGGCGCCTCGCCCCGATCCGGCTGCCGCGTTGAAGGACGTGAGGCTCGGCGTGGTGTTCGTGACCGATACGACGACGTCGATGGGTCCCTACATCGAGCGCGTGCGGGACGCCATGACGCGCCTGCAGGGCCAGCTCGCGAACTCGCCGGTCGGCCAGAAGGCACGCTTCGGGCTGGTCGGCTTCCGCCAGAGCCTGCAGGACAACACGCCGGCCGTCGAATACCACGTCAAGACGTTCCTGCGGCTGGGCAAGGACGCGACCGCGGCCGCCTTCCTGCGCGAGCTCTCGAACGTCAAGGAATCGAAGGTTCCCACCCAGGGCTTCAACGAAGATTCGCTGGGCGGCGTCTACGAGGCCCTGAAGAACAGCGATTGGCAGGATTTCGACATCAAGGTCATCATCCTGATGACCGATGCGGGCCCGCTGCTGCCGGAAAGCGGCAAGCGGCTCTACAAGCCCGGCCTCGGACCGGCCGAAATCCAGCGCGCCGCCGAAGAGGAAAAGATCCTGATCACGGTCCTTCATCTCCAGACGGCGGAGGGAGCGACCGACCATGCCGGCGCGAAGGTCCAGTATGGGCTTCTCGCACGGACCAAGTCCGATCCGCTGTATATTGCCGTGCCGAACGGGGCGCTGGAAACCAGCACGGCCGAGTTCGACAAGATTTCCAAGTCGATCGCCGAGGCGACGCTGGCCTGGTCGCAAGGCCGTGCGGCGGAGGCGCCACGCCAGGCCGATCCGACGACCGAGGCCTTGCGCAAGAACCTCCATGCCCTGGAGCTCGCCTATCTCGGACGGCGCCAGGGCACGCGCATGCCGCCGATGTTCCAGGCCTACCTGCCGGACCGAGATCTCAGCGACCCGACCAAGGAGGCGACGGAGATCCGCCTCATCCTCACCAAGAACCAGCTCGACACCATGGCCGAGGTGACCAAGGGCATCATCGAATCGGCGGAGAGGTCGACGGTGGATTCGGCGCAGTTCTTCACCCAGCTGCGCATGGCGATCGCCACGATCGCGCGAAACCCCGACCGGCGCATCGATCTCCAGGCCGCGACCCTGGGCAGCGCGCTGGGCGAGTTCCTCGACGGACTCCCCTACGCCTCGGCGAGTCCGGTCCTGTCGATCGATGCCAACATGTGGATGCAGATGGGCGCGGCACGTCAGGCAGAGATCCGCGTCGACCTGCAGCGCAAGCTGCGGTTCTTCGACGAATGGCTGAAGACGCCGGCCAACTGGATCGCCCTCACCGAGGGCGTGCCCGAGGGCGAGAAGGTGACGGCATTCCCGATGTCGCAGCTGCCGTGAGCGATGAGCTGGCTTTTCGCCCACGGCGTCACCCAGGTTCTCGAGGACGATGAGCGGACGTTTCATCTGAACATCGCTGCCCTGACGCTGGGTCCGGGGATGCGCAAGGCCATCGTGGGGCCGAGCGGCAGCGGCAAGACGACCGCCATCGATCTGCTGGCGCTGGCCGGCCGGCCGCAGTCGGCGGACAGCTTCCTGCTGGTCGATCCCGACGGCCGCACGATCGACCTCGGGCGGCGGCTCGCCCGCCGGCGCAGCGATCCTCTGGCCTGGGTGCGCGCACGCTATTTCGGCTACGTGCTGCAAACCGGTCTGCTGCTGCCCTTCCTCACCATCGGCGAGAACATCCTGCTCGCCCAGAAGCTGGCCGGCGTGAAGGATCGCACCTTCGCCCGCGAGCTCCTCCTGGAGTTCGGCATCACCGCGCCCTTCTCGACCATGCCGAGCGCGCTGTCCGTGGGGCAGCGCCAGCGCGTCGCCGTGGCGCGTGCTCTTGCCCACCGGCCGCGCTTCCTGTTCGCCGACGAGCCCACGGCGGCCCTCGATCCGGAATCCGCGCGCCGCACGCTCGGCACCTGTCTCGACATCGCCATGATCCAGAACTCCGCGGTCCTGGTCATCACCCACGATCTGGCGCTCGCGCGCGAGCTCGATTTCGAGATCGTCTATATCTCGGCCACGACCAGCGACGGCATCGTCAGCGCCATCATCGACGACGGCACCAAGCCGCCCCTCGAGGCCGCTGCGTGAACCTGTTCTCTCTCGGATTGAAGGCTCTGTGGCGCGAGCGCACGCTGCTGCTGTTCACCAGCACCGGCCTCGCCGCGGTGCTGGGGCCCCTGCTGCTGCTGTACGGCTTCAAGTTCGGCGTGATCGCCGCACTGCTGTCGGCGTTGCGCGATGACCCGACCAATCGTGAGATCGTCTTTCGCGGCAACTATCCCTTGAGCCAGTCGGATATCGACAAGTATCGCGCGATTCCCGAGGTGGCCTTCGTGGTGCCGGCGACCCGCGCCATCTCCGCCCGCATCGAGCTCACCGGTCCCGCTCCCGATCCGCAGACCACGATCAGCGCGATCGTGCCCAGCACCGCCGGCGATCCCTTGCTGCCGGCCGGCACGCAGCTCAAGCCCGACGAGGTGGCGCTGTCGGCACCGCTCGCGGAGCGGCTGAAGGCCAAGGCGGGCGATCGCGTGAAGGGCCGCAACCAGCGCCAGTCGGACAATGGATCGGAGTCGATCGAGTTCGACTTCACGGTGGCCCATGTCGTCGACCGGCGCTTCGCCACGGGAGCCCGGGCCTATGTGGCGGTCGAGGTCCTGTTCCAGCTCGAGGATTTTCTCGACGGCTACGAGGTTCCCTCGCGCGGTGTCGGCGGCAAGCCGCTCGGCGAGCGCGTGGCATCGGTGCAAAGCATGCGCATGTACGCCCGCACCATCGAGGAGGTCCCGGCGCTCGATCGCAACCTCTCCGCGGCAGGCTTCAACATCTATTCCAAGGCCGAGGACGTGGCGGGCATCCTCGGGCTCAATCGCAGCCTCGAGGCGGTGTTCGGCCTGATCGCGGGCATCGGCAGCTTCGGCTACGCGGTTTCGCTGGCGGCGAGCCTGCTCGGCAACATCGCCCATCAGCGCAAGCTGCTCAGCCTGATTCGCCTGATGGGCGCGCGCCGCTATGCGCTGCTGCTGTTTCCCCTGGCCCAGGGGCTGACCGTGGCGAGCGTGGGCTTTGGCCTGTCGGCGGGGCTGTTCTTCGCGGTTTCGTGGTTCGCCAACACCCGCTTTGCCGCCTATGTTCCGGTTCAAACCGACGTCTGCCGGCTCAGTCCCGAGCATTTCGCCATCGCCATGCTGGGGACGCTGGCGATCGTCGGCGCCGTGGTGCTGTGGGTCGGACGAACCTTGTTGACGGTCTCTCCAGCGGAGGTCCTGCATGCGGAATAAGAGCCCGATCGGCGTGGCGCGCCTGGGCGGCGCCCTCCTGTTTGCGACCTTTCTTGCTGGGGCAGCGATGGCGCAGGCGCCCGCGCCGGCTACGCCCGGTGGCTGGGAGCGCGACGACTGGAATCCCGCTCCCGACCCCGAAGATCTCATCCTGCCGTTGCCCTGCAAGGGCTCGATGGCGCTCCGCCGCGTCCTCACCGGACCTTCGCGCGACGCGGGCAAGAGCAACCAGCTCGAGGACCGCCCGGTGACGCTGGGCAGCACCGACGACCCGCAGAACTATGTTGGCTATGTCCGCGGCGAATATATCGCCGGCGGCTTCTTCACCAACACCGGCCAGCGCTACTATCTCATCGGCAAGTACGAGGTCACGGTCCAGCAGTACGAGGCGGTGATGGGCGACGGCAGCTGCAAGCCTACGCCCTCCGAAAAGGCGGCGCTGCCGATATCGAACGTGAGCTGGTTCGATGCCGTCGAATTCACCCGGCGATGGAACAAATATATCTACGCCGAGCGGCTCGACGCGATGCCGCGATCGGCCGATCGCGCGGGCTTCGTGCGCCTGCCGTCGGAGATCGAGTGGGAATATGCGGCGCGCGGCGGCATGAGCGTGTCCGACGCCGAGCGTGCCAACCCGACCTTCGTGCCGCAGAACGCCAAGCTGTCGGAATATGCCTGGTACGCCGGTCCCGAATCGTCGGGTGGACAGCTCAAGATCATCGGCAGCCTCAAGCCCAACCCGCTCAAGATCTACGACATCCTGGGCAACGCCGAGGAGATCGTGCTCGAGCCGTTCCGGCTGAACCGCGTCGGCCGTCCGCACGGCCAGCAGGGCGGCATCGTCGTCCGCGGCGGCTCGTACCAGACACCCGGCGAGGGAATCCGCGTGTCGATGCGCACCGAGTTTGCGCCCTTCGAGCAGACCACCAAGGCCGAGGCGCGGCTGCCGACCTTCGGCTTCCGCGTGATGGTGAGCGCCACCGCGTTGCGCCAGGCCGACCAGATCGCGACCATCAAGAAGGAATGGGACGAGGCCAGCCGCAGCGAGACCTCGGTTGCGGGAAAGACCCCGGTGCAGCTGCTCGAGGATCTGCTCAAGCAGGCCCGTACGCCGACCGAGAAGGCCCAGCTCCAGGCGGCGCTCGAGCAGTTCAACACCGAGATGGGGCGGCGCAACGAGCTGCAGGCCCGCGCCATCAAGAGCCTGCTGGCGGCGGCGCTGACCATCCGCAGCAATCTCAACCTCTCGGCCGACTTCTTCGACCAGATGTACGGGATGATCGAGAGCGGCAAGAAGGCCGCCGGTGGTCCGATGGAGGAAGTGGGCAAGCGCGCGGAGCAGCGCTTCAAGGAGCAGAAGCCCAAGTTCGACAGCTGGGCGACGTCCTACGCGGACCTCATCCAGCAGCTCGCCGATTTTCGCGGTCCCGACGTCGCCACTCAAGGCTCGGCGGTCAAGGACGACCTGACCGCGCGAGGGCGCGGCTACGACGGTCCCGGCCTGACCGCCGTGCTGGGTGACGTGACCGCCTATCGCGACGGGCGTGTTCGAGACACGACCAAGATCATCCGGTCCGCGATCGGTCCGAGAAAGTGGTTTGCACCGTGAGTGCGATCAGGAATTGGAAATTCAGTATTGAAACTCCCCTTCGCTATCGTAGGATAAAACGGGTGAAGCGGCTGTCGGGACGGGGTTTGTCCGCAGTCGAACGGGGGAAAATATGAGCGACACTGTGATGGAAGTGCGTCCTTGGCGGCGTGTGGCGGCGGCTGTTGCCATCCTTTCGATGCTTTTGAGCGCCTGTGTCACAGGCCAGGAAGAAGATCCGGCCAGCCTGACGGCGTCGGAGAAGGACCTGCGGGCCAAGGCCGAGGAGCAGCGCAAGACCGAGTCGGCCATGACCGGCGCCATCGTCGGCGCGATTGCCTTGGGCGCTCTCGGCGCTCTCCTGGGAGCCCGCAGCGGCAACCTGGGTGCGGGCCTGGCCATTGGTGCCCTTGCGGGTGCCGCCGTCGGCGGCATGGCCGGCGTGGCCTACGGCTCCTATGCCAATGCCAAGGCGCGGAAGTACTCCAATGCCGAGGCGCGCGCCTCCGAAGTATCGAAGGGCGCCGACGAGACGCTGGCCTACTACAACCAGGTCAACGCCTCGGCGCAGACGATGCTGTCGGAGCAGCAGATGAAGGTCGCTCAGCTCAACGAGCAATATCGGGCCAAGTCGATCACCAAGGAGCAGTTCCAGAAGGGGATGGCCTCGTCCAACCGGAATGAGACCATCATCAAGGACCAGCTCGCGGGCATCGACAAGCAGATCAACGAGATGAGGACCGACGAGCAATCGCAGGCTCTCGGCCGTCAGATCCAGCAGCTCGAGCAGCAGCGCGACGGGCTGAAGCAGACCTACGACAAGCTGCTGCAGCTCTACGGCACCGTGCCGTCGGAAGTCCGGGTGCCGACGTAGGCATAAGCCACGAGGCAATTGAGGGTCAGGATCATGTGGAACAGCCGGACTTTTGAGCGGGTAAGCGGGGCGGGCATCGGTCTGGCGCTGCTGGCGATCATGAGCGGCTGTTCCACCGCGAACTGCACCGGCAATCCCAATACTGACAGCGCCAACTGCATCGTCTTCAACAGTGGCGTGTACAAGGAGCGGGTCGAGCGGCGCGAAGCCGAGGCCCGCGAGAAGACCGAGCAGGTTGCGGTGGCGCGCGCGCGCAACGAGCAGCTCCAGACGGAGCTCGCCGGGTCGAAGGCCGAGGAGGCGGATATCCGCAGCAGGCTCGCGGCTCAGCGCGCCGAGCTTGACCGTCTTGCGGCACAGGTCGATCGGGCGACGCGGAGCGGCGCGATGTCGCCTGGCGAATCGAGCATGCAGCGCCTTCAGATCGAGCGGCTTCGCCAGCAGCAGGCGGCGCTTCAGCAGGCCAACGTCCAGAATCGCGAGATGCAACAGAAGGCCGCCGCCTTGCAGCGCGAGATCGATCAGATGAAGGCCTCTCTGCCCCCGATCTAGCCGGGTTCGAGCCGCGCGGCGAGAATATTGCCTGCGCGGCGCAGAAATCCACCACACGCAATTGTGAGAGTCGGTGCATTGGCAGGGCGCCCCGCTGGGTCGAAGATAAATTTCCTCACATAATCAATGAGTTGAACGGCGTAGCGTGTGGCATCTGCCGTTGTTAGGAGTCTACGGTTGTTACTAAAATTTACTAAAATTCGGATTTGCAGGCAGGCAATCATAGGTTATATCTGCGCCGCGAATGCAGAGACTTAGTCTCTGCGGGGAGTGGGGTGGTGATTGACCGAAATAAAGGGTCACGCCGAATGTCCGGGGAAGGTGTGGAATGCGTCATCTCGTTTGGGCGGTAGTGATGGTCTTGGCGGGCTTGGGCATCACGATGGGCACGGCGAACGTGCTTCAGTCGGCCTCCATCGCGCGCGCCAGCATGTCGTCGTCGGAGCCTTTCGTCATCGAAACGGCCAAGTCGCAGACCAAGCCTTCGCCGGCGGCCAAGGAGCGGGTGGCCGGTGGCCGGTCGCGTGAAAGCTTCCCCCGCACGGTATCGCTCGCGGGCCTCTAGGATCTAGCCTCCGCCGCGCGATCTGTGCGCGGTCGCTGCTGAAGCCCTGAGATATCGATTGGCGTTCCGGACCCCGTTCGGAACGCTTTTTGCTGCCTCCAGCCGTGGAAACTGGAGGAGCCCCCAACAATGGCCAGGGAAATCCTGTGCGGCTTCGGCATCGACGTTGATGCCGTGGCGGGTTGGCTCGGCAGCTATGGCGGCGAGGATTCTCCCGACGACATCTCGCGGGGCCTGTTCGCGGGCGAGGTCGACAGCCCGCGGCTGCTCAGGATGTTCGAGCGGCCGGGCATCAAGACCACCTGGTTCATTCCCGGCCACTCGATCGAGACCTTCCCCAGGAGATGAAGGCGGTGGCCGACGCCGGTCACAAGATCGGCATCCATGGCTACAGCCACGAGAATCACAGCGCCGCGCGGCAAGAGCCCGGGCGCTTTGAAATCGTAAGACGTCAGGGAGCGTTCCGAACGCTGAAATGGGAATACAGCAGAAAGCTGTGGTCCTGCAGGGTGAGATTGACCAGTTCACGGCCTCGCTTTCCGCGAAGCATGCCCCTAGCAGCCTGTCGGACTGGTGTTTTGTGGTGGAATGGGGTGATTGGCGGTGCGCCAAAATCGTGCGGTGCTGACGCTCATCCGGTCGCTCTCATGGTGAACATCCGCTTGATGTTCCAGGCCAGGGTGACGAGGTTCCATTCGCC
>CANIRG010000236.1 GCA_947469635.1 Rhodospirillales bacterium | reverse complement strand
CTCGCCACCGAGTGCCACCCTTGCCCACCAGCAGACGCCGGCCGCCTGTTTTCGTGGCCCTCTGTCCGCCTATCCGTTTTCACTCCTCGCCATCCTGAGTTCGCCACGGCGGCGCGAGCCCTCCCAAATCGGGGGGTGCCCCTGCCGTAGGTGATCGGATGACGGTGAGACCGAGGCCGCTCCCGAGGATCGTAACCTGGGGGTGGCCTCGGTTGGTTTTGACAATTCGACTACATGGCCGGCCCCACCTCCGTCGAGCCATCTCGCCGCTCGGCTGGTCGACGCGCCCACCGATCAGGGCAACGCCAGCTTCCGCCCCCTCAACACAGAGACGCAAAAATGACCGCCGCCGCCACGACCAAAACTCGAGACCCCGAGACCGCCACCCTCCTGGCTGGCCTCGTCACCGCCAAGCCGAGAGGCGAGGGCAAACTTTCGGCCGCGACCGGCCCGCGCCACGCTCGCCATCGACTCATCCGCACCCAGGTCTACTTTTCAGGCGCAGAGCACGCGGCCTTGAAGGTGACCCGAGACACTCTTGCCCAACACGTCGGCCGGCCAATCGCTCAGGCTCTAACCGTAAGGCTTGCGCTCCGCCACCTTGGGCAAGCGGCCGACCGCTCACTGATCGACCCGACCGCCGCCACCCGTCTCGCGAACGAACTGTGGACCTTGCGGGAGGAAGTAGCGGCGGCACCCGCCTAACGAACGGGCAGCTCGCCGCCGCACTGCGCTCCCTGCTCACCGCACCGAAGTACCACCATCAACTGACATAGCGCCCGGCACCCCCGGCCAGCGCCGGAGGAACCATGTTCAAGACCGCCGCCCTAAACCGTCACCACCGCCGCGCTGCCAAGATCGGCGCACGTCCTCCCGGCATGACCGACCAGCACAACGGCGTCTCGCATGCCGCCCTCACTGTCGCCAGCTTCGATCTTTTGCAGCGCGGCCTCGAAGCTAACGGCAACTCTCTCTCCGACGAGCATCGCACGGCGCTCTTTGCGCTGGTCGGTATCTTCACGAAGTCCGCTCAGGGCAAGCTGCCGGGTCGCTGGGCCTTCGGTCTTCCGACCGGCATGGGGAAGACTTCGGCAATCGTCGCGTGGTGCTCGACGCTGGTGCGTCTGGGGCTCGATCACATTTCGGTGGCCGTCGCGGCGTCCAAGGTCGAGGCACTGTGTGAGTTGAAGCGCGAGCTGGTGCGCCATGGTGTGCCCGAGGAGCGTATCGGCCTTCTCTACGCGGCCGGCAGTGGCAAGTATTCTGAGCCGAGCACCGAAGACAACGCGGAACGGCCAATCATGTTGGTCGCGCATGCTCGGGTGAGGCAGGCAAAGGGGCTTGAACGCTTCAACACCTACCGAGGCAAGCCGCGCTCCCTGCTGATCTACGACGAGTCGCTGATCGCGTCCGACGCCAAGGGCATCGCTGTCCGCGAGCTGCGGCGTGCGGTCGGATGGCTTCGCGGCGACGCCATCGGAAGGGTCGGCCATGATACCCTCCTCGCCTACGTCGACAGCGCTTTGGGGGCCATCGAAGCTGCCCTAACTGCGGCGAAGGAAAGTGACACACCTAAGGTGCTGGCCCTGCCGGGTTTGGACGATGCCACGCTGGCTATCTTCCGTGCCCTGCTTCCACGCCATCCCGCCACGCTGCCAATCTCCACCCTGTTCGATCTCGCCCACGAAGACCTCCGGGTCATCCCGACCGGCGAAGGCGGTGCAGTATGGTACGAGCTGGCCGTGTCGCCAGCGTTGCGAAACATCATCGTGTTGGACGCGAGTTATCCTATCCGCCAGCTCGTGCGGGCTGATCGCACGATCAAGGATGCAGCCGACCTACCGGAGGTGAAGCGGATTGGGGTGCTGCTATCGCAGCTCAAGGATTACGGCGACGTGACGCTGCATCAAATGCTCGTGGCAGGCGGCCGAACGTCGATGCAGCGGGACTACGAACGCGACCCTTGGGACCGCAAGGTCAGCCGCGAAGTGGTCGAGGTGGTGAAGGCCGTTCCGTCCAGCGAGGCGGCTCTGGTGTTCGTCTTCAAGACCCGGCCGGGCGAACGTGCTGACTATCACGCCCTCACCTTGGCCGACCTCGAACGAGCAGGGATTGATACAGCGGCGACCGTGCCAGCCATCCACAACGGGACGACCACCGCACGACCACGCATAAACGTGGTGACCTGGGGCATGGAGACCTCGCTAAACGACTATGCCCATTGTCAGCATGTGGTCCTCGCCGGGGTACTGCATCGGTCTCCCTTAGACCTCGCTGGTGCCTACATCGGACAGGTCAACGACCTGCGATCCACGGTGACCACCGCCACGGTAGCAGACCTAGCCCGCTCTGAAGTCTGCCACGTCATCTATCAAGCCCTCTCTCGCGGCTCATGTCGGGTCATGAACAACGGCAAGGCTCGATCCATGACCGGCTATATCCTTCACAGGGATGCAGCCATTCAACCTGTCCTGTCTCAGGTCATGCCTGGGGTATCGTGGCGGCCGTGGTGTCCCAAGCATATCGAGGGCAAGGCGGTAGGGGCCATCGCGTCCACCACACTCAAGGTGGTCGACCACCTCCGGTCTCTCCCGGCCGGGGTTGACCGCATCTCGACACGGCAGTTGAAGGACGACGCTGGTCTGCGGGCCACGCCGGCCCGTTCCTTCTCCGCTGCCCTGGCAAGTGTCGCCTCCCACACACCATGGCGGCCCCAAGGACGTTCCTTGGTCCGAACCTTCGCAGTCCAGACTTAGAGGCAGGGTTCCTATAGGCGTAGTTCTTTCTATAGGGACCTTGCCGCTAACCGCTCCCTCGCTGGGCGGCCTCGATCTCCACCAACGATCCCACCCTCGCGCACTGTAGTACGACCGCAGTGAGCATGAGGTGGGACACCACGACGTAGACCCGCCAGCCTCCCCACCATCTGCCACCTCTCGGCATCTGCTGCGGTACAGCCTGAGGTGGTCGCCCTGCCGGTCTCCGCTCCAGGGTCCGCCGCACACCGCCCTCTACCTCTCCCACCCTCACCTATCGGCGTCGTCGCTCCACCGTTTGAGCCTGCGGGCCTTCCGGTGTGGTCGATCAACGCCGAAGGCGATCGGTGGGCCACGCTTCTCTCTCAACCTCAAGAAAGACCACCAACATGAACGACGCTACCGCTACCCATCGCGGCCTCAGGGGCTCCACCGCTGCCACCCCGGCAGCCCTTGTCCAAGCCTTCCGCATCCTCGCCGATGAAGTCGGAGCGATGGCCCCTACTCTGGCGACGCCTGATCGACGCCTCGATACCAACGACGTGTGGATTGAGGCGTGTGACCGCGTCGCCGCCAACTGGTCTGTACCGCCTGCCCTGGTGGTGGTCGCCATGGGCCTTGCTGCCCTGCCTCCCGGCATGGCGCCCAGGTTCGTAGCGTGGATGTTGTCAGACCCCACGAGGGACCTTGCTGTGCTGGGTCGTGCCTACGCGGCGCGGCTTCGCTCGGCGAATTGAGAGGACACTGCAATGTGTGACTTTGGAATTGGCGAGTCGGCGCTCCTCCTCACCGCCGCCGAGACGGCAGCAGCAGCCGGCACGACAGGTCTTGTCGCGGCCGATGCCGGTATCGCTGGGTCGTTCGCTGCGGCGTCTGCTGCCGCTACATCCGCGGGCGCTGTGACGACCGAGCTTGTTCCGGCCGTTGCGGCTGGTGCTGGCGGCCTGTTTGGCTCCGGCATCTCAGGTACGACCGCTCTCGGCATCGGCGCCCCACTGGCAACTGCTGGCCTGTCGATGTTCGGCCGCCTCGCCGCCGCGTCGCAGAACACCGGCCTCTATATCCAGAACGCCTACGCCCAAAATCGGGCACTGGCTCAGAACTTCAACGGCTTAAATTTACAGCAGTCACAAGCCGGCGACAAAGCCGCCACCGACAACTTCGACATCGTGCGCGGCATGGCCGTCGCGAAGGGCAAGGCTGTCACCGCCGCTGGTGAGGCCGGCGTCGAAGGTCACTCGTTCGCGAACGTCCTCGGTGACTACGAAATGCGCGAAGGCCTCGCCAAGGCGAACAACGACTACAACTACACCGCCAACATCGCCCGCACACAGTCCGAGAAGGATGCCATGCGGTCGCGGACGCTCGCCAACATCAGCGGTATGCCGATCACCAATCAGGCCGGCATGTTCGCAGGGATCGCGGCCGACGCGATTACGGGCGGGCTGAAGATTTACGAGGCAGGCAGCAAGGGCGGCCTGTGGGGTGGAGCTGAGAAGCCCACCGGCAGCACGACGTAACGAGCGGCGACCCACTTCACCGCGTAGCTCAACTAAGGCCGGCCCTCGCCAACGTGTGGGGGCCGGTCACGGCGGTGCGTCCATTCCACGACCTTGGACAGGTCCGCCGAATACCTCACGCTTCCGATCTTGTCTGCAAGCTCGGCTACAAGCGCTCCCGAATATCCAGCCTCGGCCCCGTAGTCACGGCCAACGCTTCCGCCCCGATGACCAGTCATCAGGTCATGGATTTCCTCTTTGATGTCCCCACGTCGGCAAGCGATCTTGAAACCGTGGCGGAAGGAATGGAAGACCTTGCGCCGATCCTGTACGCCCAACTTCCTTGCCCATCGTCCCCACCATTTCGAGAAATTGCCAGTCCACTTTCCGAAGCGGTCTGCCTTCAACTCTGGAAACAGGCGGTCACGGGCGTTCACTGAGGAGACATAGGCGCCGAAGCCAAGGCGGTGCAGCTCGGGGTGTATCGGCACGATGCGCCGTGACGAGGCGGTCTTCACGCTCTTGTTGGCGTTTCTGTCATTGATGTCGAGGCATACGATACGGTCAAAGGTAACGATGTCCGATACAAGGGCCTGCCCCAGCTCCTCCAATCGGCAGCCCATGTAGAGCGCCATCAGCGGAAGCCAGAACGCCGCTTCACCGCCGCCACCAACTGGCCGTCGCCCTGTCACGTAGATCGGTGATGCGAACAGTAGAGCGAGGTCGGCATCTTCATAAGCAATCCGGGCCTCTTGTTGGACCTTGGCTTGGCGTACTCGAATACCGGAGGCCGCGTTGTGCTCGCTCAGGCCGTTCTCGACGCACCATGTCAACACGCTGCGCATTGCCGATAGGTGTTTCTTGATGCTCGCCTGCCGCAAGCCCAACGTGATGAGCGCGTCTTTGAACTTGCGCATGTGCTCGCGTTCGAGCTTGGCAACAGCAATGTCCCCGTTCGTCTCGACGAAGCGGCGGAGAGCAAGCGACCACTCCGACCAGAGCTTATCGCTCGGCTTGCGCTCAAGACGCCAAGCGGCGAAGGCGCCAGACAGTTTCGTAGGGTCGCCTGCTGCCGCGCCGAGAAGGCGCCTGGGGCCAATCACAGGGGCCTTTGGGGTGTCGATAGGTTCCCCATGGTGGCGGCGCTGCTCGATCTCCAGCGCCTGCACCCAGCTACGCTGCATCGCCAAGCAGACGCGCCTAAAGTCTGGCGATGACGACGGTACGTTGTACCCATGGGACTTTAGGAAGTCGTCGAACTCCCATGCAGTGTCATCGGCGACGATGCCACGGGAGAGGTCACCCCTAAGCGAGGGCACGACAATATCAAAGGTCTCCAGCCGCTTCGCGTAAGCCCTGTCATCCAGCCCCTCGAAGCGTAGCTCATCGTCTTCCTCCAGAACGTGCGCCGCCCATGCGTCGGCAATCTGCCTAATCTGCCCGTCGTCGAGCGCATCGGTTTCGCCCTTGCCTACCCTGGCCCGAGCAAAGACCGCCTCGCACTCCTCGAACGCGGCGGCGAAGCGAACCTTGGCCTCTTTGGGGTCCTTGGTCCCGAGGGATCGGAGGTACTCCTTCTTGCCCAACGCTTCCTGCAAGTCGCGCGGAACCGCCCGCCTCAGATAGTAGACGCTCGTGCGGGGGTGCTTGAATGGGGATGCCATGCGGAGAACGGCCACTGTAGCACCCTTCTGTATCACCAGTCGGGCCGAAACAGCGTGGTCTTCCAGTAACTTACTGAGCGGGCAGCATCTTTTAATGCAGTGGCGTCCCCAGCGGGATTCGAACCCGCGTCGCCGCCGTGAAAGGGCGGTGTCCTAGGCCTCTAGACGATGGGGACCTTCGCGCGCGAGCATCTAGCGGCCTGGAGCGATGAAATCAAGCGGGCGAGGTGCCGCCGCCAACGGCTCAATCCGCCCAGGGGCTGACGACGTCAATCCAAAGGCGCCGAAGCCCTGGACATCCTTCGTTTATTTGAAGGTCGGGAGATCGCGCACGCGTTCACGTGCCGGCAACTCAGGCTCCGCGCTACCCAGAGGGTTGCGCCGGCACGGCCCGCAGGATGGCCCGAGCTTCATCTTGCATGAAATGGCTTCGCTGGACCACGCGCATTCGAAGCGTGCTCATCAGGCTCTCATCGAGCTTGCGGATCGTCAGGCTCGCCATGGGCGTCCGCCCCGGAATTGCGATCAGTGCAATCGAATGCTCATTGCCGGCAAAAACCACAGCTCGTCAGGCAAGCATCGAGCCCACCGCCCGCGCCGCATCGTCGATCTGCAGCCGCACGCTTTCGCGGCCGTTGTAGCGATCGATGCGCAGCGCGCCCGCGACATGCAGCACCGGCCGCGCGGGGTCGAGCAGCGCCGGTCCCAGCGCCGACTGGCCGGCACGGAAGGCGATGGCCTCGATGCGGCCGCGCTGGGCGCCGACCAGCGTGCAGCGCACGTGGCCCTCGCCCACCGTCTTGGCGAAGTCGACGCGAACCGAGGCCAGCACGAAGCGTGGCAGCGCATTGCCGGCGCCGAAGGGACCGGCGCGCTCGATCATCTGCACCAGCTCCTGCGTCGCCGCGGCCGGCGTCAGCGCGGCATCGATGCCGAGCTCGCGCACCGGCGGAGCGATACCCAGTTGCGGCGCGATGCGCCGGTCGAGATAGCTCGCCAGCTCGGGCAGGGCGGTGCGCGCCACCGTGAGGCCCGCCGCCATGGCGTGGCCGCCGCCGTTGATCAGCAGCCCTTCCTGCCGCGCCGCGATCACCGCCGCGCCGAGGTCGACGCCGCGCACCGAGCGGCCGGAGCCCTTGCCGACCTCGCCGTCGAGGCCGATCACGAAGGCTGGCCGGCCGTAGCGTTCGACCAGCCGGCTCGCCACGATGCCGATCACGCCGACGTGCCAGCCCTCGCTCTCCACGAGCAGCACCGACGGCAGGCCCTGGCGGTCCGGCCCATAGATCCCTTCGATGCGCTGGATCGCCTGGTCGAGCACGTCGCGCTCGATGGCGCGGCGCTCGCCGTTGAATTCGTCGAGGCGGAGCGCCAGCGCGCCGACCTCGTGCGCATCGTCGCTGGAGAGCAGCCGCGCGCCGAGATCGGCCTGGCCGACCCGCCCGCCGGCATTGACCCTCGGCCCCAGCATGAACCCGAGGTGATAGGCGCCCGGTGCTTCGTTCAGCTTGGCGACGTCGGCCAGCGCCGCGAGCCCGGGATTGCCGCGCTTGCCCATCACCGCGAGGCCCTGCCGCACCAGCGCGCGGTTGACGCCGGTGAGCGGCACGACGTCGGCCACCGTGCCCAGCGCCACGAGATCCAGCCATTGGCGCAGGTCGGGCTCGGGCCGCGCCTCGGAATACCAGCCCGCCTCGCGCAGCGCCCGGTTGACGCCGATGGCGAGCAGGAAAGCCACGCCCACCGCCGCGAGCTGCTTGTGCGGGCTCTCGTCGTCGATGCGGTTGGGATCGACGACGGCCACGGCATCGGGCAGTCCGATCTCGCCCTGGTGATGATCGATCACGACGACGTCCAGGCCGATGCGCCTCGCCTCGGCCAGAGGCTCGTGGGCGGTGACGCCGCAATCGACCGTGACGACCACGGCCGCGCCCTCCTCCTTGAGCCTGGTGAGGGCCGCCGTGTTGGGGCCGTAGCCTTCCTTGCGACGGTCCGGGATATAGACGCCGATATTGCCGCCGACGCTGCGGAAGAAACGCAAAAGCAGCGCCGACGAGGTGGCGCCGTCGACGTCGTAGTCGCCGAACACCACGATGCGCTCGGCCCCCTCGACGGCCTTCATCAGGCGCGCGATGGCGCGGTCCATGTCCTTGAGATGGAGCGGATCGGGCAGGAACTTGCGCAGCGTCGGATCGAGGAAATCCGGCACGCCGTCGAGATCGACGTCGCGCGCCGCCAGCAGCCGGCAGATCGCCTCGGGCAGGTCGTGACGCTGCGCCATGGCCAGCGCCAGCCGCTCGTCGCCCAGCCGCGCCGCCCAGCGCCGTCCGGTCAGGGAGTGCTCGACGCCGAGAAAGGCGTCGCGTGGCGCGCGAATATCTGAGGGCATCGTTCGACTGTAGCGTCATGCTACGATCCCGCCATGAGAATAGTCGTCACCTTCATCGTCGCCCTGTTCATATGGGCCAGTACCGCCACCGCCCAGACCTCGAAGGACTGGGTCACCGGCCTGCCGCGTGAGGCGATCCACGTCAAAGCCTGGCCCGGCGGCAAGAAGGTCGCCGTCGCCTTCGTCTTCTATGTCGAGGTGTGGGGCTTCGGCCACGGTCCCAACTTCCGGCCCGACATGGCGGGCCGGTCACCGAACATTGTCGAGGAGGCGTTCCGGCAATATGCCATCGAAAGGGGCGTGCCGCGCGTCGGCCGGCTGTTCAAGGAAATGAACGTGCCGCTCAGCATCGTGCTGAGCGCGCAATTTCCCGAGCAGCAGCCGGAGATCTGGAAGCAGTTCCGCGCCCTCGCGCCCAAGGCCCCGATCGTGGCGCACGGGATGAACAACTCGACCGACCAGCTGCCGCTCGACAAGGGTCCGGAGGCGCAGCGCGCCTATATCAAGAAGACGCTCGATATGATCGAGAAGGGCACCGGCGTGCGCAGCATCGGCTGGTCGAGCCCGAGCGTCTATCCCAACGCCGATACCTACGCCGCCACCTCGGCCGAAGGCATCCGCTACACGCTCGACGGCATGGATTCCGACATCCTCTCCCGCCTCGCCACACCGTCGTCGCCGCTCCTGCTGGTGCCCTATCCGCCCCAGATCGTCGACATGGGCCAGTATCTCGCGCGCTTCAAGGAAGCGAGCGACCTCGAACGCCTGTGGATCGACTATGTGAGCGAGCTGGCGCGCGAGGCCGCCGCCGATCCATCGCGCGAGGCGACCGTCGTGGCCATCGGGCTGCACCCATTCGTGGTCGGCACGCCTGCCGGCGCGGCCGCGATGCGCCGCGTGCTGGAAGCGCTCGCCAAGCAGGAGCTCGTCTGGCTGACCGATGTCGAAGCCCTGCTCAAGGCCGCCGGCGAGAAGCTCTGACGCCGGTCTGTGGAGCTTGTACTCATGTGGTCCGCGGGCCTCCAGGCCCGCTCATATCAAGCGAGCGCGACGAAAGGCATGAGCGGGCCTGGAGGCCCGCGGTCAGATGGCACCGGAACGGAACGTGCTCCGCGGCCCTACGAGCGATTGATCACCATCTCCAGTCGAACGGCCAGACGCGGACGACGGCGATGCTGAGGCGCTGCGCCTTGGCGCCACCGATCTGGATCGTGAGCGGCTGCCCCTGGACGGTGACCTCCACGCTCTGGCGCACGCCGGGGCAATGGCTGCCGCGATCCACGGCCAGGATGGGCAGGCGTGCATTTTCCTGGACCGCATCGACCCAGGCTTCCTGAGACAGGGCGATCTGGTAGCGGCCGGCCGGCAGATACTCGATGGTGACGAGGCCGCCGTAGCCGCTGTCCTGGCCCCGCTCCGGCGCCACGAAGTAGATCACCTCGTCGGCGGGCCTGAGCTCGAGCGAGAAGGCGCCTTCCTTGGGCAGCGACTGCGCGCTCCTGACGAGCGGCAGATAGTCGTCGAACAGGTTGATCCTGCGGCCGATCGACCACGAGAACTGTCGGCACGTGTTCTGCGCCGCCGTCTCGGTGGCGGCGAAGACCGTCAGAAGGCAGGCGAGCAACCAGGGCCGCATCCGGCCATCATGATCAGGCCCAGCTCGGCAAGCCAGTCTTGATCGAGAAATTGTGATGGGCGGAAATCCACCGCACCGTGCCGGTCTTGGAGCGCATGACGATCGAATGCGTCTCGGCGCCGTTGTGGAAACGGCGCACGCCCTTCAGCATCGAGCCCGAGGTGACGCCGGTCGCCGCGAACATCACGTCGCCCTTGGCCATGTCGGTCATCGAGTATTTGCGG
>CANIRG010000235.1 GCA_947469635.1 Rhodospirillales bacterium | reverse complement strand
CGGCCATTCCTTCGCGCGGGGAAAATGCGCGGTGCCGAAGACGATATCCCAGATCGCCGTGAAGTTGCCGAAGTTCGCCCCGTGCCGGCTGCCGTCTATCGAGTGATGAATCCGGTGATATCGGTTGTCGATGATGACGTAGCGCAGCGGGCCGAGATGGAACCGTGTGCAGGAATGTATGAAGATTCCATGCATCACCAGCAGGAAGGCCACGACGCCCGGCACGTAGCTGTACTGAATGCTCAAAAGGAGCACGTTGGGCAGCGCCACGAAGGGGATATAGAGCAGAGCCTCCGTGAAATGCCCGTTGCTGTTCCACGCGCTGAGCTCATGCGGCGCGTGATGAACACGATGGAACCGCCAAAGGAACCGACTGTGATGCTGGAGCCTGTGCATCCAGTAATAGAAGAAGTCGCCGACGATCGCGGCGACGATCGGCACCGTCACTCCAAAAATCACCTGAACGACGGTCGATCCCGACGGCAGCAATTCGTCGACCTTGACCAGGGCCAAGGGTCGAAGCGCGAGCGGCTCCACGATCGATGTCACGGCAATGAGCAGCGTGACGCTGAAGGTCGTGGCGAACAGCCAGAAGCCGAAGCCGCGCAGCCGCGACCCGAGGGAGCAGGCGTTCGCAGGACGCAACCATTCGAGCGTCATGCAAACCGTCGCGGCGAGGAACAAGGGCAATGCGACACCCCCGAAGCTCTGCAGGAACGGCCAGACGAAACTCAACTTACGGCCTCCATTCACATGGAAAGAACGGCGGCCACCTGACGGCCGCCGTCACTGGCAGACCTTTGCACCGCCGAGGCGCGCCTCGACCTTCGCAACCCGCCGCTCGACCTCGGCAACCGCGGCCGGATGCGACCGTCGATAGGCTTCGTGGCCAAGACGCTCGGCGGCCAGCTGCTCCTCCACGTTACCGGTCGTGAGCTCCCGGCCAAAGCCGGGCGGAAAGGGGTCCGCGGGATTCGGCCGATGGGCGATGGCGTCCACGACCATCATGCCGACCCGATCCTTGAAGTGGACAGACTCCCAGAAGTAGTCGTTTGGCTTCTCCCCCTTGACCACGAGGCGAAACTCCTCGGTCGTCAGATGGCTGTAGTGGGTGAAGTCCCAAAGCACGACGCCGGGCGAGCGACTGTCGCGCTGATGCACCGACACGCTTCGTACCAGCTCCCGCTTCCAGCGCTCGAACTGCGGCCGCAGGCCCGCCGCCCATATCAATTCCAGCCGGCGCGCGTGCGACGGCGCGAGCACCAGGATGACCTTGACGCCCTGCTCCCGCGCCTGATCGAGCAGCGCGCCGAGCTCCGCCAGGCCGCTCTCGCGACCATCCGCCCGGCGCAGGCAGAAGCCGAGGGCTGGATCGGCGTTGAGCCACTGCTTCAGGAAAAGCCGCTCATGGCCGTCGTTGGCGAGCGGCGCATGGAAAACCTCGGCGTGGAATTCCAGCTTCCCGTCCCGGCGCTCGTGGAAGAACGGATGAGCGACCATGTCGAGATATCGCTTCAGGATTGCCCAGCTTTGCCCGAGACCATCCATCAGCAGCAGCCCAGGCAGGAGATCGGGGAGACCCCGCAGTCGCAGGCGCGAATCCTTTCTCTTCAGGTTGTTGTCCAGATCGAATGAGTTCACGTCGAAGCTGTGGAATTCGAGTTCGACAAGCGCGACCTTGACGGGGGCCGTGCGCACGGCCAGGTCGAACAGGGACCTGATGTCCCTCATCGATCCCAGGGGGACACCGGCGTTGAAGCTGGGCTCGACTCCATCGCGCCAATCGATCCTCTGAGGATCGAGCGCCATCCGGGCGCGCGACGAGCCGAGGATGATGGCGCGCGGCTTGATCCAACGGATTCCATAGATCTTGGTGACGACGTCCCAGTTCGTCTCGGGCACCTTGACCATGTCCAGGCCGGCCACCTTGACGATCCGCCAGACCTGGAACGGATCGACCACGATGTTGACGGCGGCAACGACGAGGAGCGTGACGCCGATCGTGGCGAGCAGCCGCCCCACGTATCTGCGTGCGTGGTCGCTCGAGCAGGCTCGCGTGGCCATGAGCGGCTCAGAACTGGAAGTAGATGAACTGGGTGACGTGGCTGCCCATCATGATCATCGCGGTCGCACCCAGCAACGCCACGAGCACCGTCCAGGCATTGGTCGGCCGCCACGTCAGGCGGCTTGCGAGGGTCGCCGGGAAGCGCCACGGCTCCACCGGGTCGCCGAGATGCAATCGACTGGCTGCCATCCACTGATATGGATTGGGCAATAGCCAGACGATCGCCAAGCCAATCGCGATCCATGTTGCCGCCGCTGCATCGACATGGAACCGGCGACCTTCCGGCAACTCCGCCGGCGGATAGAAGCCATTGACCCCCGCCAGCCCTTCCAGGATGGACCAGGCGACCGACAGCGTCGGGGCGCGGAAGAAGACCACGCTCACCGCCACGGCGGCGAAGGTCAGCAGGAGGCCGGCACCGCTTCCCAGCCATCGAGGCAATCCCAGCGGCGGCACGATCTTCCGCCACATCTGATTGACGACGACGAAGGTGCCGTGCAGGGCGCCGAAGATCACGAAGGTCCAGCCCGCCCCGTGCCAGATGCCGCTCGCGACCATCGTCGTCATTGCCGGAAGCACGATCAGCATGCCGAGGCTCCAACGCCTCCGCAGCAAGCCGCCCGGCCGCGTGCTCCGCGCGCTCGCGGCTCGCTGGCGTGCCAGGTGGCGGGCCATCGGCTGATAGATATAGGCCGAGAGGAACCGGGTCAGGGTGATGTTCCAGCGCCGCCAGAAGTCGAGGATGCTCGTGGCCTTCAGCGGTGAGTTGAAGTTGAGCGGCAGGCGGACGCCCAGCATGACCGACACGCCCAGCGCCATGTCGCAATAGGCCGAGAAGTCGAAATAGATCTGCAGCAGGAAACCGACGGCCGTGGCGCCCGACTCGAGCGCGGTCAGGTGGACGCCCTGGTCGACCGCGACGTAGGCACGATTGACCGGCGTCGCCAACTGATCGGCGATGACCACCTTCTTGAACAGGCCGAGAAGGAAGAGTGTCACGCCGCTGGCCATGTCGTCCCAGCGCACGCGGCTGGCGCGCGCGTCGGCGAACTGTCCGGCCACATCGCCGTGATGGATGATGGGCCCCGCGATCAGGTGCGGGAAATAGACGACGAACAGCCCGTAGTGCAGCGGATCGAAATCCACGATCCTGCCGCGATGGCAGTCGACGAGAAAGCCGATCTGCGTGAAGGTGAAGAACGAGATGGCCAACGGCAAAACGACAGCCTCGGGATCCAGCCTGAAGCCGGCTATTCCGAGGGCGAAGGCGGCATACTTGAAGTAGCCCAGCAGCAGGAGATTTGCCGCGACCCCGCCGATCAGGAGCCATCGACGCTCCATGCCCCGGCTGGGCGCCAGCGAATACCCCAGCGCATAGTTGAGCACCAGGGAGCCCAGCAACAGCCCCAGGAACACCGGGTTCCACCAAGCGTAGAAGGCCAGCGACGCGACGAACAACCAGACCAGAGCCGAACGATGACCGATCCGGCCAAGCCAGAAATATACGATCAGCGTCGCGGGAAGAAAGAACAGGACGAAGACGAAGGAATTGAACAGCATTAGGGCCGCACACTCCCTGCGCGGCGGATCAGAACCTGATGCGCAAGGACGCGTTGACCCCGTACGCTTCGAAATACTGCCTGAACTGGGTCGTCTTCCCTTCGAGGATGAGCGACGTGTAGTCGCCCAGATCGGCTTTCAAACCCGCACCAAAGGTGGTGCCGAATTCGCTGACCGCGGCTCGTTGGCCGGCCGAGTTGATCACCGGTGCTTCGCCATGCTGGGTGTCGAATTCCAGCCGCGCCGATGCGAAGGGCGTGAGCGCGCCGAACTGCATCTCGAAGCGATATCCGACCTCGCCCTTCACGCGCACCTGGCCGAGGTAAGGCATGGAGGATGGCACGACATTGCCGTTGGACTCCGTGTACGAACCCTGGGTTTCCGCGACATAGAAATAGCCTATGGAGCCGACGAGCTGCCAGGCGTCGATCGTCGTCTTCGCCTTGACGTTGGCCGAACCGAACCACCGGTCGCCGGTGAAGGCGCTGGAAACGCCGCCATGCGATCCGTTGTAACCGATCCAGGCATGGCCGACCTGCCCATCCAGGCTGAAGTTCGGGCTGAGCCGGATCGCCGCATAAGACGCGAAAATCGCTCCGTTGGACGCTTGGTTTCCATTGTTGAAGCCGGTGTAGATATCCACCCGCTCATAGCCGCCCGCGACACCGGTCAACAACCAGGGTTGCCAGCTATAATCCAGGCCAACCAAGGTGCTGAAAATGGGCCCATGCATTTCGACACCAGGCTGCGAATTGCGAATCCAGGTGTTGCCGACATTGGCCCAAAGACCAAAATTGCGTGGTTCGCTGCCCGCGGCCTTGCCTCCGCCGAGATCGACGGCCGGCCGGCTCGAAATCGTCGTGCCGGTTGCCTGATCGATGCGATCGTTGAGGAGACCCGTCGTCGTATCGGTTGCCTGGTAAGTCGTCTGGCTGTTCGTGTTGACGTTGGTGGGACCGTTCGTCCCATACGTCGTTCCAGCCAACGCGCCTTGGGCTCCCGACACCAGCAACAGGACACTACACGCGATATGCCACAATCGCACTGCCGACCCGACGCGCATTATTCCCCCACCGCACCGAGCGGTCCGATCCCCACTGGAATATTGCCGACAACCGACGATTTGACAACCCTGGGCGACTGTTCGACGTAACGTGGGCGGTGCGCCAGACAAGTCCATCGCCGGGCTCGGAGGGCCTTTGATGAGAAGCGGCCAGTCCTTGCAGGAGCAGACGAAGGCTGCGCCCCTGCAAGCGCTTCGAGTGGCTGTCGTTCACGACTGGCTGACCGAGCTTGGTGGCGCCGAACGAGTGCTTGCCGAGATATTCGCTCTCTATCCCGATGCCGATCTTTTTGCAGCGGTGGACTTTCTTTCGCGCAATCAGTGCGATTGGCTTGATCGCCGGGTTACCACCAGCTTCGTCCAGCATCTGCCCTTGGCGAGGCGCCACTATCGCGCCTATCTGCCGGTCATGCCCATCGCCATCGAGCAGTGGGATTTTTCGCGATACGATCTCGTCATCTCCAGCTCTCATGCCATCGCGAAAGGCGTGATAACCGGACCGGATCAGGTGCATCTCAGCTATGTGCATACACCCATGCGTTATGCCTGGGATCTGCAGGCGGCTTACCTGGAGCACACGCGCTGGGGCTGGCCAAAGCAGCTGATGGCCCGATGGTTGCTGCACCGGCTGAGGCTCTGGGACCAGGCAGCCACCCAGCGGGTGGACCACCTCGTCGCAAACTCGCATTTCGTCGCGGCGCGGATCGCCAGAGCCTACGGACGCGACGCCGTGGTTGTGCCACCGCCTGTCGCCGTCGATCGCTTCCCTCTGTCGTCGCGCAGCGAGGACTACTATCTCACCGTCTGCCGCCTCGTCCCGCACAAGCGGGTGGACCTGATCGTGGAGGCATTCGCCGGCATGCCCGATACCAGGCTCATCGTCATAGGCGACGGCCCCGAGCGGGCACATATCGAGGCGAAGCGCCCCGCCAACGTAACGATGCTGGGCCGCCAGCCTGACCCAGTCGTCGCCGATCACATGGGCCGCTGCCGCGGCTACATCCTGGCCGCAGTGGAGGATTTCGGCATTGCGCCGGTCGAGGCGCAGGCATGCGGCAAGCCCGTCGTCGCGCTCAATGCCGGCGGAGCACGCGAAACGCTTGCCGGCCTCGACTCCGCCAATCCCACCGCGATCTTCTTCGATTCGCAGGATGTCGATGCGTTGCGAGCCGCGGTCCGGCAAATGGAGCGGATGCACCGCCACATCCGGCCCCAGGATTGTCGCGCGAATGCCTTGCGCTATGCACCGGATCGGTTTCGTCGGGACTTTGCAGATGCGGTCCAACACGCGCTCATGTCCCATCGCCCGGCGCCTGGCATCGCCCCGGCGATGGCGGGCTGACCGCCGATGCGCATGGCCACCGCCGGACTGGCGATGCTCTGGTTCGGCCTCTTTCTGGGCGCCGTCTCGATCTTCGCGACACACCCGCTGTTCGCAGCAGGCGTATGGTCCGATGCCGAACCCCTGGGCAGCCTTTTCTTCATGGCGGCGGGGATTTGCTGCGCCGGCCTCGGTGTTCTGATTCTGGCCGTCCCGGACACGATCGACGTCGTCCGTCATCCCTTCGTGCTCGTGAGTGCCGCCCTGGGTATCTTGGGGCTCCTGGCCGCACCCTTCGTCGAATTTCCCTTGCTCTCGATCCTCGGGCCGCCTCAGACCGCTCAAGGAGCACTCTGGTATCTCGCGTTCGCCGCCTTCGTCGCTTCGGCACTGGTCGTCCGATCGCACGATCGCCTGTTCATGGGTCTCGTGGCGACGGCTGCGTTCACGGCCGTTGCCGCCAGCCTCTTCAACCTCCGCCCGCTCCTCGGCGTCGGACCGACGGCGACGCTGCTCGGCTTCAACGAGCATCTGGCGTACCATGCGCTCGGCCTGATCGCTGTCGGCGTCATCCTGCTGGAAGCAAGGGAACGCCGCGCCTTCGCCGTCACGATCATCTTCTGTGGTCTCGTGGCGCTCGTCGCCTCACGCAATCGCACGGCGATGATCGCGATTGCCGTCGTCGGCCTGACGGCGCTTGCCCTGCGCACGATCTCGCCGCTGAAGAGATTCGAGACATCGCTCCAGCATCGCACCCACGCAACCTACGCAATCATTCTCGCGATCGTCACCCTGCTCGGCCTTGCGCCCTATTTTCTGGTGCGCTTCGTGCCGGCACCGGATTTCCTCGCGTCGCTGTGGTCGCGGCAGGTCCTGTTCAGGATCCTCGAGCCCAACCTTTTCGAGAGCATCGAGGCGCTGTCGGTCGGCCACGGCTGGGGCCACTACTCGGAATACCTTGTTCGCAACTTTCCGATTGCCGTTACCCGCACCTACGAAACCGAATGGCGCGATGTCGTTCGCGACCAGTTCCATAGCCACAATGCCTTCCTCGAGGCGTTGTTCTCGGCGGGGCTTCCCGGCCTCGTCGCGACGGTCGGTCTGCCGGTGGCCATCGTGATGGGCGCCCGGCGATCGATGGTCTTGCCTGCGCTGGCCTTCGTCTCATGCTGGGCGATCGTCGATGGTGCCTGGTTCATGATGCCATCGACGATGGTCGCTCTGGCATTGTGCATTGGCCTGTCCGGCGACGGCCGTGTGCGGCTCGAAACAGGAAAGCGCATGGATGTGGCGGTGGCTTGTTTCGCGGGAGCGCTTCTCACCCTGGCGGCATCGATTGCCACCTACGCAAATTCCCTGGCCATGACCCGCCTGGAAAAGTGTTTGCCTCCCAACGGGTTCGACCCGGCATGCGGGCAGGTCGCCGTTCCGGGCGATCCACGTGGCGCCAGTGTGGGCATTGCCTCGCTTCTGGCCTCGTCCATCAATGCGGGCCTGGACGCGCGGCGACCTCTGCCGGCCGATCAGAACGCGCTGCTGCTCCGCTTGCTGGAGAACTCCCGGGTCCGCATGCAGACGCACGGCTCCGTGACACTCGCGATGGCCCGCTACAATGCGTATGCTCGTGCCCTGAACTCGATCGCCGGCCGCTTCTCCGCTGCCGACGACGTTTTCTTCGATGCCTGGCAGCAGGATGTCGATTTCATTCTGCGCCGAGCACCGCATCGGCTGGACATTCTGCCGACCTATTTGAACCTTCTCCTGGCAAAAGGGCGTGAGGATTCGATGCGCGAGACGCTGGCCCAGGCGGACAGGATTGCACCGCATCACCCGATCGCGATGTGGTTCACCGGCACCTTGCTGCTGCGCGCACCGGATGCGCAGTCCCGCCAGCAGGGGCTGACCCAAATGCGACGCGCCCTGGCAAATGGACTGGAAAATTTCATGCCGGTTCCCGAGAGCACCAAGGCCCGGCTCGCCAAGACCGGCGGAGGCTGAATGTCCCCGATCGCGGCTCTCCGCGCCCTCGTGCTGACGCTCCTGCTCTCGGCCTGCGGCTCCTCCTACCTCATGCCGCGACAACAGAAGGCGGCGTTCGCCGCCGAAAAGGCGGGGTGGAGCCTGCAAGTCCTCAAGGGTGCGAAGTTCGACGTTGCGAGCTTCGCGCCGCCGCACCAACCCGGTGGATCGCCGTTGGTCGTCTATATCGAAGGCGACGGCATGGCCTATCTCGACAGATACACGGTCTCCCCCGATCCCACCCCTGACGATCCCATGGCCTTGAGGCTCGCGCTCCTGCATCCCGGCGCGAATGCGATCTATCTCGCCCGACCCTGCCAGTATTCCTCCATCACCGAGAGGCGATGCGATGCCGCCTACTGGACGGGCCGTCGCTACTCGGCCGAAATCATCGAGAGCATCGATCGGGCGATCGACGAGGCGAAACGGAACGCTGCTGCCCCAACCGTGATCCTGGTCGGATATTCCGGCGGCGGCGCCGTCGCGGTGCTGCTGGCGGCGCGGCGAACCGACGTCGCCGGAATCGTCACCATCGCGGCCAACCTGGACCTCGGATACTGGACCGGCCGGGACAGGCTGGCACCGCTCGCCGGATCGCTGGATCCCGCCGATGTCGCCGAACGCGTTTCGTCCATTCCGCAAATCCACTTCGCGGGAGCCCGCGACGATGTGGTGGGCGCCGATGTCGTCCAGTCCTACGTCAATCGCATGAAGGATCGTGGCCGCACGACCCTGATCACGATGGCCGGCTTCGACCATCGGTGCTGCTGGGCGTCCGAATGGCCCCGCCTGTCCATGCGCCCGGAGTTCGCGCGTATTCCCGGGTGGACCAGATGACTTCGTGGCGAGGAGCCGTCGACGACGTCGTGTCGGGCCTTGCCCGATGGCCGCAGTGGCTGACGCTCGGCAATCACGAGCTGTTGCAGCGCTATCGCCGATCGGTGCTCGGTCCCCTGTGGATCACCCTGTCGATGGGCGCCACGGTGGTCGGCCTCGGGGCGCTCTATGCCGAAATCTTCCAGCTGCCGCTCGGGCGATATCTGCCGTACCTCACGCTAGGGCTGATCGTATGGAGCTTCATCGTCGGCTGCCTGCTCGACGGCTGCCAAGCATTCATCGCCAACGAGCCGAACATCAAGCAAATCTACACGCCGCTCAGCGTCTTCATCTATCGGGTCCTGTGGAGGAACCTGATGACGCTGCTCCACAATGCCCTGGTCTATGTGATCGTGGTGGCCATCTGCGGCCCAGCTCCAGGGTGGGCCGCCTTGGCGGCGATTCCGGGCCTGATCCTTCTGGCCTGCAATCTGTGCTGGATCGCCTCGCTGCTCGCCCTCGTCTGCTCGCGGTTCCGCGACATTCCGCCGATCGTCGCGAGCCTCACGTCGCTGGCCTTCCTCGCCACGCCGATCCTGTGGCGGCCCGAATCTCGGCGAGTGTTGCGGGAGATCGCCGCATTGAACCCGTTCTTCCACGGCATCGAGCTCGTTCGTGCCCCCTTGCTGGGCGAGCCGGTGGCTTGGGAGGCCTTCGCCGCGGCAGTCCTCACGGCGCTGCTGGGTGGATTGACCGCACTCCTGCTGTACGGCCGCTATCGACGCCGCGTCAGCTATTGGCTCTGAGGCAAGGCCGATGGCATCCATAGTGGCCGACCGGATCAGCGTCGAGTTCACCGCCTACGGCGCCAGCGCGCGCTCGCTGCGCGGGCGCCTGCTGCGCGCGAGCGTCGGCGGCCTGATGGGCGTCGGCCGGGACAACCTCGTGCATATCGACGCCTTGCACGACGTCTCCTTCACCCTCGAGGATGGCGACCGGCTCGGCCTGATCGGCGCGAACGGCGCCGGCAAGAGCACCCTCCTGCGGGTGCTGGCCGGCGTTTACTTTCCCGGCCGCGGCCGCCTCCAGGTGGACGGCAAGATCTCGCCCATCTTCGATGCCGCTGCCGGGATGGATCTCGATGTCAGCGGCCGGGACAACATCTTCCTGCGCGGCATCTATCTCGGCGCGACGCCCCGAGAAATTCGCAGGAAGACGGACGAGATCGTCGAGTTCACGGAGCTGGGCGACTACCTGCTCATGCCCGTGCGGATCTATGCGACAGGCATGTTGACGAGGCTGGCGTTCGCCATCTCCACCGCCTTCACACCCGACATCCTGCTGCTCGACGAAGGGATCGGCAGCGTCGATGCGGCCT
>CANIRG010000234.1 GCA_947469635.1 Rhodospirillales bacterium | reverse complement strand
TGCTCGCCATGATCAAGGCCGACCGCGCCTGGAACGAGGCCGCCGCCCGCCAGCAGCTCTTGAAGTTCTTCGAAGCGCTGGGCTTCAGCGATCCGCTGTCCGTCGACGGCCGCAAGCGGCTCTCGACCATCCTGTTCTCGTAACTTGTCCGGCCGGAATCCCTTCGATCCGGGCTTCGAGCAGCTGCCCGACACGCTGCCGATCTTCCCGCTGTCCGGCGTCCTTCTGCTGCCCGGCGGCCGGCTGCCGCTCAACGTCTTCGAGCCGCGCTACCTCGCCATGGTGTTCGACGCGCTGGCCGGCCATCGCATGATCGGCATGGTGCAGCCCGGCGGCTTTGCCGGCGACGGGCTGCCGGCCGACGACGGGCCGCCCAGGGTGCGCGGCGTCGGCTGTGCCGGGCGCATCGTCAGCTTCAACGAGACCGAGGACGGACGGCTGATGCTGGTGCTGGCCGGGGTCTGCCGCTTCCAGGTCGGGCGCGAGCTCGACCTTGCCCAGGGCGGCTATCGCCGGGTGTCGGCGCTGTTCTCGCCCTATCGCGCCGATCTCGATCACGCCGACGAGCCGGTCGAGCTCGACCGCGAGCGGCTGATGACGGCCTTGGCGGCCTTCTTCCGCGGCCGCAATCTCTCCGCGGACTGGGAGGCGGTGAAGAAGACGGCCGACCACAATCTGGTGACCTCGCTGTCGATGATGCTGCCCTTCGATCCCACCGAGAAGGAAGCGCTGCTGGAGGCGGCCGACAGCACGGCCCGCGCGAAGCTCCTGATCGGGCTCCTGGAAATGGCCGCCTTCGGCCCGCCGACGGAAACGACACCGCAGCGCGCGAACTGACTTCGTGCTATAATTGCATGATGGAGCCTTCCGAACCGCGCCGTGGCGGCGTCGATCCCAAGCTGCTGGAAATCCTGGTCTGCCCGGCAAGCCACGGGCCGCTGGAATATGATGCGGCGGCGGGCGAGCTGATCAGCCGCAAGGCGGGGCTCGCCTATCCCATCCGCGACGGCATCCCGATCATGCTGGTGAGCGAAGCGCGTCACCTGAAGGACGTGCCGTGAGCAGCGTCGGCGGCCCGCCCAAATCGGTGCCCGACGAGGGCAGCTACGAGTCTAGTTCCGCGCCCTGGCCGGAGGAGCTTCGGCTCTTCAAGCAGGAGGGAAGGCTCGAGGTCGACTTCTCCGATGGCCACAGATGCTCGCTGTCGGCCGAGTATCTCCGCGTCGAGAGCCCGTCGGCCGAGGTGCAGGGCCATGGCGGCCCCTCCAGCAAGACCATCGTGCCCGGTCGCCGCCATGTGAAGATCGTCGCCGTCGAGCCGGTCGGCCATTACGCCATCCGCATCGTGTTCGACGACCGACACGACACCGGCATCTTCAGCTGGTCGTACCTGCGCGAGCTCAGCGAGACCTGCGCGGCACGATGGGCTACCTATCTGGCGGCCCTCGAGTCGCGCGGATTGAGCCGCGACTCTTGACCAGATGAAGATCGTCATCGCCGGGGCCGGCATCGGCGGCCTCACCGCCGCCATGTGCCTCGCGCGTGCAGGCTTCGAGGTGGAAGTCTTCGAGGCCGTGAGCGAGCTACGGCCGCTGGGTGTCGGCATCAATATCCAGGCCGGCGCCGTGCGCATCCTGAGCGGCCTCGGCCTCGAGCCGGCGCTGGCCGCCACGGGCATCGAGACACGCGAGCTGCGCTATGCCAACCGCCACGGCCAGACCATCTGGGCCGATCCGCGCGGCCGCCACGCCGGCCTGCCGTGGCCGCAGTTCTCGATCCATCGCGGCGAGCTGCAGATGATCCTGTTCCATGCCGCGCAGAGGATCGTGGGCGCCGATCGGATCAAGTTCGGCCGGCGGATCGCGGGCTTCGAGCAGGCCAATGGCAAGGTCCTCGCCCGCTTCGTCGACCGCGACGGCAGGGACGTCGAGCAGAGCACGTCGGATATCCTGATCGGCGCCGACGGCATCCATTCGGCGGTGCGCGCGCATTTCTATCCCGGCGAGGGCCCGCCCAAGTGGCAGGGCATCCTGATGTGGCGCGGCATCACTGTCGGCAAGCCCTACCTCGGCGGCGCCACCATGGTGCAGGCAGGCCATCACAATCAGAAATTCGTCTGCTATCCGGTGAGCCGCGCCCATGCCGAGAAGGGCGAATCGCTGATCAACTGGATCTGCGATCTCCACATGGGGGACAGCGCGCAGCTGCCGCGCGAGGACTGGAACCGGCCGGGCCGGCTCGCCGACTTCCTGCCGCGCTTCAAGGACTGGAAGTTCGGCTGGCTCGACGTGCCCGAGGTCATCGAGTCGGCGCATGCCATCTTCGAATTCCCCATGGTCGACCGCGATCCGCTGCCGCGCTGGAGCCACGGGCGCGTCAGCCTGCTGGGCGACGCCGCGCATCCGATGTACCCCATCGGCTCCAACGGTGCCTCGCAGGCGATCATCGACGGCGAGGCGCTGACGCAGGAGCTGCTGGTCGGCGATGATCCCGAGGTCGCGTTGCAGCGCTACGAGCGCCGGCGCCTGCCGCCGATGGCCCGCATCGTCGAAAGCAATCGGCGCAAGGGTATCGACGTCATGCTCGACATCGTCGAGCAACGCGCGCCGCAGGGGTTCTCGGATCTCGCCAGCGTGCTGCCCCCCGAGGAGCTGGAGCAGATCGTCGGCGACTACAAGAAGCTGGTGGCGCAGGATCGCGAGACGCTGCTGAAGCTGGCGGCGGCACAATAAAAAACCGGCCCTTTGCAGGACCGGCCATGGTAGCGGTTTGTGTCCCCGACCATTACATCGCCGGGCGGCTACCGAGAGAGAATATGCCAGAGGACGATGACGGAATTGTGGCGGCCGGGCTGACCCCTGACCTTTCCTCCCCATTCAAATGGGGAGGAAAGGCCAAGGTATTGAGAACATGACCCTCGGCCGCGCCATCGCCACGGTCGGCGGCTTCACCCTGATGAGCCGCGTCGTGGGGTTCGTGCGCGATATCGTCCTGTCGGGCCTGCTCGGATCGGGCGCGGTGGCCGACGCCTTCTTCGTGGCCTTCAAGCTGCCGAACTTCTTTCGCCGCCTGTTCGCCGAGGGCGCCTTCTCGGCCGCCTTCGTCCCGCTGTTCGCGCGCGAGCTGACAGGCAACGGCCGCGACGCGGCGCTCACCTTCGCCCGCCAGGCCCATGCCGCGCTGCTGCTGGTGCTGGTGCCCTTCTCGATCGTGCTGATGCTGGGCATGCCGGCCGTGATGTCGGCGCTGGCGCCGGGCATGCGCGACGATCCGCCGACCTTCTCGCTCGCCGTCGAGTTCGGCCGCATCTCCTTTCCCTATCTGCTGTTCATCTCGCTGGCCTCGCTCTACGGCGGCGTGCTGAACGGCATCGACCGCTTCGCCCATGTCGCAGCAACGCCCGTGCTGCTGAACCTGGCGCTGATCGGCGCGCTGCTCGGCCTCACCCCCTTCCTGCCCAACGCGGGCTATGCCGCCTCGATCGGCGTCGCCATCGCGGGCCTGCTGCAATGGCTGTGGCTGCTCGTCGCCTGCGCGCGCGATGGCGTCGCCATGAAGCTGGTCCGGCCGCGCTGGACCGAGCGCGTGGCGCGGCTGGTGGCGCTGGCCACGCCGGTCGTCATCGGCGGCGGCGCGCAGCAGGTGAGCGCCATGCTCGATGTCGTGTGGGCGTCGCTGCTGCCCGTCGGCACGATCTCGGCGCTCTACTACGCCGATCGCCTCGCGCAACTGCCGCTGGGCGTCGTCGGCATCGCCATCGGCACGGCGCTGCTGCCGTTGCTGGCGCGGCAGTTGCGCGCCGGCGAGAGCGATTCGGCGATGGCCAACCAGAACCGCGCCATCGAGGTCGGCCTGCTGCTCAGCGTCCCGTCGGCTATCTCTCTGTGGCTGTTGGCCGAGCCGATCATCCGCGTGCTGTTCGAGCGCGGCCGCTTCGGCGCCGACGACACCTTGCGGACGGCCGGCGCGCTGGCGGCCTTCGCGATCGGCCTGCCGGCCTTCGTGCTGATCAAGGCGCTGACGCCGGGTTTCTTCGCCCGCGAGGACACGCGCACGCCGCTCTACATCGCGCTCGGCGCCATCGCCCTCAACATCGTGCTCAACATCGTCTTCCTGTGGGGCACGACGCTGGCCCATGTCGGTATCGCGCTCGCCTCTTCGATATCCGGGTGGGTGAACGCAGCGCTGCTCGGCGCGGTGCTGATCCGGCGCGGGCAGTGGGCGGCCGATCGGCGCCTGAAGCAGCGAACGCTGGGCGTGCTCGCGGCCACCGCCGGCATGGGCGGCGTGCTGTGGGTGGGGCTGATCCTGCTCGGTCCCGCCCTGGCGCACAGCAGCGTGCCGGGAGCGATCGCGTTGGCGGGCATCTGCGTCGCCGGTGGTCTGGCCTATGCCGTGCTGGCCGCGGCGCTGGGAGTGCTCAGCCTCTCCGAGCTGCGCGCCATGACGCGCCGCAAGCCCGCCATCAGATCAGGCGACCCAGGCGAACTACCGTGACGCCGCCGCGCAGCGGGCGGTTGGCCGAGGGCATCACCAGCACGCAATTGTCGTAGGGCGTGGTCACCGGCTGGCCGTCGTCGTGACCCAGCACGGTGCCGGCCTTGGCGATGGTTTCCTGGCCTTCGAAGACACGCACCGGCCGGAAGTCGCCGCGCTTGGTGGCGATGGCGTGCGTCACCTCGACGATGCGCTGCGAGGGCGGCGACGGCTGCTTCCAGCCCGCGGGAAGGTCCGCCGCATCGACGATGCCGGTTTCCGCGAGGAAGCGTGCCGTCACATCCTTGGCGACGACCACCGAAGAGGCGCGCCAATGCTGTCCGGTCTCGATCAGCAGCGCGTTCTTCGGGCTGGCGGCATCGCCGAAGCCGCCGTAGTCGCGCATGCGCATGCCCGCGGCGTGGCCGGCATCGCGGATGATGTCGACCGGGCTTCCCACCTTCCTCGCGAAGTCGGTGCCCTTGTCGAGCGGGCCCGCCAGCATCAGCGGCACGCCGTCGTCATGCATCGAATGGAGATCGAGCAGCAGGTCGGCGCGCTCGACGAAGGGCTTCACCACCAGGGCGCGCTTCATCTCCGAGGTGGTCGCCGGCTGGTCGAGCCGGCCCCAGACGCGATTGAAGTCCTCGTCGACCATGCGCGACTTGAAGGGCGTGCGGGCATCGAAGCTGTGATAGGCGTCGATATTGTTGAAGGAGAAGATCAGCGTGCCCTTGCGCGGCTTGAGGCCGGCCGAGAGCAGGGCATCGACCACGATCGCGCCCGACACCTCGTTGCCGTGGGTGAGCGCCGCCACCATCACCGTCGGGCCGGCCTTCCCGCTCTCGATCACATGGATGTAGGGCGCGGCGCCCTTCTCCCATTTGCGCAGGTCGGGAAAGGCGAATTCGATGGGGGGATTGTCGGACATGACTGCGCTTACCATGGGGTCGACGGGAACCGAAACAGCAAACTCGGACCATCACATCTGCGAAAAATTGCCAAGGATGGCGAATGGCCGGATACTTTTTGTCGGTCGAGGTGAGGAAGAGCATGGATGAGCGCGCATCGAACGGCAGCAAGCTGAAGCGGCGCGATTTCCTGGCGGGCGTCGCCGCCGCACCCCTGGCGCCGCTCTGGACCGCCCGCGCCGCCTACGCCCAGGGAGCTCCCACCAACCCGCCCATCGACACGGCGATCGCCCGTCTCGCCGTCTATCCGCCGCTCGGCATCTGCCGCGTCGGCGGCGGCACCGAATGGTTCCTCGCCCCGGAAGTGCCCGGGCTGCCGCCGGTCGCGGACGGGCGCTACAAGGACGGCCAGCAGCGCCTCAAGAAGCAGGTCCAGCGCTTCCGCGTCTATGCCTTCAATCGGGCGGGCCAGTTGCTGCGCGAGGTCACCGCTTCGGAGGCGCGCATCGACTGGACGGTGCACGTCGCCAACACAAAGGCGGCCTGGTACGGCTTCAGCAACCCGCTCGACAACGGACCCAATGCGCCCGGCCTGCCCGGCCGCCGCCGAAACCAGGGGATCGTGGGTTCGCAGGACCGCGCCAGCATGCTGGTCATCGATCCCGGTCCGAAGTCGATCACGGGCGCCAGCACGAACACCGGCGGCAACGACCCGGCCTACGCCATGGTGGGCGACTTCTGGCAGAGCCTGAAGGTCAAGCTCGGGCACCTCCAGACCGATGACCGGGGCCGCCTGCTGGTGTTTCCCGGCGATGGCCAGTCGCGTTCCGCCGTGCCCAACAACCCGATCGCCAATTTCTCAGACAACGACGGCTGGCACGACGATTGGTGCGACGGGGTGGTCCAGGCCCGCGTGCAGTTCGCCGACAGGCCGGCGATGACGGCGGACAATGGCTGGGTCGCCTCCTGTGGCCCGCATTACGCGCCGGACATGCAGCCCTTCGTCTCCCTCTACGACGTGCTGACCAACGTGGCGGTCGAGGCGGGATGGATCGCCCCGCCCACCGCGCCGGTGTCGTTCCGCAAGCACATCTATCCGTTCTTCCGCCGGCTGGCGCAGATGGAGTGGGTGACGGTGGCGCACAATCTCAGCGCCGGATGGCTCGGCATCGGCGGCTTCGGCGAGGCAGGCTTCATCGCCCGCCTGGCCGATCCCGGCCCGGCCAACAAGCCGTTCCGCGATAAGGTCTTCGCGGCCTTCCGCGATCCCCATTCCGACGAGCAGCAGCAGTTCAAGCTGCCGTACATGCTGGGCGACGGCATCAACTACAGCGACTCGCCGCTGCGCTGGCTGCGCATCCCCGAGCAGCAATATGCGCTGCTGAAGCTTTGGGCCGAAGGCGCCTTCGCCAGCGATCTCGGCAGCGGCACCGAAAGCGAGAGTCTCGTCATCGACCAGCTTCCCCTCGCCGAGCAACCCGAGGCCCTGACCCGTGCCGCGCTGGAGCCCTGCTCGGGCGGCGCCTTCCATCCCGGCGTCGAGCTGAGCTGGCCGATGCGCCACAAGGAGCTGTATCGCGGTCCCTATCGCATCGCGCTGGCGACGAACCGCACGCCCAACCTGATCCACGAGCTCGGCCTGCTGCTGACACCGGAGCTGGCCTTCCGCGGCCTGCGCGACACGCCGCCCGCCATCGCGCCCCAGATGCCCGGGGACCTCACGCGCTGGATGGGCCTGCCCTGGCAGTGCGACGCCTTCAGCTGCCAGCAGGTGGTCTTCGAGAACGATTTCCCCAATGCCACATGGTGGCCGGCGCTGCTGCCAATCGATGTCCTGCCCGAGGCCTACTACAAGGCGCTCATGGACCCGGCGCAGCCGGCGGAGCAGCGGATGAAGTTCTTCGCGAACCGCGTCGCCTGGGCGCGCGGCGCGGCCGGCATCGGCTATCACGCCGAGGCGAGCTACAGCGACGGCATCAGCCGCATGATCTACCTCTGGGAGCGCATGGGCATCGTGGTGCGGCGGCCCGGCCCGACGGATGCCGGCCGGCCCCCGGGCATCCCGTCCGTGCTCTATGTCGAGGTCGATCGGGGCTCCATGGATCTGTCGGGCAGCGGGCTCTCCAAGTCGCCGCCGACGGGCCCCGTCCAGGGACGGTGAGCCGCGCTATCTACGACATCGCCATCGTCGGCGGCGGCATCGCCGGCTGCGCAGCCGCCATCGCCTTGGCGGGCGGCGGACGCTCCGCCGTCATGCTGGCGCCGCCGCAGGACGAGCGCGACAGGTTCGGCGAGTTCCTGTCGCCCGCAGCGAACGAGCTGCTGCACAAGCTCGGACTGGCCGAGGCTTTCAGGGCCGGTCCGCATCGCCCGGCCAACGCGACCTACACCGCCTGGGGCAGCGGCTCGCTGGTGGAGCGCAACGCGCTGATGCATGTCGAAGGGCCGGGCCATGTGCTCGACCGGCCGGCGTTCGAGCGCCTGCTGCGCGACGCGGCGGAGCGGAGCGGCATCGCCGTGCTGCCCAAGGCTCTCGACGGCGCGGTCCACGACGGCACGATGTGGTCGATGCAACTGGTCGATGGACCCGAGATCGCCGCGCGCTTCGTGCTCGATTGCAGCGGCCGGACCGCCGTGGTTGCGCGCCGCTACGCCGTGCATCGCCGTGAAGATCGGCTGGTGGCCGCGGGCGCGTTCCTGCGTCAGCGGACCGACGAGGTCGAGCCGACGCCCGCCACGCTCATAGAGGCGGTGCCCGAAGGCTGGTGGTACGCCAGCCTTCTGCCTGATCGCCGGCTGGCGCTGGTGCTGTTCGGCGACTCCGACACCTTGCCGCGCGGGCTGGCGCACGACACCACGGCTTGGAGAGAGTGCGTGGAGGCGACGCAATACGTGCGGCAGTGGCTGGACAGCGCCGGCTTCGACAGCGACGTGCAGCCACGGCTGGCTGGTGCCGCAACGACATGGCTGGATCCGGTGGCCGGTCCCGGCTGGGCCGCGGCAGGCGATGCCGCGGCCGCGTTCAATCCGCTGTCCTCGCACGGATTGACCACGGCCCTGTGGGGCGGACGTCGCGCCGCGCTGGCCGCCGTTGCCGCTCTCGACGGCGACGCCGAGCCGCTCGAAAGCTACGCGGCCACGGTGCGCCGGGCCGTGCAGGACTTCCTCGGGCAGCGGCAGGCGACCTATGCGCGCGAGGGCCGCTGGCCCGCCCTGCCGTTCTGGCGGAGACGCCATTCCCGCTAGACCACGATCAGGCCGCGACGCCCGGCGACGCCGATCGTGGCGATGGCGCCGCTGTTGAACGCCAGGCGGTCGGCTTCGATGCCGTCGCTGAAGATGATGCCGTTCTCCGGCATCAGCGAGGTGATGCGCAGCTGCTCATCGCCGGCGATGCGGCCGAACACCAGCTCGGCGCGCGAGCTGCGACTGGGGAAGGGCTCGCGCACACAGAAGCGCAGCTCGCGTGCATCCCAGGCGAAGCGGCCGTCGTCCTCGGTCGCCGGCTTCTCGCCCAGCAAGGCCGAGCTCATGCCGGCCCAGCCGGCATAGACGCTGCGCATCCAGCCGGTCGAGCCGAGGCCGGTCGAGACGATGATGCCGCTGGAGGACTGCCTCTCCTCGCGATCGCCGAGCGCCAGCACGTAGCGCGCCGAGACATGGCTGCGCGGGCCGACGAAGAAGTCGTTGACGGCGAACAGCTCCTGCCCGTCGTTGAGGCTGGCCCTGGCCATCGAGATCTCGCGCACCGGCCGGCGCGCACCGACATGGTCGCGCACCGCGGCGCCGACATCGGCCGGCGTGAAGGGCAGGAGCACGCCGTCCCAGCGCACGGGATCGGGATTGACGCCGACGATCGCCTGACCGTCGAGATACTTCAGCGTGTTGGCGACCAGCCCGTCCTGGCCGAGCACGACCACGATGTCGGTGGGGCCGAACAGGTAGTTGAACACATGCGCCCGCTGCAGGCGGTGCACACGGCCGATCTCGCGCAAGGCCTCCTCGGTCCGGCGCAGCGCGTCGCCATAGCGCTCGTGCTCGGCCAGGTAGTCGGAGAAGTCGCCGCCCAGGCTTTCGACGTAGAACCTCGCCTGGCCGATGGTGTTGAAGCGGGCCACCAGCTCGTCGAGCCGCGTCGGCCGCACGACGACGACGAGGCGGCGGTCGGTGGTCTCGGCCACCGGTTCAGCCGGATTTGGCGGGCTTGCCGGAGGCCGCCGGCGCGTGGCGCCCCATCAGGTCGCGCAGCAGGTCGGGCTGGATGTTGAGCTCGCCGATCTTGTGGGCGTTCTCGGCGAGCGAGCGGAAGGCCGTCGCCACGATCTGGTCGGGCTGCATGCCGTTGGTCGCGAAGGCCAGCACGATCGAGGGATCGACGGCGCTGAAGGCCTTCATCACGGTGGCGACGGCGTAGGCCTTGGTGTCTGCGTCGGCACGGGCGTTCTCGGTCACGAGGCCGACCAGCTCGCGATTGCGCTTCTCGAGCTCGATCTTGCCCTCCATCGCCTCGCTCTCGATCTGCTGCTGCTTGGCGCGGATGGCGCGCTCGACCTCCCACTGGGCCTCGCGGACCTGGCGGCGCTTGCCTTCGACGGCGATCTCGGTGTTGAGCTCGTTCTCCTTGATGGCGCGCTCCTGCTCCACCGAGGCGTTGCGGCGGCCGTAGGTCGCCTCGTCGGCACGGCGCAGCAGCGCCTCGCGCGCCTCGGCCTCCAGCGCCCGCGCCGTCTCGGGCTTGGGCCGCACCATCAGCACCGAGAGGCCGAGGATCTCGATGCCCAGCGCCTCGATCACGGCGTTGGCGGCGAGCGTGGCGCCGACATTGCGGCCGAGCTTGTCGCCGGC
>CANIRG010000233.1 GCA_947469635.1 Rhodospirillales bacterium | reverse complement strand
TGTTCGGGGTGCAGAGCCAGGAGACCGACATGGAGAAGCGCAAGAAGATAGTGTGGGACATCGACAAGAAGCTGCTCGAGGACGGCGCGCGGCCGATCATCATGTGGAACCGCGCCTCGATCTGCATGCAGCCCTACGTCAAGGGCTACGTCGCCAACGTGAACAGCGTCTACAACGGCTTCCGCTTCGAGGATGTATGGCTCGACAAGTAGTCGCCGCGTTCCTGGCGTTTCTCGTGCTGGCGGGCGCCGCGCCCGCCAGCGCCCAGAGCTGGCCGGCCAGGCCGGTGAAGCTGATCAACGGCTATCCGGCCGGCGGCGGCGCCGACATCCTGGCGCGGCTGGTGGCGGAGCGGCTGACCAACGCGCTCGGCCAGCAGGTGATCGTCGAGAACCGCACCGGCGCCACCGGCATGATCGCCGCGCAATCCGTCGCGGCGG
Source organism: Rhodospirillales bacterium (assembly GCA_947469635.1). GTDB lineage: Bacteria > Pseudomonadota > Alphaproteobacteria > Reyranellales > Reyranellaceae > Reyranella. Next base: position 9,827 of record CANIRG010000233.1, on the reverse strand, counting down.
CCGCGCCCGACGGTTACACCGTGCTGCTCTACACGATGAACATGGGCTCGACCTCGCCGGTGATGCCCGGCACCAAGATCGCCATCGATCCCGACAGGGTGCTGATGCCGGTCGTGATGATCGCCGGCCTCGATAACCTGCTCTACGTGAACCCGCAGACGCCGTTCAGGACGGTGAAGGACGTGATCGACGCTGCCAAGGCGCAGCCGGGCAAGCTCACCTACGGCTCGTCGGGCGTCGGCGGCTCCTATCACCTGTGGGGCGCGCTCTTCACCTCGCTCGCCGGGATCGACATGCTGCACGTGCCCTTCCGCGGCGGGCCGCCGGCCATCGCCGAGATCATCGCCGGCCGCATCGACATGATGTTCGGCAACCTGGCCGAGATCCTGCCCCACATCCGCTCCGGCGGTGTGAGGGCCGTCGCCTTCACCAGCGTGCCGCCCTCGCCGGTGCTGCCCGGCCTCCCGACCGTGGTCGAGACGCTGCCCGGCTACCAGGCCGACAACTGGTTCGGCCTCGGCCTGCCCGCGTCAGCTTCGCGCGAGATCGCCGACCGCCTCAACAGCGAGGTGAACCGGATGCTGAAGACGCCGGAGTTTCGCGAGAAGCTCATATCCCTCGGCTTCCAGCCGCTGGGCGGCAGCAGCGACGAGATGAAGTCCGCCATCCAGCGCGACCGCGCCAAATGGAAGAAGGTCATCGACGCCAACGGCATCCGCGGCGAGTAGCCGAACTCGCCATCTACTTCAGGACGTGAATGCCTTGCGCATGGAAATGCACGGCGACGGTCTGGCCGATTTTCAGGACCGGCTTGCGGTAGTGGTCGCTGGCCGTCGCCTGTAAGGAAAGAGCGCCGAGCTTGACCTGATAGTCGGTCTTCTCGCCTAGGAACGTGTGGTGGGTGATCACCGCCGAATCGGGCGCGCCGGCGGCGGCCGGCTGCAGCTCGATCATCTCGGGGCGCACCACCAAGCGAACCATCTGGCCCACAGGAAGGCCGGAGGCGAAGGTGATACGCAGACCCTCGATCTCGACCTCGGCAGGCGACACCACGCGCGCCTCGACGATGTTGGTGCGGCCGATGAAGCGAGCCACGAACTCGGTCGCCGGACTATAGTAGAGATCCTGCGCCGTGCCGTCCTGCACCACCTCGCCACGCTCCATGACGGCGATACGGTCGGAGATGGCCATCGCCTCCTCCTGGTCGTGCGTGACATAGACCGTGGTGATGCCGACGCGCTTCTGCAGCGAGCGGATCTCTTCCCTCATCTCGACGCGGAGCTTGGCATCGAGGTTGCTGAGCGGCTCGTCGAACAGCAGGACCTTGGGCTGGAACACGACGGCGCGGGCCAGCGCCACGCGCTGCTGCTCGCCGCCCGAGAGCTGGTGCGGCTGCTGGCGCTCGTAGTTGGCGAGGCCGACCAGCTCCAGCACCTTGCCGACGGCGTGCGCGATTTCCGTCGTGCCCTTGCGCTGGACGCGCAGCCCATAGGCCACGTTCTCGAAGACCGAGAGATGCGGGAACAGCGCATAGTTCTGGAACATGAAACCGATGCCGCGCCGGTTGGGCAGGACGTGCGTGACGTCGCGGCCATCGATCGAGATCGTGCCCTCGTCCGGCTCCTCGAAGCCCGCGATCATGCGCAGCGTCGTCGACTTGCCGCAGCCCGAGGGTCCGAGCAGCGTCAGCAGCTCGCCTTCGGCCACCGAGAGGCTGACGTCGCGCACGGCATAGACCTCCCCCTTGACCGTATGGTCGAAGCGCTTGGAGACGCGGTCGAGCCGGATGCTGATGGGCGCCATGACGCTATCCCCCGAGAAGGCTGCGGGCGGCAGCGCCGGCCGTGGCCGTGCGCAGGCGCGCGAGAATGGCGCTCAAGACGGACACCACGGCGAAGACCACCACGATCACGAACACCGAGAAGGCCGCGGCCGGGCCCAGCGCCATCTCCGTCATATTCTCCAGGATGCGCACCGTGATCAGCGTCCAGCTGAGCGACACCAGGAAGATGGTGGCGCTGATCGCCGTCATGGAGCGGATGAAGACGACGCCCAGCCCGGCGAAGAAGGCCGGCGCGATCAGCGGCAGGGTCACGCGCCGGAAGGTTTCGCCGCTGCCGGCCCCAAGGCTTGAGGAGGCCTCTTCAAGGCTGCGATCGATCTGCGACAGGAGCGCCACCGTGGCGCGGATGCCTGTGGGGCTGTATCGGAAGACATAGCAGGCGACGATGATCATCGCGCCGCCGGTGAGCGCGATGGGCGGATCGTTGAAGGCGATCAGGTAGGCGATGCCGACGATGGTGCCGGGCAGCGCGTAGTTGACCATCGACACGATCTCCATCGCCTGCCGGCCGGGGAAGCGGCGCCGCGCGATGAGGTAGCCCACCAGCACGCCGTAGAGCCCGCCCAGCGGCATGCCGATCAGCGCGATGATCAGCGTGTCGCGGATCGCCGGCACGCCCTCGGTGAAGATCACCGCGTAGTGATGCCAGGTGAAGCTGTTGTTGGCGCCGAAGGCCACGACCGCCGAGGCAAACACCAGCAGCGCGTAGAAATAGAGGATGGAGACGGCGACCAGCACCGTGGCGACGACCAGCGCTACCGATGCCCAGGGCGCGATGGCCCGCGTGCGCGAGCGCTGGCCGACCTTGCCCGTCACCGTGACGTAGGTGCGGCGACCGACCCAGTAGCGTTGCAGCAGATAGACCACGGCGGCCGGCACCAGCAGCATCAGCGACAGCACGGCGCCGCCCTTGAAGTCGAACATGCCGGTGATCTGGAGGTAGGCCTGGGTCGGCAGCACCGGGAAGCTGTTGCCGGCCAGGATCAGTGGCGTGGCGAAGTCGGCGAGCGAGGCCGCGAACAGCAGCAGGAAGGCGTTGGCGAAGCCCGGTATGGCCAGCGGCACGGTGACGGTGCGGAAGATGCGCCAGCGCGAGCCTCCCAGGCTGAAGGCCATCTCCTCGAGGTTGGGATCGATCGCGGCGATGATGGGTCGCAGCGTCAGGTAGGCGATGGGGAAATAGGTCAGCGTCTCGGCAAGCGCCGTGCTCACGAAGCCGTAGGCGCTGACATTGTCGAAGCCCAGCAGATGGTGGCTGATGAAGCCCTTGGGGCCGAAGGAGAAAATGATGGCGATCGACGTGGTGAAGGGCGGCGACACCAGCGGCAGAAGCGCCGCCGCATCGAGCAGCGTCAGCCAGCGGCGGCCAAGGCCGGTGCGCGTCGCGGTAAGGGCGAACAGGAAACCCAGCAGCGTGCCCAGCACGCCCACCGTCGCCGCCAAAATCAGGCTGTTGAAGAAGGCGGCGCGATGGCTCGAATCCCCCAGGCTGGTCATCAAGGGTTCGATCGTCAGCCGGCCTTCGTCGCTGAAGGCGCGCACCATCAGCACCGTCAGCGGGTAGAGGACGAACAGTGCCAGCAGCAGCCAGAGGACGGTGATGACGCCCAGCAGCAGCGGGTCGCGCAGGACCCGGCGTCCCTCGCTGGCGAAGCCGCGTGAGGCCATTGCTACGGCAGCACTTCCTTGATCCAGCGGTCGACGATGCGCTTGCGGTTGGCGCCGGCGTAGTCATCGTCGATCGGGAAGATGGTGGCGCCCTTCAGCACCTCGGCGAGGCTCGCCTCGGTCTTCACGTCGGGGCTGGCCGGCACGAAGTTGACCTTGTGATCGGCGAGCTTCGACTGCATCGCCGCGCTGGTGGCGAAGTCGATCAGCTTCTTGCCGGCGGCTTGGTTCTTGGCGCCCTTGATCAGCGCGATCGCCTCGGCCGAGGAGCCGATGCCTTCCTTGGGGAAGCTGATCACCACGTCGTAGCCCTTGGCCTTGGTCTCCAGCGCATCGACGATGAAGAAGATGCCGCCGCCCGCCTGGCCGAGCCCCACCGGCAGCGTGCCGCCGCCGCCGCTCTTGGTATAGACCTGCACGTTCTGGCGCAGCTTCTTCAGGTAGGCGAAGGTCTTCTCCTCGTCGCGCTTGTTCACTTCGAGCACGGAGAAGATGCGCGTCACCGCCGTGCCCGAGGTGCGGGCATCGGCCATCTGCAGCTGGTTCTTGTAGGCGGGGTCGAGCAAATCGTCCCACGAGGCCGGCGGCTTCAACCCCTTGCCCTTGAGGAAGGCGCCGTTGGTCATGAAGACCAGCGGGTCGTCGGCGATGGCGGTCCACTGGCCGTCGACATGCTTGAAACGCGCCGGCAGCTTGGCGAAGGACGGCGACTTGTAGGGCTCGAAGATGCCTTCCTTGATGCCGGCCGCGAAGGTCTCGACGGGGCCGCCGAACAGGACGTCGATGCGCGGGTTGTTCTTCTCGGCGATCACGCGGGCCAGCGCCTCGCCCGAGGAGAAGCGAATGAAGTTGACCTTGATGCCGGTCACCTTCTCGAATTCCTGGAACATTGGCCGGGCGTAGTTCTCCGGCCAGATCGTGTAGACATTCACCGGGTCGGCGGCCTGGGCCGCAACGGCGGTCAGCCAACCGGCAAGTGCCAGCAGTGCAACACGGAACATCCTCATCCGCTTCCCCCAAGTGTGACAGTTTTGTTACTTGGAGCCATCTTGCGTCATTTCGACCGGCGTCGCCATTTCATCTTTGCCGGCAAAAGACCGTCTCACGAGTCTCATCGGGGGCGAGACACCTCCGATGCCGATGGCATAAGGGTTTTGAGTGCGAGTTTCAGAGTCTCACGACTCTGCCTCTCGCGAAAAACCAAAAATCCGTCGCGAGGCGCTCCGCGGCTCAGTTCTGCAGCTTGACGTCGGCCTTCTGGATCACCGGCGTCCAGATCTCGGATTGCTTGACGAGCGCCGCGCGCAGCCCGTCGGGCGTCGAGAACTTGGCGTCGCCACCCATGCTGGCGAAGCGCTCCACCACCGCCGGATCCTTCAGCACCTTCTCCATGGCGGCGCTCAAGGTCGCGACCACCTCCGGCGGCGTGCGGGCCGGCGCGATCAGGCCGAACAGCGTGATGGCCTCGAAGCCCGGGAAACCCGCCTCGACCATCGTGGGGACGTCCGGCGCCAAGGTCGCCCGTTGCAGCGACGTCACCGCGAGGGGACGGACCTTGCCGGAGCGCAGCACCGGCAGCGCCGGGCCGATCTGGTCGAACTGAATCTGGATCTGGCCTCCCATCAGGTCGGCATTGGCGGGCGCCGCGCCCTTGTAATGCACCATCTCCCACTTGGCGCCGGTGAGCAGCGCCAGCCACTCCCCCGCCAGATGGTTGATCGAGCCGGCGCCGGAGGTTCCGAACGAGAGCTTGGAGCTCTCGCGCTTGGACAGCGCCACCAGGTCGGTCACGTTCCTGGCCGGGACGTCGAGCCCGACCTCCAGCACCATCGGCTGCTCGAGGATGGTGGTGATGAAGGCGAAATCCTTGCGCCAGTCGAACGGCGCCCGGCCAAACAGCACGGGGCTGTTCACCAGGGAGTTCGAGGTCAGCAGCAGCGTGTAGCCGTCGGGTGGCGCCTTGGCGACGATCTCCGCACCGATCATGGCGCCGCCGCCGGGCTTGTTCTCCACCAGCACCGGTTGACCCAGCACGCCCTGCAGCTTCTCGCCGACGAGTCGCGCGGCGATGTCCACGCCGCCGCCTGGCGCGAAGGGCGCAATGAGGCGTATCGGCTTGGCAGGCCAGCTTTGCGCCCCGGCCGGCAGGGCGACGGCACAAAGCGCCGCGATGAGGGTCGCGATCCTGATCATCTTGTTTTTCCTCCCCTTGTCCGACGGATTTTCTGGATGATTTCGTCCAGAGTCGAGAGGAAGCGCGAGCGGTCGCGCGCGGCCATCGGCTTCGGCCCGCCGGTGATCTCGCCCATGGCCCTGAGGTTGGACAGGAGCTCGCGATTGGCCATCGCCATGCCGATCGACGAGGCGGTGAAGGCGACGCCGGTGTTGCCGATCACCGCCGCGCCCTTCTTCAGGCTGCGGTCGGCGAGCGGGATGTCGCCGGTGATGACGATGTCGCCCTCGCCGACATGCTCGACGATCCAGTTGTCGGCGGCATCGAAGCTGTCGGTCACCACCACGCGCTCGATCCGGGGATCGCGCGGCACGTTGATGAACGAGTTGGCCACGACATAGACCTTGAGGCCATAGCGCTCGGCGACGCGATAGACCTCCGCCTTGACCGGACAGGCGTCGGCGTCGACGAAGATGGTGATCTCAGAAATCGTAGAGCCGCGCGGGATTGTCGACCAGGATCCTGTTGCGGATGGCCTCGTCGGGTGCCCACTTGCCCAGCAGCTCGAGCAACGGGCCAGTCCTCATCATCGGCACGTAGATATGCACGTGCGGCCAGTCGGAACCCCACACCATGCGGTCGGGCGCGGCGGCGATCAGGGCCTTGGGCATGCCCATGGTGTTGGCATAGTTCTGCAGGTCGTCGCTCGCGCGATAGGCGCCCGACAGCTTCACCCAGGTATTGCCCGCCTTCACGAGGTTGAGCAGCGTCGTGAAGGCCGGGTGCCTCACACCGTCGGCGTGCGGGATGCCGGCGATATGGTCGATCACGACCGGCAGCTTCATCTTCAGCAGACGGGACTCCACTTCTATCAACCCCTCTGGATTGATCAGGAACTGCAGGTGCCAGCCCATCGGCTTGATGCGCTCGGCGAGCCTGTCCATGACATCGAAGCCGACGCCGCCACCCACCGTCACGTTGATGCGCAACCCGCGCACGCCGACATCGTGCAGCGCCTGCAGCTCCTTGTCGGAGACGTCGGGATTGCACACCGCCACGCCGCGCAAGCGCTTGGGATGGTGCTTCAACGCCTCGACCATCAGCCTGTTGTCGGTGCCGTGGATGGAGACCTGCACCAGCACGCCGCGATCGCAGCCGAGGCCGTCGAGCATGGCGATATATTGCTGCTCGGTGGCCTGCGGTGCGGTGTAGCCGCGGGTGGCGACGAAGGGATACGTCACGCCGTCGCCCACCACATGGGCATGGGTGTCGCAGGCGCCGGCCGGCATCTTCCACGACGGCCGGGTCATCTCCGGAAGTGGCCCGGCGCACGCCGGCGCGCTCGCCGACGCGAGGGGATGATGAACGCTCACGACAGCACCGCGATCTTCTTGCGCTCGATCAGCTTGAAGTCGATGGCAGCACCGAGGCCCGGCCCGTTGGGCACATGCACCATGCCGTCGCGGCCGACCACGATGTCCTGCTCCAGCCCGTACTTCTGCGCCGCGTCGGGCAGCAGCACCTCGAAGAAGGTGGTGTTCCGGATCGAGGCGATGACATGCAGGTTGGCGATGTTGTTCAGCGAGTTGCCGCCGTGGTGGACCTCGTAGTTCATGCGGAAGGCCTCGGCGAGATGCGCCGATTTCACCAGCGTGGTGATGCCGCCCTTCACGGCGACGTCGCCCCGCAGGTAGTCGGTGGCCTGCAGCATGATCCAGGGCTGGTAGGATTCGAGGCCGGTGATCGGATACTCGGTGGCGAGGATCGGGATCGAGAGCTGCTGCTTCAGCTTCACGTAGCCATAGATGTCCTGATCGTGCAGGGGATCTTCGTACCAGAAGTAGCCGAGGTCCTGCGCCGCCTTGCCGACCCGCACCGCCGCCGGATAGTCGTAGGCCCAGGTGGAATCGAGCATGATGGTGTAGTCGCCGACCGCCTTGCGCACGGCCTCGCAGACCTTGATGTCCTCCTGCCAGCGTGTCGGCGGATGGATCTTGTAGGCGGCCCAGCCGTACTCCTTGTATTCGAGCGCCTCCTGCGCATAGGCCTCGGGCGAGGACAGCACGGCGGAGCTGGCATAGGCCGGCACCGATTCGCGGAAGGTCCCGAGCAGGCGATGGATCGGCTGGCCGACGGCCTTGCCCAGAAGATCCCACAGCGCCACGTCGACCGCGCCGATGGCGCGCACGCCGCAGGCGCGCTGCTTGCGCCAGAGATCGGCGACCAGCGCCTCGCGATGCAGTGGATTCTTGCCCATCAGCACGGGCTTCAGATGGGTGATGAGCCCTTGCCCGTCGGTCGTGGCCGAGTTGGAGGCCGAGCCCAGGAAAGCATGACCTTCGACACCGTCGTCGGTCTGGATGCGCAGCAGGCCGAGCGCGCTCGATCCGGCGAAGCGGCTGTGCAGCCCGTACTGCGTCGGCGGGATATCGTCCCAGGCGAACAGGGTCAGCGAGACATCGGTGATCTTCATTTCTTTTCCTCCCAAACCTGCCGCTCGATCCCGAACGGATCGTTCTCGACGCGGCTCGCAGTGTCGAAAATCATGGTCGGCCGTTCGGCGACCGAATAGGGCGACCACCCCGGATTGCCACTACGCGCGAAAGCGATCCAGGCCCGGCTCATGCGCTCGCCGAGCGGCAGACGTGCGGGATCGTCGCCCGTCAGCGCCGCTGTATCGAGAGTGCTGAACACGAAAGGAATTTCCAGCGTGTGGCAGGAGCGCAGCCGCCCGCCCAGCACCGGCGTCTCCCAGGCGAAGAGATAGAGGAACACGTCGGCGGCCTTCTGCGCCATCTTGCGCTCGGCGATCTGCAACGAGAGCATTCGGATACCGAGGTCGCCCACGATGGCGAGGGCGATCCCGGCCGCCTCCAGCTTCGGCTGGGCCCTTCGATAGGCCGCGATGACTTCCTTGGCTCGCGCGCCGAGGTAGGACTCCATCGCCCCGGGAAGATTGTCGAAGGTGGCGCCCGTCACCCAGGGCATGTGGCCCAGGAACAGGGTCATCTCGTCCTTGTTGGAGCCGATTATCAGCGGCACGTGCGCCGACACCGCCGGCGCCTCGGGTGCGAAGGGTCCGCCCGGGAAGACCTTGCCGTCGATGACGGGATTGAAGCCGAACCGTCGCCGGTCGGCGAAGGCGGCGCGGCTCACCTTGGCCTGCACATTGTTCTGCGCTTCGAGGATCTTCGCCGCCGGCAGCTTGCGCAGCTCACCCGCAGTCTTCGCATCGAGGCCGAGCTCGGCCAGCACCTGACGCGCCGTGTTGGTGCCGTCCTCGCGATTGGCCATCTGCACCGCAGGCCCGCTCTGGATGATGGCCTTATGGAAGAGACCCTTGGCCGAGGGCAGCGCCATCAGCACGCTCACCTTCGCGCCGCCGCCCGATTCGCCGAAGATGGTGACGTTGCCGGCATCGCCGCCGAACGCGGCGATATTGTCCCGCACCCATTCGAGGGCGGCGACGATATCCATCATGCCGGCGGTGCCACCGCCAGCGAAATCCTCGGCGACGTCTTCGAGATGGAGATAGCCCAGTGCACCGAGGCGATGGTTGAAGGAGACGACCACGACATCGTCGAGGCGACAGAGGTTAGCGCCATCCGACCACGGCGACGAGCCTGAGCCGACGAGGAAGCCGCCGCCGTGGCACCAGAACATCACCGGCTTCTTCGCGCCGCCGACACCGGACGTCCAGACGTTGAGATAGAGGCAGTCCTCGCTGGTCGCCTCGCGGCCGCCCAGCGTGAACAGATCCAGGAGATCGGATGGCAGGGCGAACACATTCTCGGCCTGGATCGCCATGTTGCCGTAGGCGAGCGCATCCCGAATACCGCTCCACGGCTCGACCTTTCGCGGCGAACGGAAACGCAGCTCGCCCAACGGCGGTGCAGCATAGGGAATGCCTTTGAAAACGCCGACGCGGCGCTCTTGCGTGCCGTGTATCCGGCCGGCCGCAGTCTCGACAACGAGTTCCGTCATGCGCGTTTTCTCTCCCTCCTGTTCAGTATAGACTGGCTTCATGTCCGACAAAGCCCGAGCTGAACTTGCCCCGACCGGCGTCCTGCGCGCCGGCATCAACCTCTCCAACTTCCTGCTGGTCACCGGCCGCAGCGCAAAGGCCGAGCCGGAGGGCGTGTC
>CANIRG010000232.1 GCA_947469635.1 Rhodospirillales bacterium | reverse complement strand
TGGTCATCTCGCGGCTGCCCGAGCCGTCGGCGCCGAAGCACAGCTTGCCGGCCTTGACCGTGCAGCGTTCGGTGCCGCGCGCAATGGTCCGCGTGGTCGTCGTATCGCGGCCGAGCTGCCAACACCCCTCCAGCATGCCAAGGTCCTTTTTCTCCCATCGCTCGGCCGGCAGCGGCGCCGGCGGCGGGGCTTCAGCTCGGCAGTCTGCTGCGGCTGAGGCGGCCCAGCCTCGGTCGGCAGATCGAGCGGCGGCAGCGTCACCGGCGCGACGCTGACACAGGCGAGCTGCCGGCGCGAGAGTTCGAGCTGAAGCTCGGCGATGCGTTTGCCGAGCTCGGCCTGGCGCTGGGCTTCGTTGGAGAGGGCGGATGATGTCACGGGGCAGAAGTTCCAGCCTAAAGCCGGCAACACCGTGGCGGTGAAGGGTGTCGCCACGCCGCAGGCAGGTAGCAACACGACCCCTGCGCCGACCACGAACAACGCAAAGAGCGGCCATAGGCTCCACGCCAGCCACCGCGCCATCATGATCCCATCCGCCGCAACTCGGGCTCGGTGTCGCGCATCACTCTCCCCTGCCCGAAGACTGTCCCAGAGGTTCGGATCGAGGGCAACGCCCTCCAAACGTTGGTTGCCGGCGACTGATTAAATTTGCAGCATTCGCCACGGTTCACTCTTATTCTCACGTCCGGAACTCGGGAGTGCAATTATTTTGGCGTGTATTTGGCGGGCTCGATGGGCTGCCGGGAAAGTCGCTGCGTTTTCGGTAGCGGCAACTCTGGCAACTGCAGTCCATGCGCAGGACGCGACCTGGCTGCTCAACCCCGGTTCGGCGAGCTTCAACACCGGCACCAACTGGTCGACGGGCACCGTGCCCACCGGCACCGCCAGCTTCGGCGCCAGCAACACCGCTTCCCTCACCTTCGGTGGCTCCACCTCACTCGGCGGCATGACGTTCGGCTCGGGCGCGCCAGCCTATACCTTCTCCACCAACGCCAACGACGTTAGCTTCACCGGCGCCGGCATCGTCAACGGCTCGTCGAATGCGCCCACCTTCAATGTCGACAACTCGCTCACCTTCAACAATTCGAGCACGGCCGCCAACGCCCGGTTCAACATCAGCAGCGGCGGCATGGTGGGGTTCTTCGATTCCAGCACCGCGGCCAGCGCCGTCATCAACAATGTCGGCGGCAACTTGCTGTTCGACGAGACGGCCACGGCCGGCAACGCCGTCGTCACGAACAGCGCCGGCGCGACCATGTGCTTCTGCAACACCGCGACGGCCGGCAATGCCACCATCGTCAACACCGGCTCCGGCACGACCCTGACCTTCTTCAGCACGACCTCGGCCGGTACCGCCACCATCACCAACAGCTCCGGCGGCAGTACGGTCTTCACCGACGATTCGACGGCCGGCAACGCCACCATCACCGTCAACTCCGGCAGCAACACGATCTTCCAGAGCCTCGCCACGGCCGGCAATGCCACGATCATCACCAATTCCGGCGGCGCGGTGGCCTTTCAGGACAGTAGCACCGGCGGCGCCGCGCGCTTCGTCACCAACGGCGGCGGCCTGGTCGACTTCTCCGCGCTGACGGCACCGACCACGGCGGGCTCCATCGAGGGCGCCGGCGACTACGAGCTCGGCGCCAACCAGCTCACGGTCGGCTCCAACAACCTGTCGACGACGGTGAGCGGCGGCATTTCCGGAGCCGGCGGATCGCTGGTCAAGGTCGGTCTCGGCACGCTGACATTGAGCGGCAGCAACAGCTACACCGGCGCGACCACGGTCGAGGGCGGCCGGCTGGCGGTGAACGGCAGCATCACCAGCGACGTCACGGTCGGCACCGCCGGCAACCTCGGCGGCTCGGGCACGATCAACGGCAATGTCACCAACAACGGCATGCTGTCGCCCGGCAACTCGATCGGCACGCTCACCATCTCCGGCGATTACACGCAGGCGGCCACCGGCGTCTATCAGGTGGAGATCAATGCGGCGGGCCAGAGCGACCGCGTCAACGTCAGCGGCACCGCCACGCTCGGTGGCACGGTGAGCGTCCTGGCGCAGCCCGGCCTCTATACGCGCAACACGAGCTACACCATTCTCAGCTCCGGGACCCGCGTCGGCACCTATTCGTCGGTGAGCAGCAACTTCGCCTTCATGACACCGACGCTGAGCTATGTCGGAGACGACGTGCTGCTGAACCTGACGCTGGCCGGCGACGGCTTCCGGAAGGGCGCCCAGACCGCCAACCAGAAGGCGATCGGCGCCGCGCTCGACCAGGCGGCCGCCAACGCGAGCGGCGACTTCAACAACGTCATCAACGCGCTCGCGAGCCTCGACACCGCCAACGGCGGCCGCGCCCTCGACATGATCGGCGGCCAGAACTATTCCGGCTTCTCGACGCTGTCGGTGCAGAGCGTGCTCGCCTTCATGAACAGCTTCACCCAGCAGGTCGGCGGCAACCAGGAGAGCGGCAGCCAGTCCAGCAGCACCGGCGGCGGGCGCGTGATGCTGGCCGAAGCCTGCGACGTGGCCTGCGAGGCAGCGGCGCGCTGGGGTGCCTGGGGCGGCGGCCTGGCTGGGGCCGGCACTGTCGCGGGCGACACCTCCAGCCGGGGCGTCACCTACAATCTCGGCGGCTTCGCGGCCGGCATCGACTATCGTTTCGATTCCCGCTTCCTGGCGGGCGTCGCCGCGGGCTACAGCGGCGCCAACCTCTTCACCCAGGGCATCGACGGCCGCGGCACCTCCGACACGGTGCAGGTGGCGCTCTACGGCAAGCTGACCGAAGGTGCGGCCTACCTCGACGGGCTTCTCGGCTATGCGCGCAGCGAGAACCGCATGCAGCGGCCGATCATCTTCCCCGGCATCCAGCGCACCGCCTCGGGCCAGACTCACGCCGACCAGTTCTTCGGCCAGGTCGAGGCCGGCTACAGGATCGGGCTGGGCGGCCTCGCCGACGCCTTCGTCACCCCCTTCGCCCGACTCCAGGCCTCGACCTCGACCCAGGCCGCCTTCACCGAGACCGGCGCCGACTCGCTCAATCTCAACGTCGCCCAGCAGACCACCCAGTCGCTGCGCTCCGTCCTCGGCGCCCAGATCGGCGGCAGCATCGATGCCGGCTGGCGCGAGAAGCTGAACCTCGTGTTCCGCCTCGGCTGGTCCCACGAGTATGCCGACACGTCGCGTCCGGTGACGGCCTCCTTCGCCGGCGCGCCGGCGCTCGCCTTCACCACCAACGGCGCGGCCGCCCCGCGCAACGGCGCCGTTCTCGGCCTCTCCGCCACTACCGCCATCGCCCAGGCCACCAGCCTCTACCTGCGCTACGACGGCGACCTCGCCGGCGACAACACCAGCCATATCCTCTCCGCCGGCGTGCGCATGATCTGGTAGCATCCGCGGATGCTGAAGCGCCGCACGCTCCTCCAGGCGTCGATGGCCGGCGGGATGATCGCCGGCCTGGGTGGCTTCGCCCTCGTCGCCAACCTGATCGAGCCGGAGGAGCGCGACGGCTGGCAGCCGGTCGCCTGGCCCTTCCCGCGCGACAACTACCCGGCGGGACGTGCCTGGCGCGGCCACGACCTCGAGGTCTATGTGCGGCCGAAGCCAGGGCTTTGCGGCAATTGCGACACCGGCGTCGTGGCCGACGAGGAAGTCGATCGCGTGAGCGACATCGACCTGCTGGACGCGCGCTTCACGCCGCTCAAGGAAGGCAGCCGCGTCCGCATCACCGACCTGTTCGGCCGCGCCCGCCTCTATCGTGTGAAGACCAAAGCCGGCCGGGAACGGATCGCCGAAGGCATCGCCATCTCGCACGAGTGCGACCTCGTCGTGGCGATCGTGGTCGGCAAGGTCGACGACGAGGCCACGCGCAAGTTCGCGCACCGGTTCCTCGAATCCAACAAGGTGCAGGTATGGCTGATCCAGCAGCTCGAAGGACGCAAGACATGACGCCGCTCCACATCGGCATCGTCGCCTGCTCGGCCGAGGGAGCGGCGCTCTGCTACCGCACGATCTGCGCGGAGGGCGCCGCTCTGCTCGGGCCGCATGCCCATCCCGAGATCACCATGCACACGCCGTCGCTCGCCGACTACGTCGCCTGCCTCGATCGCGGCGACTGGGCCGGCGTGGGCGAGCTGATGCTGGCCTCCGCCGACAAGCTCGCGCGGGTGGGCGCGGATTTCCTGATCTGTCCCGACAACACCATCCACCAGGCGCTGCCCCTGATCGAGGCGCGCTCGCCGCTGCCCTGGCTGCACATCGCCCACTGCGTCGCGGCCGAGGCGACGGCACGGGGTTACGAACGGATCGCCCTCACCGGCACGCGCTGGCTCGTCGACGGCGAGGTCTATCCCGAGGCGTACGTGCGTCCGACGTCAGCCGAGCGCACCGAGATCAACCGCATCATCATGGAGGAGCTGGTCTACGGCACCTTCAAGCCGGAGGCTGTCGCCTATTTCCAGCAGGTCGTCGCGCGGCTCAAAGGCGAGGGCTGCGACAGCGTCGTGCTGGGCTGCACCGAGATCCCGCTGATCCTGAGCGACACCAACTCGCCCTTGCCCACGCTCGATTCGACGCGCTTGCTCGCACGGGCCGCTTTGCAGCGGTCGCTTGCCGGCAACGATCCCCCGCTGCGCTCGGGATGACACGATTGTTGATCACACGAACGGTGTCATCTCGAGCGTAGCGAGGGAGCCCTATTCCTCAGCCCACACCTCTTTCGCAACCTCGACGCAACGGCTGAGCTTGGCCCATTGCTCCTCCTCGGCCAGCAGGTTGCCCTCCTCCGTCGAGGCGAAGCCGCATTGCGGCGAGAGGCAGAGGCGGTCGAGGTCGGTGAACTTCGCGGCCTCGTCGAGGCGGCGCTTGAGCTGGTCCTTGCTCTCCAGCGCCCCGGTCTTGGAGGTCATGATGCCGAGCACGGCGTGCTTGTCCCTGGGCAGGAAGCGCAGCGGCTCGAAGCCGCCGGCGCGGTCGCTGTCGTACTCCATGAAATAGGCGTCGACGTTCATTCTGTTGAACAGGATGTCGGCCACCGGCTCGTAACCGCCCTGAGCCATCCATGTAGAGCGGAAGTTGCCGCGGCAGAGATGCATGGAGATGGTCATGCCCGGCGTGCGGCCGGCGCAGGCGGCGTTCACCAGGTCGGCGTAGATATGCAGCAGCCGGTCGGGATCGTCGCCGCGGCCCTTGAGATACTCGCGCTGCGCCGGGTCGCAGAGATAGGCGACATAGACCTCGTCGAGCTGGAGGTATGTGCAACCGGCCTCGCCGAAGGCGCGCACCGCCTTGGTGTAGGCGCGGCCGAGATCCTCGAAGAACGGCTCCATCTCGGCATAGGCCGATCTCTCGATCGCCTGCCGCCCGCCGCGATAGTGCAGGGCCGTGGGCGACGGGATGGTCATCTTGGGCGTCGCTTTGGCGACCGACTTCAGGAAGCGGAAATGCTCGAGCATCGGGTGCGTCGGCGAGAAATCGATCTTGCCGTGGACATGCAGCCCCTCGGCCTTGGTCGTCGTGCCCTTGAACTGCAAGCCCTGCGCCACGCTCACCAGCTCGACACCGTTGAGGGCGGCGAGGAAATCGTAGTGCCACCACGAGCGGCGGAACTCGCCATCGGTCACGCCCTGCAGGCCGATCGACTCCTGCTTTGCGACCAGCTTGGCAATCTCGGCATCCTCGACGGCCTCGAGCCGCGCCGCCGTGAACTCTCCCGTCGCCCGCTTGGTGCGAGCCTCCTTGACCGGCGCGCTGCGCAACAGGCTGCCGACCTGGTCGGCGCGGAATGGCGGCTTGCTACGCTGGCTCACGCGACAACTCCCAGCGCGTTGCGGATCGACGAATGGAAATGCACCAGCGACGGCTCGTTGCGGCCGTAGATCACCTCTTCGGTGGCGCCCGATTCGAAGCCGACCTGCATGCGCTCGCCCAGCGGGAAATCCTCCTCCATCACCGTGCGGATGGCGATGTCGCGGTTCTTTTCCCAATAGGCGTCGGGACGCGTCGAGTCCGCCGGCTTGTAGATCGTCATCTCGACGTCGCAGCGGCTGGGATCGTCGCGACCCGGGAAGGCCCGCCAGATCTCGACATGGTCGACCTGCCAGATCAGCAGCGCATTGGGGAAGAGCTGATAGATCGAGATGACGTGCGGCCGGTAGTTGCGCTCCCCCTCGGCCAGCGCGCGCACCGATTCGATCGAGGTCCGGGCCACGCACATGCGGCCATGGAGGCCCACCGCATCGAAGGTGCCGCAGTTGCCGACGAAATAGGGCGCAATGGTTTTCCGGTGCAGATGCGGGATGTGATAGCCCTCGAGGAAGGTGTCGATGGCGAACTTCCAGTTGATGCGCGGAGCCACGCGGTCGGCCGAGTGGAGCGGGAAGCTCGCGAGATCGAGGGCGGCAAGGTCGGGCGCCATGATGCCGAGATGGGCATCGACGTCGATCGTGGCGCTCTCGCCCGCCGCGACCGGCTTGGGCCGCACGAACATCATGCCGTGCTTCTCCGCCGCCGGCAGTCGCACGAGGCCGTGGCTCGCCAGATCGAGGCCGGCGAAACCCACCTTGTCGGTCGTGCCCAGGAGCCTGCCGGCACTGTCGTAGGTCCAGCCGTGATAGGGGCAGACGAAGGCCCGCGCATTGCCGCAGCCCTCGGCCACCGGCGCGCCGCGATGGCGGCAGATATTGGCGAAGGCCCTGACCTCACCGTCGGCGCCGCGGGTCATCAGCACGGGCACGCCAGCCACATCCTCGGTGAGATAGTCGCCGGGCTTCGCCAGCCGCGTGCCCAGCCCCATGAAGATCGGCAGGTCCCGGAACAGCCTGTCGCGTTCCGCCGCCGCGCGCGTGTGGCAGGAATAGTTGACGGTGCGGTTGCGGAAGAGCTCATCCGCCAGATCGGTGCTGCGGCCATCGATGTGGCCGAGCAGCCGCCTCCCGACGGCCAGTTGTTCTTGTCGTTCCATGGCGGAAATCTAGGACGCGCCACCCCTGCCCGCCAGAGACGCATGCCGACTTTTTGCCGATCCGGGGTATCATGCGCCAATGGCTGAAATCGGCATCGCTGGATCATCTCCCGGCGGCATGGCTCGGGCGCGCGGCTGGATGCTCGTCCCCCTGGTGCTGCTCCTGCTCGCGGGATTGCCCACCGCGGTCTGGCTCGACTTGCGCAACCTCTCCGAAGCCGCATTGCGTCTGCAGGCCACCGACATCAATTCGCTCGTCACCAGCGTTCGCACCTACTACGCCGGCAACATTGTGGGTCGCGTCATGTCGATCCCCGGCCACAGCGAGGTCGTGCACAATTACGAAGCCGTGCCTGGCGCCATCCCGCTTCCCGCCACGCTGTCGCTCGAGCTCGGGCAGGTGATCGGCGAGCAGCAATCCAACATCGTCTATCGCTTCGTCTCGGATTATCCCTTCCGCAACCGTGCCGCCCATCCGCTCGACGCCTTCGAGCGCCAGGCGCTGGCCGCGATGCGGGCCGACCCGCAGCGGACGCTGAGCGACGTGTCGTGGTCGGGCTTCGAGGGCCGCGTACGGTTGATCTCGCCCGTCCTCATGGGCGCGGCCTGCGTCACCTGCCACAACACCCATCCCGAGAGTCCCAAGCGGGACTGGAAGGTGGGCGACGTGCGCGGCCTTCAGGAGATCACCATCACCGCCTCGATGGCGGCCAACCTCTGGGCCTTCAAGTACCTCGTGGGGTACTTCATCTTCATGGCGGCGCTGGGCTTCGGCTTCATCGCGCTGCAGCGGCGGCTCGCCGGCGTGATCGAAGGCATGAACCGCAAGCTGGGCGGCGCCAACGCCTTCCTGGCCGACATCGCCGAGAAGGTCTCGCGCTACATCGCCCCGCAGGTCTACTCCAGGATATTCAGCGGCCACAACGACGTCACCGTCCGCACCGAGCGCAAGAAGCTCACGATCTTCTTCTCCGACATCAAGGAGTTCACCTTCGCCACGGAGCGCCTGCAGCCGGAAGAGATCACCGCGCTGCTGAACGAGTATTTCACCGAGATGTCGGCGATCGCCATCCGACACGGCGGCACGATCGACAAGTTCATAGGCGACGCCATCCTGATCTTCTTCGGCGATCCCGAATCCCGGGGCGTCAAGGAGGATGCCAAGGCCTGCCTCGCCATGGCCGTCGAGATGCAGTTGCGCGTGACCGAGCTCAACGCCCGCTGGCATCGGGACGGCATCGACGTCGAGATGCCGTTCCGTGTCCGCATGGGCATCAACTCGGGCTTCTGCAACGTCGGCAATTTCGGCAGCAACGACCGCCTGGACTATACGATCATCGGCGTCGAGGCGAACCTCGCCGCCCGGCTGCAATCGATCGCCGAGCCGGGCCGGATCGTGCTGAGCTACGAGACCTACGCACTGGTGCGCGACATCGTGAGCGCGCGTCCGCTGCCCGCCATCGCCATCAAGGGAGTGATGGGCGAGATCGTGCCCTACGCCGTCGACGCCCTGCTCGACGCCCAGGGCGCACCGGTACGGACCTTCAGCGAGCACACGACCGGCCTCGATTTCTACCTCAACCCCAATGCCGTCGACGAAAGCTCGGCCCCGCGCATCCGCGGCCTGTTGCAGGACGCCATTGCGGCGCTCGACCGCAAGTCCCGCCCCGCGAGCTGAACGTCACGCCGCGCGGCGGCGCACCTCTTCCGGACTTGCACCGCTTTCGCGCAAGGCACGCAGCGTGAGCGCACGGTCGCGCTTGGCATAGCGCCGGCCGTTCTCGTCGGTCAGCAGCCGGTGATGGGCGTAGAGCGGCGTCTCGTATCCCAGCAGGCGCTGCAGAAGGACGTGGACATGGGTCGAGGGCAACAGGTCGACGCCGCGCGTGACCAGCGTCACGCCCTGCAGATGATCGTCCACCGTGACCGAGAGATGATACGACGTCGGCGTATCCTTGCGCGCGATCACAACGTCGCCGAACAGCAAGGGCTGGCCTTCGACACGGCCACGCGTCTCGTCGGTGAAGGAATAGGGTCCAGCTTCGGCCGCGGCATGCGCGCAGTCGAGCCTGAGGCAGAACTCGCGGCCCGCCTCGATCAATGCTTTGCGTTCGGACGCGCTGCGTCCACGGCATGTGCCAGGATAGAGCGGCCCGTCGGGTCCCTGCGGCGCGCCAGCCGAGGCCGCTATGTCGGATCGCGAGCAGAAGCAGGGATAGACCAGGCCGCGACGAGCCAGCCCGTCGAGCACGCGGCCATAGTCGACGAAATGCTCCGACTGGCGCCGCACGTCGCCATCCCAATCGATGCCGAGCCAGGCGAGATCGACGAGGGTCGCCGCCTCGAACTCGCGCTTGCAGCGCCGGATGTCGATATCTTCGATACGCAGCAGGAATCTGCCGCCCGCCGCCCGCGCGCGTCGCCAGGCGAACAACGCCGAATGGGCGTGGCCGAGATGCAGCTCGCCGGTCGGGCTGGGGGCAAAACGCGTGACGATGTCCACGGCTTCGACGTTACAGTGGTCTCGCGCGGCGTGCTATGCCACGGCCATGGCCGCCCTCATCCTCGACGACGCCAACCTCAAGAAGGCGATGCGCCATCTGGCCAAGGTCGATCCGGATTTCGCACGCGTGCTGAAGGACGTCGGCCATCCGGTGCGACGCGAGATGCCGATCGGCTTCGGCGGGCTGATGCGCTCGATCGTGGGCCAGCAGGTCTCGGTCCATGCCGCCCGCAGCATCTGGCTCCGCCTCGAGGCCTCCGTGCAACCGATGGAGCCCGCGGTCTTCCTGCTGCAGACCGACGAGCAGCTGCGCGCTGTCGGCCTCTCCGGCGCCAAGGTCAAGTATGGCCGCAGCCTCGCCACCGACATCGTCGAGGGCCGCATCGATTTCGACTCGCTGCACACGCTGGACGATGCGGCGGCGATCAAGATGCTGACCCAGGCCAAGGGCATCGGCCCGTGGACGGCGGAGATCTACCTGATGTTCGCGCACGGACGGCCCGACATCATGCCCGGCCTCGACCTCGGGCTGGTGGTGGCGGCGCAGCACCTCAAGAAGCTGCGCACGCGTCCCTCGCCCGAGCGCCTGCTCAAGATTGCAGAGCAGTGGCGCCCCTGGCGAAGTGCCGCCGCCCTGCTGCTCTGGCATTATCGCCGCTCGATGCCCGACTGGGGACCGAAGCCGCTCAAGGAAGACATCAAGCCTGCAGTGAAGACGGGGAAGAAATGACCAAGCTCGAAGGCCCCAGCCACGGCCCGCACAACGGCGGCAAGCCCGGCCATCTCGTGGTCCTGCTGCACGGCTACGGCGCCGACGGCAACGACCTGATCGGCC
>CANIRG010000231.1 GCA_947469635.1 Rhodospirillales bacterium | reverse complement strand
CACTCCGTGGCGCGCCCCCAGCGAAACCCTACCGCAGGAACTTCTTCTCGTCGTCCTTCACGCGCCCCATGCCCTGCAGATCAAACACCTCGTCGACCGTGGCGATGTCGGCCTCGACAGTATGGATGCCGCCGTCCTTGCGGATCCGGGCAAAGGTCTTGCGCATGGCGCCCACGGCGGCGCGGATGGCGTGGTTGCCCCAGATCAGCAGCCCGACCTTCTTCAGCTCGCGCACGCGGGCCACGGTCATCTGCGGATAGGCGGTCGGCACCAGCGCGATCGGCACCTTGCCGTCCCAGGCCTTCACGAAGGCCTCGATCTCGTCGGGTGTCTTCTGCTTGGAATGGACCAGGATCATGTCGGCGCCCGCGGCCGCATAGGCATGCGCGCGCTTCAACGCCTCGTCCTGGCCAAGACCCGCGATCAACGCCTCGGTGCGGGCTACGATGACCAGATCGGGATCGCGCCGCACCGAACGGGCGGCTTCGATCTTGCCCTGGAATTCCTCGATGCGGACCATGTCCTGCCGGCCGCCGGCGATCAGGCTCGTCACCTTGGGGAAGCTCTTGTCCTCCATGACGATCGCCGCCGCGCCGGCCCGCTCGTACTGCTCGACCGCATAGAGCACATTGAGTGCATTGCCGAAGCCGGTGTCGATGTCGGCCACGACGGGCAGGCCCGAACGCTCGCCCATCGCCCGCATCATGTCGAGATGCTGGGTCATCGACAGGAGGCTGATGTCGGGCAGGCCGTACATCGCCGACAATTCGAAGCCCGAGGCCCAGATCGCATCGAAGCCCGCCTCGGCCGCCAGCATCGCCGAGAGCGGGCTGTGCGCCGCCATCGCCTCGACAAGCCCGTTCTTCGCCAGCACCTGGCGCAGCTTGGTTCCCGCTCCCATGTCCATTCCTTTCAGTTGCGCAGCAGCACGAGAAAGCGCGCGCAGGTCTCGATATCCCTGGCGATCCCCTCGCGCTGCTTCAATGCGGTCGGATCGTCGCCCCAGCGGCCGATCTGGTAAAGCTCGTCGACCTGCGCTGCAGCGAAAGCGGCATCGGCCGTAAGCCGCTTCTCCGCCACGGCCAGCGCGATCACGATCGAGCCCGATGTGTGGGTGAGATTGTAGAGCGCGGCGAGGGAGAGCGGATCGTAGGTCTCCACCACGTCGCGCAGGTGCGCCACTGCGACGGCCGGCTGCTCGACGAAGGTCATGCCGTTGGCCACGGTGAGCCGCGCCCCGTAGCGCTCCGCCGCCCAGTCGAGCAGCGGCTGCCAGGTATCGTGCTGCAGCTTCACGAGGCTGTCGGGAGCGGTCGCGCGATAGCACAGCAGATCCGAACCGGCGTATTTGGCGATGTCGGCAACGACCTGCGCCCGCTGCGGCACGACGCGATCCAGTCCCGTCGCCGCCAGCCGCGTGAGCGCGAGATGCCCGACGACGATCTCGCTCCCGTCCGGCACGCCGCGCCACTCCTCGGCGATCGCCTCGCCAAGCGCTCGCGTCGGCACCACCAGCACCGATTTCGCCGGCGTGCGCATCGGCTTGCCGTCGAGCAGCACGCGAAAGCCGCCATCACCGGCATCGACCGCCGTCTCCTTGTAAAAGCGCTTCATCTCTCTTCGGGTTGTTCGATCCAACGCCTGATCTTGAGGCCGGCTTTCTTATGGAGGGTCAAGGGCTCACCATCAATCTCACTCGGGCTCACTCGAGCCAGGGCCAACCTCGGCGAACTGATCGCCAAGCGCGTTCCAGCGACACGACGAGCAGGCCGAGAGGCCCGCGGTCCACATGAGCTGTATCGGGCGTCAGTTCTCGCGGCGCGGCGCCAGGGGCGGCCGGCGCGGCCTGTCGCGAAGTTCGGCCGACGGCACCGGAAGCTGCCCGCGCAACCCCGGCCGCAACACATCGACGCGCGGCGCCGTCAGGGCGCAGGCGTTGGTGTCGGGCTGCTGGCGGGCGAATTGGGTCACCGTGCCGCTCACGCTTTGCGGCACGCCAGGGCCCGTCAGCAGCCGGGAGAGGACGGGTTCCAGGGCACCTACCGTCGGCCGGCCGGTGCCGCCCTTCAGGCGCATCGGGATCGCCAGCAGGCCGCCCTGGGCCTCGCGGGTCTCCGGCGCGAGGATCAGTTCCCACGTCTCGCTGCGGAGGTGAACGAAGCCGCCCCCGACCCAGGTGGCGCGTGGCGTGTCGACCACGAAGCGGCGCAGATTGGCCACGCCACCGCTCACGTCGAAGCGGCCGGCGAGGCAGTTGAACGCCGCGCCGCTTTCGTTCGTCGCCAGCAGCTTCTGACTCTCGGTGGGGAAGCCGGCCAGCCCTTCCGTCGGCCAGCGCCCCTTGGCAACGGCCATCGCGATGGTGCCGCTGGCGGCATTCAGGGCGTCGCGCGTGTTGCGCCCGCCGCCGCGCAGGCGCAGGTC
This sequence comes from Rhodospirillales bacterium, assembly GCA_947469635.1. Taxonomy (GTDB): domain Bacteria; phylum Pseudomonadota; class Alphaproteobacteria; order Reyranellales; family Reyranellaceae; genus Reyranella. The sequence continues at coordinate 7,917 of CANIRG010000231.1, read as the reverse complement.
GAAATCGGCGACCGACTCCTGCAGCCCGAGATTGAGGCCGAGCAGCGCCGACAGGTCCTGCAACGAGACGCGGCTCGCGGTGGCGGTCAGCGTCGCCTGGCCGACGCGGCCGGCCGCATCGTAGACCAGGTCGAAGCCCGCCGATCCCGGGCCGATCGAGGCGGCGGCACGCAGGGTGAAGCGGGTGTCGCTCGACACCAGGGTGATGGCGCCGTTCTGCACCTTTCCGGCGAGGCCCACGACCTCGCCCACGCGCACCGTGACCGCCAGGGTCGAGCGGCCGAGCCAGCTCGCCTGGAACGGCATGGTGGGAAAGAATCGCCGCTGCCCGACCGCGGGGGCAGCTGTAGCGGCGGGCGGGGCGCGGAGCCCGGCGATATCGACCTTGCTGGCATCGACATTGACCGTGACGTTCGGCACGCCGTGCCGGTCGGCACGGAACAGCGCCTCGCCGCTCAGCTCGGTGGCCCCGACCTTGAGCGACGGCACCTCGACCTTGAAGGTGTTGCGCAGGGTCGTCGCCTTGGCCGTGATCGAATAGGGGCCGCCGCTCGGCAGCGGCAGCCGGACGTAGGGGGCGAAGGCCGCGATGTCCGGCCCTTCAGACGTGACCTGAAGGTTGGTGCCCTTGAGGCCCAGGCTGCCCTTGATCGAGATCTTGCCGCCGGCGAAGCCGCCCTGCAGGTCGATGTTGCCGGGAAGGCCGCGCAGCCAGCCGTCGAACGATCCAGCGGTGCCGGTGAGATCGAAGGCGCCGGCCTGTGGCGAGGCGAAGCGGGCGTCGATCTGCAGCGTCTGGTTGGGGGCGTTCGACTTCATGGTGGCGCTCGCCACCTCCAGGACGATCGGCGGACGGCCGGCGCCCTCGACGATGGTGAGCACGGAATCGCGCACCTCGATCGTTCCGACCCAAGGGAAAGGCGGGTTGGGCTTGAGCTTGAACGAGCGATTCTCGCCCGGATGAGGCCCCGACCCTTCCGGTGGCGGCAGCATCTCGAGATTGGTGTCGCCCGCCTCGTTGCGCTCGATGATGATGTCGGCGCCTTCCAGCAGCAGGCGTCCGGCCTTGACCTCGCCCAGCAGCAGCGACGCGAGGTCGAGGTACATCGTGACCTTGCGCACCCGGGCAAGCTCGGGCCGCGAGCCCCAGGGCGCGTTGGTGAGGGTCAGGCCCTCCGCGACCAGCGCCGGCTGGCGGCTGATGCGCACCGTGAGCGGGACGCGCACCGACAGGTCGCGGCCGGTGACCTTGCGGACCTGCTCCGTCAGGCGGGCCTGATAGCGCGACAGGTCGCGGGTCGAACCCCAGACGATGACGACCAGCGCCACCAGTGGCACCGCCAGGACAAGGATCCACAGCAGGCGCTGCCAGGGGATGTTGATGCCGCCGGCTTTCAGCTCACAACTCCATCGTCGAGAAACCCAATGCCTCGACAGTGCGGCGGAAATGCGCCGGCGGCTCGGCTTCGAGCACCAGCTCGCCCGTGCCCGACGGATGCGGCAAGGCGATGCGGCGGGCGTGGAGATGGAGCTTGCGAGCTTCGGCCATGGCCGACAGCAGCGTTTCCTCGCCGCCGCCGTACTTGCGGTCGCCCAGGATGGGGCAGCCGATCGCGGCGCAATGCACCCGGAGCTGGTGTGTCCGCCCGCTGCGCGGCCACAGCGCCAGCAGGGCGGCGCGCTTGGCCAGCCGGTCGAGCACGCGGAAATGGGTCAGCGCGCGCAGGCCGTCCTCATGGTCGACCTGCATGGTTTCTCGGTCGCGGGCACCGGGCCGCTTGGCGAGCGGGAGGTCGATGGCGCCTTCCGCCGCGGGCGGCGCGCCGACCACGACCGCCCAGTAGAGCTTCTCGGTCTCGCGGTCGCGGAACGACTCGGCCAGCCGCTTGGCCGCCTGGCCGGTGCGGGCGATCAGCAGCAGGCCCGACGTGTCCTTGTCGAGGCGATGGACCAGCCGCGGCCGTTCCTCGTAGCCGAAGCGCAGCGCGTCGAGCATGCCGTCGACATGCCGTTCGGTGCCGCTGCCACCCTGAACCGCCAGGCCCGACGGCTTGTCGATGGCGATCACATGATCGTCGCGATGGATCACGAGATGCTGGATCTCCGTGGCGTCGCGCTCCGACAGCGCCGGGCGCTCGGCCGGCCGGGGCGGCGGGACCGCCGTCACGCCGGGCGGCAGGCGCACGGTCTGGCCGGGCTCGACGCGGTCCTTGCTCTCGACCCGCTTGCCGTCGACGCGGACCTGGCCGGTGCGCAGCAGCTTCTGCAGCGCACCGTGGGTCAGGGTCGGGTAATGCCGCTGGAACCAGCGGTCGAGACGCAGGCCCGCCTCATCGCCCGACACGGCGCGCATCTGGACCTGGCTCCGAACCTCGCTCATGGCGCGCAACCTACGGGACAAGCTACACAGGGTCCATGGAATCGGTGGCGTTCGACACGCTGACTTTCGACCACCCGGCGGCCTGCCGGCCGGCCCGGCTCACCGCCAGCCTGCATCTGCCGGGGGAGATGGCGCCCCTCTTCCCCTGCATGGTGATCCTGACCAGCAGCGCCGGGGTCCAGCGCCATCGCGAGCATTATTATTCACAGGCGCTCAACGGGATGGGCATTGCCGCGCTGGTCGTCGACAGCTTCGGCGGCCGGGGCGTACGCCGCACGGTGGCCGACCAGACCCTGGTGTCGGGCGCCCAGATGGAGGGCGACGCCTTCGCGGCCCTCGCGCTCCTCCGCGCCGACCCGCGCATCGACCCGGCGCGGATCGGGGTCATGGGCGTGAGCAAGGGCGGCGTGGCGACGCTCAATACGGCGATCGCCGTGCGCCAGCGCTGGCGCGGCGGGTTTCCCCACACGTTCGACCTGCATGTCGCCATCTGCCCCGGCGCGACGGCGCAGCATCGCGATCCGACGACGCAGGGAAAGCCCATCTTCTTCATGCTGGCCGGCCGCGACGACTATACGCCGGCCCCCCTGGCCATCGAATATGCCGAGCGCATGCGCGCCACTGGCAACCGCGGCATCAAGGTCAAGGTCTACAGCGGCGCCCATCATGGCTGGGAATCGATCGGCCCGTTGTTCGACATCCGCGATGCCGAGAACTGGTCGTGCTGCCGAAACCTGATCGAGGACGACGGCCGCCATTTCGTCACCGCCGCCGGGCGCGCCATGAACGAGCCGGAATACCAGGCCTGGGCGCGGATTCATTGCGTGACCCGCGGGGCGCGGGCCGGCGGCGGAACGCCGGAGCTGAAGCAGCGGGCCACCGGCGATCTGCTGGCCTTTCTGGCGGCGCATGGTTTTTGCAGGTGATCTCTGGTTGAGAGAGCGCCTGGCCCAACGCGCATCGTCGAGCCGGACGGAACATACAAGGGACATAAATATGCTGTGGAAATCCGCTAACAGGCGCTGTCGGTCCATGGACGCCATTGTCCCTCATCGCTATATCTTCAGGCATCATGCGCACTCTACTGCTCGCCGGTTTGACGGCGCTCCTCGTACCCTTCCTGGGCCTTTCCCCCGCTCGCGCCGATGACCTGCTGTGGGTCGGCTCGAGGGTTGCCGAGGCCCGCACCGAGACCTTGCTCAAGGCCATCCGCGCAGCGGAGGAGCATGGGCTCCAGCCCGCGTGGTACGGGCTCGCGGATATCGAACGCACCCTGGCCGCGGGCTCCGACCGCGATCGCGTCGAGAAGCTCGTCGGCGACGCCTTCGTGGCCTACGCCAGCGACCTCTCCACGGGGCGGGTCCGCGCCAACCGCATCGACGCCAACATCGACATCCAGCAGCGCAAGGTCGAGCGCCCCGAGCTCCTGAAGGCCGCCGCCGATGCGCCGGACTTCGCGGCCTGGCTGGCGGGGCTGGCGCCCAAGGGCGACTATCCGGCTCTGCAGAAGGCGCTGGTCCAGTGGCGCCAGAAGCGCGCGGCCACCACCTTCACGCCGCTGCCCGAAGGCAACTGGCTGAAGCCGAACATGGTCGATTCGCGGGTGCCGCTGCTGCGCGTGCGCCTGGCCGAGCTGGAGCTCACCGTGCCGCCGCCGGCCGGCCCGCTCGATCTCTACGACGAGACTCTGGTCGCCCTGGTCAAGACCTACCAGGAGACCAAGGGGCTGACGGTCGACGGCGTGATCGGCGCCAAGACCACGCAGTCGCTCAACACCTCGATCGACGACCGCATCGACCAGATCATCGCCAACCTCGAGCGCCGCCGCTGGCTGCCCGAGGATCTCGGCCGCCGTTATGTCTTCGTCAACACCGGCGACTATTCGATGGTGTTCGTCGACGGCGGGAAGCGCGTGTACGAAAGCCTGGTCATCGTCGGCACGCCCAAGGATCCGTCGCCGGAGATCCAGTCGGAGATGCGCGGCTTCCAGACCAATCCGCACTGGACCGTGCCGCAGTCGATCTCGGGCGAGGAATACCTGCCGCAGCTGCGCAAGAACCCCAACGTGCTGGCCGGCACCGGCTTCAAGATCTTCGCCAACTGGAGCGACGACACCGAGGTCGATCCGGCGAGCGTCGACTGGAACGCCATCCATCCCAAGGCCTTTCCCTACCGCATCCGCCAGGACCCGGGCGGGAGCAACGCGCTGGGCTACATCTTCTTCCCGTTCGTGAACAAGTACGGCATCTACATGCACGACACGGCGAGCCGCTGGCTGTTCACCGAGGGCAGCCGCAACTTCAGCCACGGCTGCATCCGCCTGCAGAACCCGCTCGAGTTCGTCGAGAAGGTGTTCGGCGGCCGCAACGGCTTCGACAAGGAGAGGGTGCGCGGCGCCATCAACGCCGGCCAGCAGATGCATTACGGCTTCCCCGACCCGGTGACCCTCTACGTGACCTACCGCACCGTGGGCGCCGCGGCCGACGGCACCGCCACCTTCCGCGACGACATCTATGGCCGCGACAAGCGGGTGGTGCGCGAGATGGCGCGGCCGAGAAGCTAGCGCTTCTTCTCGCGCAGCTTCTTCCAGTAGTCGAGCCGCTTCAGGATATCGCGCTCGAAGCCGCGCTCGACGGGCCTGTAGAACTCTTCCCTCGCCATGCCGTCGGGGAAGTAGTTCTGGCCGGAGAAGCCGTCCTCGGCATTGTGGTCGTATTCGTATCCCTTGCCATAGCCGATCTCCTTCATGAGCTTGGTCGGCGCATTGAGAATGTGCATCGGCGGGGTGAGCGAGCCGTGCTGCTTGGCGGCGCGCTTGGCGGCACCGAAGGCTGCGTAGCCGGCGTTCGACTTGGGCGCGGTGCCGAGATAGATCACCGCCTGCGCGATCGCCAGCTCGCCTTCCGGTGAGCCCAGTCGGTCGTAGGTGTCCCACGCCGCCAGCGTCTGCGTCAGCGCATTGGGATCGGCCATGCCGATATCTTCCACGGCAAAGCGAACGAGGCGACGGGCGATGTATTTGGGATCCTCGCCGCCGTCGAGCATGCGGGCGAACCAGTAGAGCGCGGCATCGACGTCGGAGCCGCGCAGCGACTTGTGCAGCGCGCTGATCAGGTTGTAGTGCGCCTCCTGCGCCTTGTCGTAGAGCGGCGCGCGCTTCTGCAGCAGCGTCGACAGGCGCGGCGGCGCGATCGGCCCCTTCTCCTTCAACTGCCCGAGCTGCTCCGCCAGCGTGATCAGATAGCGGCCGTCACCGTCGGCCATGGCGAACAGCGTCTCACGGCCGGACTTGTCGATCGGCAGCTTCCGCCCGAGCGCTGCCTCGGCACGATCCAGCAGCGTCGACAGCGCCGCCTCGTCGAGCCGGCGCAGGACAAGCACCTGGCAGCGCGACAGCAACGCGGCGTTGAGCTCGAAGGACGGGTTCTCCGTGGTGGCGCCGATCAGCGTCACCGTCCCGTCCTCGACATAAGGCAAAAAACCGTCCTGCTGGGCGCGGTTGAAGCGATGGATCTCGTCGACGAACAGCAGCGTGCCCTTGCCGTCCTTGCGACGCTGGCGGGCGCGCTCGAACACCTTGCGCAGGTCGGCGACGCCGGAGAACACGGCCGACAGCGGCTCGAACTCGAGGCCCACCGCCTCGGCCAGCAGGCGGGCGATGGTGGTCTTGCCGCAGCCCGGCGGCCCCCACAGGATCGACGAGGAGAGCTTGCGCACCGCCAGCATGCGGCCGAGCGGGCCGTCGGGCCCCAGCAGATGGTCCTGCCCCAGGATCTCGCCCAGCACCTTGGGCCGCAGTCGCTCGGGCAGCGGTGTGGGCGCGAGCGAGGCGAAGAGCTCTTCCGCCACGGCCCGGCCCCTCAGCGGAACTGGACGGTGGAAACCATGCCTTCGCGGCCGATGCTGATGGAGGTGACGGGGCTCGCGATCCTGCGCTTGAGGTCGGCCACGTCCTTCACCTCCTGGCCGTTGATGGCCAGCACCATGTCGCCCAGGCGCACGAAGCGGCCGGCATAGGTGCCGGGCTGGATCTCGACCACGGCCACCCCGGTCCGCCACTCGGCCAGTCCCATCTCCTCCGCCACGGCGGGGGACATGTTGACTACGGTGGCGCCGTTCAGCGGCTGGCGGCCGTCGAGCACGGAGCGGTCGCGCAACGGAACCTCCGGCGGCGCCGCGAGCGGTACCTGAAGCGTCACCTCGCGGCCGCCGCGGATCACCTTCACCGGCACGGTCTCGCCCACGGAGAGCGTGGCAAGCCGGAAGCGCATCCCCGCCTCGTCGTCGATCGGCAGATCGCGCAAGGCCACGATCACGTCGTTGCGCCGGAAGCCCGCGAACTCGCCCGGCCCATCGGCGAAGACCTCTTTCACGACCAGCCCGGCAGGCCGTGCGAGGCCGAGGCCGGTGGCGATATCGGGCGTGATGCGCTGCATGGAGATGCCGAGCCACGGCCGCACCAGCCGGCCGCCCTTGGCGCCGATCGCCACGATGCGGGCCACGATGTTGGAGGGCGTGGCGAAGCCGATGCCGATCGAGCCGCCGCTCTGCGAGTAGATGGCCGTGTTGATGCCGATCAGCCGCCCGTCCATGGCCACCAGCGCGCCGCCCGAGTTGCCGGGATTGATGGCGGCATCGGTCTGGATGAAGAAGCTGGAGTCATTCACGCCGCCGGCGGAGCGCGCCAGGGCGGAGATGATGCCGCTGGTCACGGTCTGGTTGAGGCCGAACGGATTGCCGATCGCCAGCACGACATCGCCGACCTCGATCGAGTCCGAATCGCGCAGCTCGATGATGGGCAGCTGCTCGGTGCCGGCGTCGATGCGCAGAAGGGCGAGGTCGTAGCGCTCGTCCTGAATCACCAGCTTGGCATCGAACTCGCGGCGGTCGGCCAGCACCACGCGGATCTCGTCGGCGCCCTTCACCACATGGGCGTTGGTGACGATCAGCCCGTCGGGTCGGACGATCACCCCCGAGCCGAGGGGATTGGACGGCCGTTGGGCATCCTGGGGTCCGCCGAGGAACGGGATGAGGCGGCGCTGCACGCGGGGCGCCGTCGTTGTCGTGTAGATATTGACCACGGTCGGCGACACGCGCTTCACCAGCGGCGCGTAGGAGAAGGCGAGCGAGGTACGGTCGGAGGGCAAGGGCTGGGCCTGCGCCACAGTCATCGCTGCGGCTGCCGTCGCCAAACCCGCCAGGATCGCCCAAAACCTCATACGCACGTCTCCTACAGCCCCTCTTAGGTCATATCCGGCGGATTGCAACTGGCACATCCATTGCTCCACCCCGGCCACGGCGCGTCAAAAGGACGTGCCGGCAGAGGAGCGCTCAATGAAATTCACCCGTCGCCGCATCATCGCTACGTCCGCCGCCGTCCTGGCGGCCCCCCTCGTCGCCAAGGTCGCCGAGGCGAGCCCGGGCTGGCCGACCAAGGGCTCGATCAAGCTGATCGCCACCTTCCCGCCCGGCGGCACGGCCGACACGATCTCGCGCATCCTGGCGCCCAAGCTCTCGGCGGCGCTGGGCACGCAGGT
>CANIRG010000230.1 GCA_947469635.1 Rhodospirillales bacterium | reverse complement strand
CTGGCCGCCGAGGAGCAGCTGCGCCAGTCGCAGAAGATGGAGGCGGTGGGCCAGCTCACCGGCGGCATCGCCCACGACTTCAACAACATCCTCACCGTGATCCTGGCCAACACCGACGCGCTGCTCGACGAGGAGGGGCTCGACGCCGCGGTGTCGCGGCGCCTCGAGCGCGTGTCGCAGGCCGTGCTGCGCGCGTCGGAACTCACCCGCCAGCTGCTGGCCTACTCGCGCAAGCAGCCGCTGCGCCCGCAGCGCACCGACATCAACGATCTGGTGGCGACCACCGGCAAGCTGCTGCGCCGCTCGATCGGGGCGCAGATCGAGATCGACTCGCTGCTCGCCGACGGGCTGTGGCCGGTCAGCATCGACCGCACCCAGCTCGAGACGGCGCTGGTCAATCTCTGCATCAACGCGCGCGACGCCATGCCCGCGGGCGGCCGGCTGGCGATCGAGACGTGCAACGTGACGCTCGACGCCGACCACGTCGCGCGTCATCCCGATGCCGCGACCGGCGACCATGTGATGCTGTCCGTCGCCGACACCGGCAGCGGCATGCCGCCCGAGGTGGCCGCCCGTGTGTTCGAGCCCTTCTTCACGACCAAGGAGACCGGCAAGGGCACCGGCCTCGGCCTCAGCATGGTCTACGGCTTCATCAAGCAGTCGCGCGGCCACATCGCCGTCGACAGCGTGCTGGGCCGCGGCACGACCTTCCGCCTCTACCTGCCGCGCGGCAAGGAGGGGCCGGCCGACGCCGCCGCCCCGCCGCGGGCCGAGATCGCCGGCGGCAGCGAGCGCATCCTGGTGGTCGAGGACGAGCCGCAGGTGCGGGCCAACGTCGTGCTGCAGCTCCGGAGCCTGGGCTATGCCGTGGCCGAGGCGCCCGACGGCGCCGCCGGCCTCGCCGCCGTCGAGGCCGCGTCGCCCGCCTTCGACCTGCTGCTCACCGACGTGGTGATGCCGGGCCGCATGAACGGCAAGGCGCTGGCCGACGAGGTGCGCCGCCGCTGGCCCGCGACGCGGGTCGTGTTCATGTCGGGCTACAGCGACAATGCGCTGGCCGACGACGGCCAGCTCGCGGCCGGCGTGCTGCTGCTCGCCAAGCCGTTCCGCAAGGCCGACCTCGCCGGCATCGTGCGACAGGCGCTCGACGCGACTCCGGTTCAGTAGCGACCGTATTCGCCGGTCCGTCGGAGCAGGCCTATGATCGACGGTCGTACAAGAAGGATGGCCGGCATTCGCCCCGTTTTTCTTTCATTTATTTAACGGAAGCCGCCGGGTGACGCGTGGTAGCGTCGCGCAAACGAAACGACCGGAGGAAACCCATGAAGATCCGTCACAGCCTCTTGGCCTTGCTGGCCCTTGGCAGCATCGCGACGGCGCAGGCCGAGACGCCGGTGCCGATGGCCGCCACGCCGGAGGAGGTCGGGCTCTCATCGGTGCAGCTGAAGCGCCTCGAGGCCGTCACCAAGGCGCAGATCGATTCAGGGCTGCTGCCCGGCGCCGTGATGCTGGTGGCGCGGCGCGGCAAGGTCGCGTGGCTCTCGGTGCAGGGCAAGCGCGATCCCGCGGCCGGCGACCCGATGAAGGCCGATTCGATCTTCCGCCTCTATTCCATGATCAAGCCGATCGTCAGCATCGCGCTGATGCAGATGGTCGAGGAGGGGCGGTTGCAGATCACCGATCCGGTATCGAAGTACCTGCCCGAGATCGGCAAGATGAAGGTCGGCACCGAGGTCACCGTCGAGGGCCGCACCACGCTGCAGCTCGCCGATCCCAAGCGGCCGATGACGGTGCAGGATCTGCTGCGCCACACGTCGGGCCTCACCTACGGCTCTCGCGGCGGCTCGCTGATCAACGCGTCTTATGTCGAGGCCAGGATCGGCGATCGCAGCCTCAGCAACGAGGAGATGGTGCAGCGCCTCTCCGGCCTCGCGCTCAAATTCAGTCCCGGCGACCGCTGGGAATACAGCGTCGCGGTCGATGTCCAGGGGCGGCTGCTCGAAGTGCTGGCCGGCAAGAAGCTGGGCGAGGTGCTGGCCGAGCGCGTGCTGAACCCGCTCGGCATGGTCGACACCGGCTTCCAGGTTCCTGCCGCCAAGCTGTCGCGCGCCGCGCAACCCGGCCCGCGCCTGGGTGGCCAGCCGATGACCCCACGCTTCGCCGTCGACGACGGCGCCAAATACGAATCGGGCGGCGGCGGCCTTTTAGGCACGATGGACGACTATCTGCGCTTCACCATGGCGCTGGCCAACGGCGGCAGCTTCCAGGGCAAGCGCATCATCGGCCGCAAGACGCTGGAGTTCATGACCGCCGACCACACCGGCACGCGCCCCGGCCGTCCGCTGGGCCTGGGCTTCGGGCTCGGCTTCGAGGTCCGCACCCGCACCGGCGATTCGGCGATCCCCGGCAGCATCGGCGAGTATGGCTGGGCGGGCAACGCCGGCACGATCTTCTGGGTCGATCCCAAGGAGCAGCTCATCGCCATCTACATGATCCAGGTGAGCGACCCCGACCGCATCGAGCTGCGCAACCGCTTCCGCACCATGGTGCAGGCCGCGATCATCGACTGAGCCGAACCTCGCGAAGGAGGGCGGGTGACCGACATGGGCGGGAAAGGATTGGTCGTCGATCTCCATGTCATCCTGAGAAGCGGCTCCCGCGTTCTCATGGGCATCCGCAAGAACACCGGATTCTGCGACGGCATGTATCATCTGCCGGCCGGGCATCTGGAAGATGGAGAGACGATATCCGCCGGCGCCGCCCGGGAAGCCAAGGAGGAGCTCGGCATAGATATCCAGCCGGCAGATTTGGATCTGGTGCATGTCATGCAGCATCGGACGGGACGGCTGGCGCTCTTCTTCGACGCACGGCGGTGGTCGGGCGAGGTGACGAATGCCGAGCCGGACAAGTGTGAGTTGCTCGCCTGGTTCCCGGACGATCAACTGTCCGAGAATTCAGTTCCCTATGCCAGGATCGCATTGGAACTGATTCGCAATGGAAAGAACACCGGCTTCTTCGGCTGGGACTGATCATCGAGACCCTGAAGCGAATAAAAGAAGATCAAGGAGGAAACCCATGAAGAAGATCGTTCTCACGCTGGCGCCCCTGGCGTTTGCGTTCGCGCTGGCGACGGCGGTGCAGGCCGAAACGCCGGCGCCGATGGCGGGCAAGCCCGAGGAGGTCGGCCTGTCGTCGATGCAGCTCAAGCGCATCGAGGCGGCCACGAAGCAGAACATCGACGACGGGCTGATGCCCGGCGCCGTCATGCTGGTGGCGCGGCGCGGCAAGGTCGCCTGGGTGTCGGTGCAGGGCAAGCTCGCGCCCGGCTCCGACGAGGCGATGAAGTTCGACTCGATCTTCCGCATCTACTCCATGACCAAGCCGATGGTCAGCCTGGTGCTGATGCAGCTGGTCGAGGAAGGCAGGCTGCAGGTCACCGATCCGGTCTCGAAGTACCTGCCCGAGATTGGCAAGATGAAGGTCGGCACCGAGGCCACGGTCGAGGGCCGCACCAGCCTGCATCTCGCCGATCCCGAGCGGCAGATGACGGCGCAGGACCTGATGCGCCACACCGCCGGCCTCACCTACGGCAACCGCGGCACGTCGCTGGTCCATAAGGCCTATGTGGACGCCAAGGTCGGCGATCGCACCGCCACCAACGAGGAGATGGTGCAGCGCCTGTCGGGCACGCCGCTGCTGTTCACGCCGGGCGCGCGCTGGGAATACAGCGTCTCGGTCGACGTGCAGGGAAGGCTGATCGAGGTGCTGACCGGCAAGAAGCTGGGCGAAGCGCTGGCGGAGCGCGTGTTTCAGCCGCTCGGCATGGTCGACACGTCCTTCCTGGTGCCGACGGGCAAGCTCGCGCGCGCGGCCCAGCCCGGCCAGAAGCCCAACGGCCCGCCGATGACCCCGCGCTTCAAGGTCGACGACGGCGCCAGGTACGAGTCCGGCGGCGGCGGCCTGCTCAGCACCACCGACGACTACCTGCGCTTCACCATGGCGCTGGCCAACAATGGCAGCTTCCAGGGCAAGCGCCTGCTCGGCCGCAAGACGCTGGAGTTCATGACCGCCGACCACACCGGCACGCGCCCCGGCCGTCCGCCGGGCTTCGGCTTCGGTCTGGGCTTCGAGGTCCGCACCGCCCAGGGCGACTCCGCATTGCCCGGCAGCGTCGGCGAATACGGCTGGTCGGGTGCCGCCGGCACGACCTTCTGGGTCGACCCCAAGGAGCAGCTCGTCGGCCTCTACATGGTCCAGGCCAGCGAAGGCGACACCCGCTTCCTGCGCGGTCAGTTCCGGACGATGGTCCAGGCGGCACTGGTCGACTGAGGCCTCCGTGGCCCCACTGAATGGCGATGGCGCCCCGCAGGGGCGGCGGGGTCCCGGGCGCGGGATCGTGTCATCACTGCTTCGTCAACGGTTGCAGTGGATTCAGCACGGCCGTCGGGCACGCATTGATCTCTTGGGAAGTTGCGGTTTCGGTCGGCGTCCTGCGGTCGAATTTCGGTCCCGCGACGAAGCGCGGCGCCGCGCGCGTATCCGACAGTCCGGCAATCGCGGCGTGACGCCGGCCCCGCTCGATCCACGCGGCGCTCTCCTCCGCCGAGAGACCGGCAGCTCCGATGCTATCGACGTAGAAGGCCACATCCCGGCCGAGCCGGTCCTTTCTCTGATTCGGCGGACGGACCTTGAGGCTGAGCGCACGGCGCACCGCCGAAGGCGTGACGTTCGGCCCGGCCAATGCTTCTTTGATCGCCGCACGCACGCTGGCGTCGTTGAAGCTCATATGTGCCGCCCGGTCCTTGAAGAAGGCGTGGTCCACCTCCGTGGGCGCCAAGCCGAAGGCTTCATAGGCAGCCTGATAGCCGGCAATCTTGCCGCCATCGAAGCTGCTGGAGCGGTAGGCGAGATCGTAGGCTTCGCGCACGGTCGGCTCCTCGCCGAAGCGACTGAAGCCCTGCTTCCAGGCCGCTCGACGTTTTGGATTGGCCCAGATTCCGCACAGATAGACCTCCAGGCTGGGGCTTGTCTTGCTGTCGTCGTTCCGCAGGCGGCCCATGCGCTGAACGGCGATGGCTTCGTCGAGAAAGGCCTTCTTAAGCAGGTCGGGATGATCCCGTTCGATGACGCCGAGGATCGCCTGGATCTCGCTACCGTGGCCCGACGTTGCGCCGTTGGGTCCCCAGGTGAGGTACGAGCTGCCGTCGTTGGAATAGCAACGAGGGTTGGCCGGCGGTTCGTAGAACGGCCTGTTCTGGCAGAAATTACATTCCGCCCTTACGTAGTCGGTATTCTCGAAGGTGAGCATGATCGTCCGCGCACGCATGTCCACGGTTGGCGGATCCTTCGCCACGAGCTTGCGCCAATAGGCTTCCGTGAGCGAGCCTTGGCGTGCGGCAGGCCCCAGGTCCTCGAAGCCGGGACACTTGGCCAGTTGCTGCAGGCCGGTCCTGGTCTCTCCGCCAAACATTCCGTCGGGTGCGATTGTAACGGAGGATCCGCACGCGTTCAGCGCTTTCCTGGCAGCTTCCTGCACGGCCTTCACGGGGCCGAACAGGCCGTCGAAGAGAACGACGAGGCCGTCGTATTCGTAGAGAATCGGATCGCTCTGGGCCGACGCCGACAGCGGCCAGATGCCGCCTGCAATCGCGGCAAGACAGCCAATCGCCGCAAGTGGGGAATGCTTCGACATTGGTATTGCCCATGGTCCGGTTGCTGGGCCGAGAACGCTAGCATGCGGGAGCACGCGTTGACATATGCTACCCCGCTATCCACGATGGCCTCTGCCGCAGGGGGCAGACGGACTGCAATGCCGATCACGGGACAGGGATGGGAGCTTCGCGTCGAACGGCTGAGCGTCCAGCAGGACGGCGCGAAGGTGCGGACCTACGGCGCCTATCAGGCCCATCGCGACGGCCAGGCGTTGCCGGCTCTCGCGGGGCATGTCTGCGAATGCCCAGGCCCGGGCGACAACGTGCACCAGAACGGCAAGAGGATAGAGGCCGCCCGCTATCCGCTGTGGACGCAATTCGGTCCGATGTATCGATCCACCGGCTATTCGACCGATCTCGCGACGCCGGGCAGGATTCACATGCCCGGGATTCGATTGGAGGAGACGGGAAACCGCACGCATATCCTCGTCCATCCCGGACATCCGCCCGACCTGTATCTGTCGAGCATCGGCTGCCTCAACCTGACGAAGCAGCTCGCGAGCCACGAGATGATCGATTTCTCGGATTCGCGGAGCAGGGTGATCGCGCTCCTCGACAGCCTTCGCGGGTTCGCGCCGGCGGCATTCGCGAGCGCACAGAATACGCGCATCGCGAACGCCTGGATCGTGATCGACGGCGAGCCGGTGTGAACCTTTGACATTGGGAGTTGAGCCCATGACGGCCACCTTCGCCTCGCGATTGGTAGCGCTGTGCGTTCTGGCGGGAGCGACAATCGCTCCGCTCGCCGCATCGGGACAATCCGGCGGCAACCTGCTGCCGCCGGCGTCGACGGACGCGCCGCTGCAGGGAAGGGGCGGGTGGACCAAGCAATTGATCGACGCGAGGCTTCCCGGCGTAGAGGAGACGGCATGGATCGCCAAGGTGAAGGAGAGGGGGCAGATCTATTTTGAGGCCGATACGAGCCTGTCCGGCGTCCTGAAGCTTCGCCGGCCCGACCTCAGGTTCTGCAAGCGGATCAAGGGATCGATCACCCTCGAGGGCAACGGGCCACGCGCCGGGATCAGCGAAGGGTCGAGCAACGTCGTCCAGCTCGGGGCGGGAAAGAATCAGGGCTTCACCCTCGCCCTGGCCGAAGTCGACAGTCCCCTCTTCCTGATGATCCAGGTTGCCGGCCTCGGCAAGATCTGGGGGACGATCGACAGCCTCTCCGCCGAAGGGTGCAATTAGGCGCTTGATCGCGCCGACGACGCCTCCTTCGCCTATCCGCCCTTCCCGAGCCGCGACGCCACGCGGTCGCGCCACAGGCCGGTCGTCCAGACCATCAGGAACGGGCCGGCGAGGAAGCCGGCGACGCCCTGCGCGAAGTTGCCGATCGAGTCGGTCCAGGGATCGAACCAGAAGAATGCCGCGGCGACCGAGCTTGCCAGCCACAGGCCGAGGAAGAGGCGCGCGACGAAGCGGATGCTCGCCATGTCGGGATGGGCGGCGTGCTCAACATGGAGCAGCGCGCGCTCCTCGGTGAACCAGCGCCACAGGTTCGCGAAGCCTTCCCACAGCAGCCAGACCGCGATCTCGCCCAGGATATCGAACATGTCGTGGCCTCCGTTCGGCGCGAGGTTAGACGTGCAGGGTGGGTTCGACTAGAAGGGCCTTCACTGGAGGAGGTTTCATGCTTCGTCGTACCCTATTCGCAGTCGCGGCCCTCGCAGCCGTGGCGAGCCCGGCCGCCGCCCAGGCGCCGCTCAAGATCGCGCTGATCTACAGCAAGACCGGCCCGCTCGAGGCCTATGCCCGCCAGACCGAGGCCGGCTTCATGCTCGGCCTCGAATACGCCACCAAGGGCACGATGGAGATCGGCGGCCGCAAGATCTCGGTCATCCTGAAGGACGACCAGTTCAAGCCCGACCTCGCCAAGGCCGCGCTGGAGCAGGCCTATGGCGACGACAAGGTCGACCTCGCCGTCGGCACCACGGGCTCGGCGGGCGCGCTCGCCATGCTGCCGGTGGCCGAGGAGTACAAGAAGATCCTGATCGTCGAGCCGGCCGTGGCCGACCAGATCACCGGCGAGAAGTGGAACCGCTACATCTTCCGCACCGGCCGCAACTCCTCGCAGGATGCGCTGGCCGCCGCCGTTACGCTGAAGGACGAGAACATCTCGATCGCGACGCTCGCCCAGGACTATGCCTTCGGCAAGGACGGCATCGCCGCCGTCAAGCAGGCGCTGGCCGACGTCGGCTCCAAGGCCAAGATCGTGCACGAGGAATATGCGCCCCAGGCCACGACCGACTTCACCGCTCCCGCGCAGCGCATCTTCGACGCGCTGAAGGACAAGCCCGGCCGCAAGATCGTGGTCGTGGTGTGGGCCGGCGCCCATCCGCTGCCCAAGCTGATGGACCTCAAGCCTGAGCGCTTCAAGATCGAGATGGCGCCCGGCGGCAACCTGCTGCCGCTGATGGCCGGCTGGAAGCAGTTCCCCGGCCTCGAAGGCGCGATCTACTACTACTGGGGCTTCCCCAAGAACCCGGTGAACGACTGGCTGGTGACCGAGTACAAGAAGAAGAACAACGGCGCGCCGCCGGACTTCTTCGTGGCCGGCGGCATGAGCGCCGCCCTCGCCGCCGTCGAGGCCGTGCGCAAGGCCGGGGGCACCGACACCGAGAAGCTGATCACCGCCATGGAGGGCATGAGCTTCGAGACGCCCAAGGGCAAGATGACCTTCCGCAAGGAGGACCATCAGGCGCTGCAGGCGATGTATCACTGGCGCATGAAGGCCGCGCCCGGCGACAACGGCGACCTCCTCGACCTCGTGCGCGAGATCCCGGCCGACGAGATGAAGCTGCCGATCAAGAACAAGCGCTGACCGCGACTGAGGCTCTCCCCCTCCCGGCCTCCCCCGAAGACGGGGGAGGTGAAGGTTTCTTCTTTTCCTCCCCCGTCTTCGGGGGAGGGCAGGGAGGGGGCAGGCACCAAACGAGATGCTCGCCACCGAGTCCCTCACCATCCGCTTCGGCGGACA
The DNA here is from genome assembly GCA_947469635.1 of Rhodospirillales bacterium. Taxonomy (GTDB): domain Bacteria; phylum Pseudomonadota; class Alphaproteobacteria; order Reyranellales; family Reyranellaceae; genus Reyranella. The sequence continues at coordinate 1,666 of CANIRG010000230.1, read as the reverse complement.
TGCCGCGGTCGACGGGGTGAGCTGTGCCTTCGAGAAGGGCACGCTCACCTCGATCGTCGGGCCCAACGGCGCGGGCAAGACGACCTACTTCAACCTGATCTCGGGCCAGCTCCCGGCCACCTCGGGCCGCGTGACGCTGAACGGCCAGGACATCACCGGCCTCAGCGCGCCCCGCCGCAGCCGCCTCGGCCTCGGCCGCGCCTTCCAGCTCACCAACCTCTTCCCCAACCTCAGTGCGCTCGAGAACGTGCGCCTCGCCGTGCAGGTGAAAAGCGGCAAGGCGCTCGACCTGTTCAGCCGCGTCGCCACGCACCGCGAGCTCACCGACCGCGCAATGGTGCATCTCGACGCCGTGACGCTCGCCTCCCGCGCGCAGGCCGTGGCCGCGACGCTGCCGCACGGCGACCAGCGCAAGCTCGAGGTCGCGATCCTGCTGGCGCTGGAGCCCGAGATCTTCATGTTCGACGAGCCCACGGCCGGCATGAGCATCGACGAGGTGCCGACGGTGCTGGCGATCATCGCCAATATCAAGAAGCGCGGCGACAAGACCATCCTGCTGGTCGAGCACAAGATGGACGTGGTGCGCTCGCTCTCCGACCGCATCGTCGTGCTGCACCAGGGCAAGCTCGTGGCCGACGGCAAGCCGGCAGAAGTCATCGCCTCCGACATCGTGCGCGAGGCCTATCTCGGCGGAGCGGCCGATGGCTGAACCGCTGCTGAGCCTGCGCGGCGTCGAGACCCACATCGGCCGCTACCACATCCTGCATGGCGTCGCCTTCGACGTGCCCGAGGGCGGCCTCACGATGCTGCTGGGCCGCAACGGCGCGGGCAAGACCACGACCTTGCGCACCATCATGGGCCTGTGGCGCGCCGGCTCGGGCGAGATCCGCTTCGCCGGCCGCGACATCACCAAGTTGGCGACGCCCGACATCGCGATGCTCGGTATCGCCTATGTGCCCGAGAGCATGGCGATCTTCGCCGACCTCACGGTGCAGGAGAACCTCGTGCTGGCCGCGCGCAAGGGACCGCCCGATCCCGCGCGGCTCGACTGGATCTTCGGGCGCTTCGAGGCGCTGAAGCGTTTCTGGCATCTGCCGGCGGGGCACCTGTCGGGCGGGCAGAAGCAGATGCTGGCGGTGGCGCGCGCCATCGTCGAGCCGCGCCGCCTGCTGCTGATCGACGAGCCGACCAAGGGCCTGGCGCCCGCCATCATCGCCAACATGATCGCAGCCTTTCGCGAGCTGAAGGACGGCGAGACGAGCCTGCTGGTCGTCGAGCAGAACTTCGCCTTCGCCCGCCAGCTCGGCGACTCGGTCGCGGTGATGGACGACGGCAAGGTCGCGCACGAAGGAACGATGGCCGCTTTCGCCGCGGACGCCGCCCTGCAGCAGCACCTGCTCGGCCTCGGCATGGATGAGCACCAATGATCATTGCTGGGAGCGCGCCACTCATAGGCGCTGACTTTGCAAGGAACCTCACCCTGAGGAGCGGCCCGCAGGGCCGCGTCTCGATCCGCGCGGGGTACCCCCCGCGCTTAGGTGGGCAACGCAACGGATGCTGCAACCTCGGCTTTTCCACGACCTTGCCCGTGGTCCATCCTTCGAGACGCTCGCTGCGCTCGCTCCTCAGGATGAGGTTGTCTTTGGAAGAAGCGTTAAAGTTGGCG
>CANIRG010000229.1 GCA_947469635.1 Rhodospirillales bacterium | reverse complement strand
GTCCTGCATGTCCATTCCGTGCGCGAACCGGGCCAGCGCGGCCGGGCGATCGTCGACATCTTCAGGCTCGAGGACGGCAAGATCGTCGAGCATTGGGACGTCATCCAGGACGTGCCCGAGACGGCGGCCAACACCAATACGATGTTCTGACCTCGATCGAGGTTCTGACCTCGATCAGGGGCAGGCGCCGGCCGCCTGGCTCAGGACGGCCGGATCAGCGCAGGCGCTGCAGGCGTTGCCATAGGTCCTGCGGCTGCTATCGCGCCGCAGCCCGCAGGCCGGCCGATAGTCGCGCGTGCACAATTGCGGGCGCGGCTCGGCGCAGGGACCGCCCGCGACCGGCAAGGACTCCTGCGCCAGCTCGGCACCGGTCATGCGGAACAGGAACGGCCGCGGCCGGTAGTCGTTGATCGAGCCCACGATCGAGATCATGGCGCCGACGGCCGGCAAGGGAGTGAGCGGCCGACTCATCTTCGCCTCGAGATCGGCGGTGTTGGTCGCCTGGTTCTCGTCGGTGATCGCCGCCTCGATGCGGTCGGGCGTGGCCGAGATCACCTTCACCGGGATCTTGAGCCGCGCCCCGCCGCCCTTCTGCTTCTCCACGATCACGTTCCACACCCGGTCGGCAGCGGCCCGGTTGGCCGGCGAGGCATCGCGGTGGGAGAGCACGAACTCCCAGTCGGAAAACGACAGGGTTGCCGGATCGGCGTCGGCGACCGCCTGGATGGCGGCTTCGGCCGCCGTCTGCGCACGCGAGATCGACAGGACGAAGTCGGCCGGCGGCGTGCGTTGCCCGGCGGCCACCTTGGCCACCAGCTCCTCCCAGCCTTCCTCGCTGCCGTGGTAGCGCTGGTATCGCGAGCGGGCGTAGCGGTCGATGCTCGTCGCCGCCGTCTCGTTCTTGGTGCCGCGCGCGATCACGATGGCGCGCGCGGCGTACCAGAAGCCCAGTGCATCGATGGGGGCGCCTTCGAGCTGCGCCACCGAGAAATTGTAGATGTCCTGGAGCCCGTCGGGATCCATGCTCACCGTGTCGGCGTAGTGACGGCGCGCCTTGGCATAGTCCTTGGCCTGGATCGCCGCGGCGCCCAGCGCCCCGTTGAAGATCGCGGCGGTCTGTTGCTTGAGGCGGGCGAAGTCGGCGTCGCTGACGCCGGCAGGCTTCGGCCATTTCGCCAGGGCGGCGAGCCCGCGCTCGGCCGCGGCGACGATGGGGGCGAAGGCCGCCGCATCGCTCGCCACGGCCTTGTTGCGGCCGACATAGACCCGGTTGGCCAGCGCCCGGATATTGTCGGCATCGATCTGCAGCAGCCGGCTTGCCGCCGCATCGGCCCGGGCCGGATTGCCGGCGCTCTGCCACGCCGCCATCATCTGCTCGAAGGCTTCGACGCGCAGCGGGCTGGCCGGATACCACGAGAGAAAGGCTTCCAGCGCCTGGGCGCGCTTGGCGGCGTCCTTGTTGGCGAGCGCGGTCGCGTAGGTGGCTTGCTCTCCCTCGACCGGCCTGGTCTGCGCGCAGAGATCGGCACTGGCAAAAGCGCTCGCCAGCGACACGATCAGCAAGAGCAAGCGCAGCGCCGCCATCGCATCCTTTCCGCATTCACGGCCGAACGCTACCACGCGGCGGCACCCGGCTGGAAATCCAGTGACCGTTTGGCGCGGATAAGGTACTGTTTGCTAGAGCACCAATGGCGGGTCGGCACAATGAAAACGTGGCATTTGATGGCAGCGACGCTTCTCGCGTCCACGACTTTCCACTCACAGGGGCAGGCACAGCAAAGCCCCCCGCCTCCGGCCGTGCTGGTCGAGACGGTCGAACCGCACGTCCTGGCGCCGCAACACGAGTTCATCGGCCGCGCCGCCGCCGTCGACAAGGTCGACCTGCGCGCCCGCGTGCAGGGGTTCCTGGGACCGCGCAGCTTCGCCGACGGCGACCCGATCAAGCAAGGCCAGGTGCTTTTCACCATAGAGCGCGAGCCGTACCAGGCCGTCGTCGACCAGAAGACCGCCCAACGCGATTCGGCCAACGCGGCGCTCGCCAACGCCGACCTGCAGCTTCGCCGGGCCAGCGAGCTGCTGCGCAGCAGCACCGGCACACAGGCGACCTACGACCAGCGCATGAGCGAGCAGCTCCAGGCCAAGGCCGCCGTCGCCGATGCCGAGGCTCAGCTGCGCGACGCCACCATCAAGCTCTCCTACACCGAGATCAGGTCGCCGATCGCCGGGCGCGCCGGGCGCAGCGCGGTCTCTCCCGGCAACCTCGTCGGCCCCGATTCGGGCGTGCTGGTCACGGTGGTGAACGAGCAGCCGATGCGGGTGCTGTTCGCGGTCACGCAGCGCGAGCTGCTGGACGCGCGCAGGAACACCGGCAGCGCCGCCAACCAGACACCCTTCTCGGTGCGGGTGCGGCTGGCCGACGGCAGCCTGCTCGACGAGAAGGGCACGCTCGACTTCATCGACGTCCAGGTCGATGCCCGAACCGACGGCCAGACCGTGCGGGCGGTCTTCCCCAACGCCAAGCTGATGCTGACCGACGGCCAGACGGTGCGCGTCGTGCTCGAGCAGGAGAAGGTAGCGGCCGTGCTGGCGATCCAGCAGGCGGCCCTCGCCATCGACCAGACCGGCCCCTATGTCTTCGTCGTCGGCGCCGGCAACAAGGTCGAGCAGCGCCGCGTCCGCCCCGGCGTCAGCCGCAACGGGCTGGTGTCGATCGAGGACGGCCTCAAGCAGGGCGACAAGATCATCGTGCAGGGCCAGCAGCGCGTGCGGCCCGGCATGGTCGTGGCGCCGCAGCCGGCCCCCGCCGCCATCACCGCGCCGCGGTGACGCCATGACCATCTCCTCGGTCTTCATCCGCCGGCCGCGGCTGGCCTTCGTCGTCTCCGCCGTGATCACGATCGCCGGCGTCATCGCCATGCAGGCGCTGCCGGTGGCGCAGTTCCCCGACATCGTGCCGCCGCAGGTCAAGGTCTCGGCCGCCTACCCCGGCGCCTCGGCGCAGGCGGTCGAGGAGAGCGTGGGCCAGGTCATCGAGGCCCAGGTCAACGGCGTGGAGCGCATGCTCTACATGAAGTCGACCTCGGCCGGCGACGGCACCTATTCCCTGACCGTGAGCTTCGCCGTCGGGTCCAACCCCGACCTCAACACGGTGAACGTCACCAACCGGGTGAGCCAGGCGCTGGCCATGCTGCCGCCCGAGGTGCAGCGGGCCGGCGTCACGACCAAGAAGCAGTCGTCGTCGATGCTGCAGGTCGTCACCTTCTACTCGCCCAAGGGCACGCGCGATGCGCTGTTCCTGTCGAACTTCGCCACCATCACCGCGCTCGATACGCTGAAGCGCGTGCCGGGCGTCGGCGAGGCGGTGCTGTTCGGCCCTCTCGACTATTCCATGCGCGTCTGGCTGTCGCTCGACCGCATGTCGAGCCTCGACATCACGCCCGAGGACGTGATCAGGGCGGTGCAGGCGCAGAACGTGCAGGCCGCGGTCGGCCGCATCGGCGCGGCGCCGCTCACCGCCGACGTCGAGTTCCAGCTCAACATCGCGGCCCAGGGCCGCCTGACGACGGTGGCCGAGTTCGAGGACATCGTGGTGCGCGCCACGTCGGCGGGCGCGCTGGTCAAGGTCAAGGACATCGCCCGCGTCGAGCTGTCGGCCAAGGCCGAGGATTCGGTCACCCGCTACAACGGCAAGCCCGCCGCCGGGCTCGGCATCTACCAGTCGCCCGGCGCCAACGCGCTGGCGGCGGCGGACGGCGTGCGCAAGGCGCTGAAGGAGCTGGAGCCGCGGCTTGCCGACGACGTGGCCTACGACGTCATGTACGACACCACGGTGTTCGTCCGGGCGACGATCGAGAGCGTGATCACGACGCTGCTCGAAGCCTTCGTCCTGGTGGCCATCGTCGTCTTCGTCTTCCTGGGCAACCTGCGCGCCACCATCATCCCGATCATCGCCGTGCCGGTGGCGCTGATCGGCACCTTCGCGGTCATGCTGGCGCTCGGCTTCTCGGCCAACACCGTCTCGCTGCTGGCGCTGGTGCTGGCGATCGGCATCGTGGTCGACGATGCCATCGTGGTGGTGGAAGCCGTCGAGCACATCCTCGAGCACGAGCCCCATCTCACGCCCGCCGAGGCGACGGAGAAGGCGATGGGCCAGGTGACGGGCCCGATCATCGCCATCACCCTGGTGCTGCTCTCGGTGTTCGTGCCGACGGCCTTCATTCCCGGCATCTCCGGCCAGCTCTACCAGCAGTTCGCCGTGGCCGTTTCGGTCTCGATGGTGCTCTCGGCGATCAACGCCCTGTCGCTGTCGCCCGCGCTTTGCTCGCTGATCCTGCGCCACCGCAAGAAGCCCACGGGGGTCATGGCGTGGCTGCAGGGCCGCATCGACAGGAGCCGCGACGGCTATGTACGGCTGGTGACGCCCCTCGCCCGACGCGTCGCCCTGACCGGCGTGCTGGTCGCCGGCTTCATCGCGGCGACCGGCGGCATCGGCATGCTGGTGCCGGCGGGCTTCCTGCCCAACGAGGACCAGGGCGCCTTCTTCGGCGAGGTGCAGCTGCCCGACGCCGCTTCCACCAACCGCACGCAGGCGGCCCTGGTGCAGATCGAGACCATCGCCGCCGCCCTGCCGGCGACGCGGTCGGTGTTCACCGTCGCGGGCTACAGCCTGCTCGACGGCATCCAGCTTCCCAACCGCGCCATGCTGGTGGTCACGCTGAAGCCGTTCAATGAGCGCAAAGACAAGAAGCTTTCGGTGTTCAGCGCGCTCGAGGCCGCCGATATCGGCTTCACCCAGGTCGCGGCCGCCAATGCCTTCGCCTTCAATCTCCCGCCGATCGCCGGCCTGGGCAGCGGCTCCGGGTTCGAGTTCCAGCTTCTCAGCCTGGGCGGCGGAGCCCCGGCCGATCTCGCTGCCGTCGCCCGCGGCCTGATGGCGGCGGCCGCCCAGCGACCCGAGCTCGCCGGCGTGTTCACGACCTACAGCGCCGCCACGCCGCAGATCTACCTCAAGATCGACCGCGAGCGCGCACAGGCGCTCGGTATTCCGATCAGCAGCATCTTCAGCACGCTGCAGACGGCGATGGGCGGCGCCTACGCCAACGACTTCAACCAGTTCGGACGCACCTGGCAGGTCAAGGTCCAGGCCGATGCGGCCGACCGCAAGCAGGTCGACGATGTCTTTCGCGTGCGGCTGCGCACCGCGCAGGGCGATCTCGTGCCGCTGCAGGCGGTGGCCGACATCGAGCTGGTGACCGCGCCGTCCTCGATCATCCGCTACAACAACCTGCGCTCGGTGACGCTGAACGGCGGGCCGGCGCCGGGCTACTCCTCGGGCCAGGCGCTCGCCGCCATGGAAGAAGTGGCCAAGGCCAACCTGCCGCCGGGCTATTCCTTCGAGTGGACGGGAACGGCGCTGCAGGAGAAGGCCGCCTCGGGCCAGACCGGCTTCATCCTCGCGCTGGCCCTGCTGTTCGCCTACCTCTTCCTGGTCGGTCTCTACGAGAGTTCCACCATCCCGCTCGCCGCCCTGCTTTCGGTCACGGTCGGGCTGTTCGGCGCCATGACCGCGCTCTGGCTGAGCGGCCTCGACAACAACATCTATGCCCAGATCGGCATCGTCGTGCTGATCGCGCTCGCCGCCAAGAACGCCATCCTGATCATCGAGTTCGCCATGGAGGAGCGCGCCAAGGGCCACGACATCGTGACGGCCGCGACCACGGCGGCGGCGTTGCGCTTCCGTGCCGTGATGATGACCTCCTTCGCCTTCATCTGCGGCCTGATCCCGCTGGTGATCGCGGGCGGCGCCGGCGCGGCCACGCAGCGCGCGGTCGGCACCGCCGTGTTCGGCGGCATGATCGCGGCGTCGTTCCTCGGCATCTTCGTGATCCCGGGCCTGTACGTCGCCTTCCAGACGATGCGCGAGAAGGTGAAGGGCGTTCCGGCGGTCGACGCCAAGCCGGCCGAGCCCGCCGCGAGCCCGGGGCCCTGAACATGCCGGCCGAGGTCTTCCTGCTGGTCCTGTGCGCCGCCCTGGTGCATGCGATCTGGAACGCGATGGTCAAGACCGACGGTGATCGGCTGGGCTTGATGAAGGTGATGTCGCTCACGCAGCTCGTGCTGTCGGCCGCTCTCATGCCCTTCGTCGCGGTGCCGGCGGCGGAGAGCTGGCCCTGCCTGGCGGCGAGCCCGGTCCTGACGACCGGATATGTGCTGTTCCTGAGCTATGCCTATCGAGCGGGCGACCTCAGCCATGTCTATCCCCTGGCCCGTGGCATCGCCCCGCTCATCGTCGCCATCGTCTCGATCGTCTTTCTGGGCGAGCGGCTGGGGCCAATCAGCCAGCTCGCGATCCTGCTCATCGCGGCCGGCATCACCAGCCTGATGCTGACGCGCGGCGCCGCCGGCCTGCGCGACCCGCGTCCCACCCTCTTCGCCCTTGCCACGGGCGGCTTCATCGCCAGCTACACGCTGGTCGACGGCATCGGCGCGCGGGCCTCCGGGACGGCCAGCGGCTACATGGTCTGGATCTCGCTGCTCAGCTCCCTGGCGATCCTCGCCGCCATCCACTGGATGCAGCGCGGCCAGCGCCAGCCGCCCAGCCCACGCACCCGGCGCGCCGGCGTCGCCGTCGGGTTGCTGAGCTACGGCGCGACCTGGGTGGTCATCTGGGCGATGACCCAGGCGCCGATCGCCCTGGTGTCGGCGCTGCGCGAGACCGGCGTGATCTTCGCCGTCCTCATCGGCGTGGTGGTGCTCAAGGAACGTCTCAATCTTGCCCGGCTCGTATCGATCGCCACGACCCTGACCGGCACCGCTCTCCTGAAGTTCAGCCGATAGGCTTCACGGCCGGTCGGTGCCCGCTTCGAGGCGGGCGCGCAGCGCCAAATCGTGCAAGGTCGTGTCCTGACCGGGCGGCGCCATGCGCACGGCGTCTTCCAGGCTCGCGGTCTGGCGCCATTCCTCGGCGGGACGCGAACGGCCATCGGAGCCGATCTGGTCGACGCCCCAATAGAGCTCGAGATGATGGCCGTCGGGATCCAGGAACTCGACCGAGACCTGGCAGCCGGCACGGCGGCGGCCTTCATAGGTGAGCGTCGCACCGTGTGTCTTCAGATGGTCGCGGGCGCGGAACACCTCGTCGAGCGTGGAAAGCTCGAAGGCGAGATGGTGCAGCTTCTTGGCCGACGAGGTGTCGCCCTCGCCCACCAGGGCCAGGCAGTGATGGTCGCTGTTGCAGCGCAGGAACACCATGCCGCCCGGCATCATCGAGCCGGGATAGACGTCGGAGACCTTGAAGCCCAGCACCTCGGTGTAGAAGCGCGTGGAGCGGTCGAGGTCGCTCACGAAGACGACGGCGTGGCCGATCTTGCGGACGGCGAAGGGCGTGCTCATGGGCTACCTTTCGGGTGAATGCTCAGCCATCATGGACCCGCGGGAGCATACGGGGGAAGACACATGGCGAATCCACCCAACCTTCTGTCGGCGAGCGAAGCGGTGCGCCGCATGGCCGAGAAGCGGCTGAAGGCGCGCGACCTGGTCGAGGCCTGCCTCGGCCGCATCGAGGCGCGCGAGGGTCAGGTCCATGCCTGGGAGGCGCTCGATGCCGAAGGGGCGCTGAAGCGCGCCGACATGCTCGACAAGCGCGCCAAGCCCGTGGGTCCGCTGCATGGCATTCCGCTGGCGGTGAAGGACATCATCTCGACCAGGACGATGCCCACCACCTGCGGCTCGCAGATCTACCGCGACCACGTCGCCGGCAAGGACGCCGCCTGCGTGACGCAGCTCGTGAAGGCCGGCGCCATCGTGCTCGGCAAGTCGGTGACCACCGAGTTCGCCGGCGCCCATGCCGGCAAGACCCACAATCCGCACAATCTCCGCCACACGCCGGCCGGCTCCTCGTCGGGCTCGGCGGCGGCAGTGGCCGACTTCATGGCGCCGATCGGCTACGGCACGCAGACGGCGGGCTCGGTGATCCGGCCCGGCGCCTTCAACGGCGTGGTGGCCTACAAGGGCACCTATGGCTGGGCCGACATGAGCGGCATCAAGCCCTATGCCCAGTCGCTCGACACGCTGGGCTTCTTCGCGCGCGAAGCCAACGACCTCGCCTTGATCCGCGCCGCCTACGGCCATGAGGCGGCCGACCCGGCGACGGACGCGCCGCGCATCGGCTTCATCCGCACGCCGTGGTGGGACATCGGCGAGATCCATAACCAGAAGAACCTGCTGGCCGCCGTGCGCACGCTGCGCGCCGCGGGCGCCAAGGTGCGGGAATGGCAGGCGCCCGACGACTGGGCCGGGCTGATGCAGGCGCAGCACCGCATCATGACCAAGGAGGCGACGCAGTCCTACGCCAGGGAACGCGCGCGCTTCTCTCATCTCTTCTCTCCGGTGATGCACACCACCATGATCGAAGGCGATGCCGTCACAGCCAAGCAGTACGCCGATGCCAAGAAACTGAAGCGCACCGCGCTCGGCCAGCTCGACGAGGCCTGGGGCAAGTTCGATATCCTCCTCGCCCCATCGGCCAAGGGCGAGGCCCCCGCGGGCCTGGGCAGCACCGGCGACGCCATCTTCAATCGCTTCTGGACGCTCCTGGGCACACCCTGCATCGCGCTTCCCTTCAACACGGGACCGTTCGGCTTGCCGCTGTCGGTGCAGCTCGTCGGCCCCCTGGGCAGCGACGACAAGCACATCGCCTGGGCCCGCTGGGTGGAGACGCACCTCACGTGAAGCTCGGCCTGATCGGCTACGGCGCCATCGGCAAGCATGTCGAGGCGGCCGGCCTGGAAAACATCGAGCTGGTCGCCGTGCTGGTGAAGCGGCCGCGCAACGAAGGCCTGCTGACGCACGAGCCCGACCGCTTCTTCGCCCACAGGCTCGACGCCGTCGCCGAATGCGCCGGCCATGAGGCGGTGCGCGTGCATGGCCAGCGTGTGCTCGAGAGCGGCGCTGACTTTCTGGTGACCTCCGTCGGCGCCTTCACCGATACCGATCTGTTCGATCGGCTGCTCGCCGCCGCCAAGGCCAACGGTCGGCGCCTGATCCTGCCCTCCGCCGGCATCGGCGCGCTCGATATATTGAGCAGCGCCGCGGTCGGTGGGCTCGATCGCGTCACCGTCACGGTGCGCAAGGATCCGTCGGCCTGGAAAGGCACGATCGCGGAGACACTGGTCGATCTCGACGCGCTCAAGGAGCCGCAGGTCGTGTTCGACGGCCCGGTACGCGAAGGCGCCAGGCTCTATCCGCAGAACGTCAACATCTCGGCCGCCGCCGCCATCGCCGGCATCGGTCTCGACCGCACCCGCGTGGTGATCGTGGCCGATCCCACCATCACGACGCACATCGTCGAGCTCGAAGCGCACGGCGCCTTCGGCAGCTTCACCTTTCGCGAGGACGTCGCCGTCAGCGAGGAGAACCGCAAGACCGGCAAGCTGGTCGCCATGGCGATGGTGAAGTCGGTGCGTCAGCTCGCATCGACCCTCGTGGTCGCAGCCTAGGGAGAGAGACAAGCAATGAACGAGTTCGACTATGTGATCGTGGGCGCGGGTGCCGCTGGCTGCGTGCTGGCCAATCGCCTGAGCGAGGAGGGCAAGAGCACCGTCGCGGTCATCGAGGCCGGCGGCAACGACAACCACATCTGGATCAAGGTGCCGGCCGGCTTCAACAAGACGGTCTACAATGACAAGCTCAACTGGGGCTACGAGACGGCGCCCGGTCCGCACATCGACGGGCGCACGATAAAGTTTCCGCGCGGCAAGGTGTTGGGCGGCTCGGGCTCGATCAACGGCCATCTCTATGTGCGGGGTCAGGCGGCGGATTACGACACCTGGGCGCAGCTCGGCTGCCGCGGCTGGTCGTGGAGCGACGTGCTGCCCTACTTCAAGCGCGCCGAGACGCGGGCCGGCGGCAGCGACGAGGTGCGCGGCCGCGCCGGTCCCCTGCGCATCGAGGACCAGGCCGACCCGCATGTCCTGTCCGACGCCTTCATGGCCGCCAACGAGACGCTCGGCCTCAAGCGCACGCCCGACTACAACAGCGGCGACCAGGAAGGAACGCTGCTCTACCAGCAGATGATGCGCGGCGGCCGGCGCTGGAGCCCGGTCGACGCCTATCTGCGGCCGGCGATGAAGCGCGGCAATCTCACCGTCATCACCCGCGCGCTGGTGCAGCGCGTCGATCTCGAGGGCAAGCGCGCGGTCGGCGTCACCTACCTTCAAGGCGGCCAGTCGCACACGATCAAGGCGCGGCGCGACGTCATCCTGAGCGGCGGCGCCATCAACACGCCACAGCTGCTGCAGATCTCCGGCATCGGCAATGCCGAAGACCTCGCCGCCATCGGCGTCGCGGTGAAGCACGCCCTGCCCGGCGTCGGCCGCAACTTCCGCGACCACTATGC
>CANIRG010000228.1 GCA_947469635.1 Rhodospirillales bacterium | reverse complement strand
TGGCGGCGATGGCCATCCCGACGTTCCTGGTGGGCGCGCTGCCCAGCTACCAGACGCTGGGCATGGCCGCGCCCATCATCCTCACGCTGCTGCGCATGATCCAGGGCCTGTCGGTCGGCGGCGAGTACACGACCTCCGTCGTCTTCATGGTCGAGCATGCGCCGCCCGGCCGCCGCGGCCTGATCGGCGCCATCGCCTGCTGCGGCGCGGTCGGCGGCATCCTGCTGGGCTCGGCCACCGGCGCCATCCTCTCCACCCTGTTCTCGGCCGAGCAGATGGCGGCCTGGGGCTGGCGCATCCCCTTCCTGCTGGGGCTGGTGGTCGGCCTCGCGGGCTACTTCCTGCGCCGGCACCTGCCCGACTCGCCGCCTCGCAGCGGCGGCCGCTCGCCGCTCGCCGAGACCTTCCGCGAGCACCGGGGATTGCTGGCCCGGCTGGCGGGCCTCGCGGTGTTCAACTCGGTCGGCTTCTACCTGCTGTTCGTCTACATCGTGAGCTGGCTGCAGCTCGCCGACGGCATCGCGCCCGCCAAGGCGCTGGAGATCAACACGGTCAGCATGATCGTGCTGCTGCCGATGATGGTGGCGATGGGCGCGCTGTCCGACCGTATCGGCCGCAAGCCGCTGCTGCTGATCGCCACGGCGCTGGCCTTCGTCTGCGCGGTGCCGCTGTTCTGGCTGATGCACCACAACGACGCCGGCCTCGTGCTGATGGGCCAGCTCGGCTTCGTGGTCACGGTCGGCATGTTCCTCGGCACCCAGCCCAGCATCATGGTCGAGTCGGTGCCGGCCCGCATCCGCTGCACCGCCATCGCTCTGGGCTACAATGTGACGCTGGGCGTGATCGGCGGCATCAGCCCGCTGGTGGCGACCTGGCTGGTCCACCGCACCGCCAACGAGCTCAGCCCCGCCTTCATGGTGATGGCGGCGGCCGCCGTGTCGTTCCTCTCGGTGCTGCTGTTCAAGGAGAGCTACAAGGCCCCCTTCGAACAGAGCGCGTGAGCTATTCGAGCTTGATGCCGGCCTCGACGATCAGCTTGCCCAGCAGGGTGCGCTGGGTGTCGAGCCAGGTCTTGAACTCGGCCGGCGTGTTGGCGGTGAGCACGGCGCCGGTGGCGTCGAGCTTCTCCTTCACCTTGGCGTCGGTGATCGCCTCGGCGCAGGCCTGCTGCATGCGCAGGATCAGCTCGGCGGGCGTTCCGGTGGCGGCAAAGAGGCCGTTCCAGTCGTTGAGGTCGAAGCCCGGGAAACCCTGCTCGGCAAAGGTCGGCACGTCGGGGAAGACGGGCGGTCGCTTGAGGCTGGTCACCGCCAGGATGCGGCAACGGCCGGCCGCGAGCGGCGGCCGGATCGAGTTGGTGGTGATGAGCACCGAATCGATCGCGCCTGCGCCGATGTCGCGGGCGGCATCGGCGCCGCCGCGGAACGGTGCGTGGATCAGCTTGATGCCGGCGCGGCGCTGGAACTCCGCGCCCGCCATATGCGCCATGCCGGCGGCCGGCGGCGTGCCGTAGCCGATGACGCCGGGCTTGGCCTTGGCCATGGCGATGTAGTCCTCGAGCGTCTTGGCCGGGAAGTCGCTCTTCACCGCCAGCACCTGCGGAAAGTCCGACAGGCGCGTCACGGGGATCCAGGTCTTCTGGTAGTCGAACGGCAGGTCCTTGATCAGGAATTCGTTGGTCACCTGGTTGGCGGCGTCGATCAGGAAGGTCTGGCCGTCGCGCGGCGCCTGCATGACGGCATTGGCGGCGACGATGGAGTTGCCGCCGGTGCGGTTGTCGATGATCACCTGCTGGCCGAGGATCTCCGACACCCGCAGCCCGACGTTGCGGGCCACCGTGTCGGCGGCGCCGCCGGCGGCGAAGGCCACCACCCAGCGCAAAGGGCCGGTCGGCCACTTCGCCTGCGCCCAGCCATGGGGCGCAAGGAAGGGCGTTGCCAGAGAGGCGGCCAACACGCCGCGACGCGTAACCTTGCTCATCGTCACAGGCTCATTTCCGGGATGACCCAAAGCGGCGCCTCGCCGCGCGCCACGCGCTGGACATTGTCGAAGCCGTTGCGCAGGCGCGTGATGTTGCTCTCCCAGGTCGGGCCCGCGAGATGGGCTGTCAGGATGACGTTGTCGAGCTTCAGCAGCGGATTGTCGGGCGGCGTCGGCTCCTCGTCGAACACATCGAGGCCGGCGCCGAACAGCTTGTTTTCGGACAGCGCCTTGGTCATCGCCTTCTCGTCGATCACCGGCCCACGCGAGGTGTTCACGATGATGGCCGACTTCTTCATCACGGCGAGCTCCTGGGCGCCGATCAGGTGATGCGTCGAGTCGTTCAGCGGCACGTGCAGCGAGAGGATGTCCGAGCCACGCAGGATCTCGGGCAGCAGGCGGAAGCGCACGCCCAGCGCATCCTCTTCCTCTTCCTTCAAACGCTTGATGTCGTAGTAGTGCACGATCATGCCGAAGGCCATGGCGAGCCGAGCCACCTTCTTGCCGATGGTGCCGAGACCCACGATGCCCAGCACCTTGTTGCGCACCTCGTGGACGGTCGGCGGCGCGTTGCCGTGCCAGCGGCCGGCGGTGACGTTGGCATGCTGGGTGATGAGGCGGCGCGACACGGACAACATCAGCAGCAGCGCATGTTCGGAAACGGCGACGGAGTTGGCGCCGCCGTTGTTGCAGAGCGGCACCTTGTGCTTGTTGGCGGCGACCAGGTCGGCACGGTCGTAGCCGGCGCTCAGCAGCTGGATCAGCTTGAGGTGCGGCGCATCCTTGTAAAGCTGCTCGTTCACATACTGCTGCACAAAGCCTACGAAGTAGTGGGCGCCGGGGAGCGCTGCCTTCTGCTCCGGCGAGTTGTGCAGCGCCTTCACGATCTCGAAGCCCTTGGGGGCGAGGTCGTCGACCATGGAGATCGTGTCCTTGGGTCCGACGACGAGTACGCGTTCAACCATCTAAAATGCCTCCGCGGCGTGGCGATGACCTGCGAGCAATCCGGGCAGGCGGCCGGGTTCGGTGCGGCCCCAGCCGCACTCGGCTGAATAGCCGAAATCGGCGAGGTGGCGCCGCGCCATGTCGATGCGGGCCTTGTCGCCCTGGGCATCGTCATGATGCAGCAGGCCGAGATAGAGCGAGGTGCCGGCGGGCCGCCGCCAGTTCGCGAGCGGCGCGTAGAAGGGCGCGTCGATACGGCCCTTGGGCACCGGGATGTGCAGGAAGTCGATGCGCCGCCTGGTGGCGGCGGAGATGCCATCCATCATCTCGACGAGGATGGAGGCATCCTTGGGCTGCACCAGATGCTCGTCGCGCGGCGAGCCGTAGCAGAGGTGGAAGCCGACCTCAACGCCGGCCGGCACCGAATCGCCCAGCCGGCCCAGCATGTCGAAGGTCTGCTTCTTGTAGTCGGCCGGCCGGTCCTTGAAATAGTCCTCGAAGGCCAGCACCTCCTGGCAGACGTCCCATTGGATCGACAGGTCGAGCGCCGGGATCGCCGCGAGGATCCTGGCCAGCGCCGACTTCAGCGCGCGTTCATAGACCTCGAAATAGGCCTCGCGCGCGGGCCCGCTGACATAGAGATAGCCGCTGGCCTGCGGTGTCGGCAGGCAGACCTGGAAGCGCACCCGCTTGGGGATGATCAATGCGTCGCGTAGCCGGCTGAACACCTGCCAGGAGGCCAGCGCGGCCGTGTCGTAGCCGGTCTCGAAGATGACCGTCTCCGGATCGACGTCGGGCTTGAAGCGCAGCTGCTCGATCTCGCGCACCACCTTGCCGTCCCACTGGATGAACTTGTAGGGCGGCTGGGTCGGATCGATCTCCATCGCGGGATGGTCGAGCAGCATCTGGCGCTGGAAATAGACCCAGCGCGAGCGCTCACCGGTCTCGCCGTCGGGCATGCGCTTGAGATACGAGCCAAGCGTCTGCGTGAGGGTGCGGAACACCTGCTCGCTGCTGTCGAGCGGGATGCTGCCGATCAGGTGCAGGCGGCCGATCGCCTCCATCAGCTCACCTTCTCGAGCTTCTGCAGCGAGCGCAGATACTTCGGCACCGGCACGCCGGGGTGGGTGCTCGGCCAGTTGGTGTAGCTCACCTCGCCGACATAGATGCTGTCCTGCGAGTCGACGGCCAGACCATGCGGCGACAGGAACTTGCCGGGCTCCTGGCCCGGACCGTCCTCGCCGCCCAGCCGCGCGATCGTCTTGCCCTTCTGGTCGACGATGCT
This sequence comes from Rhodospirillales bacterium, assembly GCA_947469635.1. GTDB lineage: Bacteria > Pseudomonadota > Alphaproteobacteria > Reyranellales > Reyranellaceae > Reyranella. The sequence goes on along the minus strand of CANIRG010000228.1, from coordinate 6,212 downwards.
GAGGCGCGGCCCGATGTTCTTGTGATGCGTGTTGACCGGCATGCCGGGTCCCAGCTCGCCGATGATGAAGCGCGGGTTCTTGGCCCCGCCGCAGCACAGCAGCGCGCAAGGCCGGTGCATGTTGTTCCACTGCGCCTCGTACTTGCCGTTGCCGTCGAACACCTGCACGCGATGGTTCTCGCGGTCGGCGACATAGACCCAGCCGTCGGCGTCGCTCACGATGTTATGCACGATGTTGAATTCGCCGGGATCGGTGCCCGTCGTGCCCCAGCACATCAGGTGCTTGCCGTCCGGGGAATACTTGTGGACGCGCGAGTTGCCGTAACCGTCGGAGACGTAGATCTCGCCCTTGGGCGAGAGCGCGGTATGGGTGCAGCGGTTGAACGGCTTGCCGCTGAGGAACGGCGCGGGCTGGTTGGGGACGCCGATGGTCAACAGCACCTTGCCGTCGGTGTCGATCTTGCGAACCGTGTGGTCGCCGTCGTCGGTGCAGTAGAGCGTGTCGTCGCTGTCGATGTGGATGCCGTGGGCGCGGCTGAACAGGCCCTCGCCCCAGGACTTGAGGAAATTGCCGTCGCGGTCGAACACCATCATCGGATGGGCACCGCGGTTGAAGACATAGACGCGGTCCTTGCTGTCGACGGCCACCGCCGCGACGTCGCGGAACTCCCAGCCGTCGGGCAGCTTGGCCCAGTTCTCGACCACGCGATAACGATTCTCGCCACTGCCCAGGATCACCGACATTCTTTCCTCCCCATGCGGACCGCGGGCCTCCAGGCCCGCATCATGATCATGAGCGGGCCTGGAGGCCCGCGATCCGGTTTGAATTCATCCCGCCAGGATCGCATCGGAAATCTTCTCCGCCGTCATCAGCGTCGGAAAATTGGTGTTGGCGCAGGGCACGACCGGGAAGATCGAGGCGTCGATCACGCGCAGGCCCTGCACGCCCTTGACGCGACCCTGCGTGTCGACGACGGCCATCGGATCGTCGGGCCGGCCCATGCGGCACGAACAGGAGGCGTGCCAGACCCCGATCGCGGCCTTGCGCACGAAGGCCTCCAGCGCCTCGTCGTCGGTCATCACCTGCTCGAAGGTGAAGCCCTCGACCACGAACCGGTCGATCATGAAGCGGCGCAGCGCCGCCGGCCCGTCCATCAGCGTGGCGACGATCGAGGTCAGGAACCTGTTCTTGGCATTGACCACGCCGATCTTGCGCACGCGGTCGGAGTAGGCGGCGGGGAAGGGATTGTCGGTCACGGCCTTCATCGGCGCGCTGAGCTGCAACGCCGCCATCTTGCGGAAGCCGCTCATCAACCGGTCGAGGTCGCGCTTGTCGGACAGCAGGTTGAACTCGACTGTGGGCTCGACCCGCCAGTCGCGCGAGGCGAGCTTCACCTGGCCCGTCTCGGAATAGGTCTTGTTGATGAAGGTAAGCAGCGAGGCGATCTGCTCGCCGACCGCGTGCCACGCCGACTTGCTGATGATGGCCACGAACATGTCACCCTTGGGCACGCCCGGCATGTCCGACGAGTAGCGCAGGCCTGCCTGGATATGGCGCCGCGTATGCTCGTTCATGCGCGCACCGCGGCGGATGAAGGAGGACAGCGCGATCGACGGATGGTCCATCAGCCGCTGGCCGACGCCCTCGAGGCCGGAAAGGACGGGGATGCCCAAATCCCTGAGCTGGCCGACAGGACCGATGCCGGCGCGCAGCAGGTGCGCCGGGGAATGGATGGCGCCCGAGGACAGGATCACCTCGCGGGCACGGAACTCGGTCTCCTGGCCCTTGACCATGGCGACCACGCCGGTGCAGCGCGTGCCGTCGAACAGCAGCGACTTCACCTGGGTCTCGGTCGAGATCGTGAGGTTGGCGCGCTGGCGGGTTGTCGCATCGAGATAGCCCATGGCCGCCGAGACGCGCTGCTCCGACGCGTTGGAATGCGTCACCGGGAAATAGCCGTCGACGAACTCGCCGTTCTGGTCGGGCAGGAACTTGAAGCCCGCGAGCTTGCAAGCCTCGCCCACCGCCTTGGCATGCTTTGTCCAGTGCTCGACGGGGATGCGGCGCACGGGGATGCGGCCGTCCTTGCCATGCCACGGCCCGTCGAAGTCGAGGTCGCGTTCTACCTTCTTGAAGAAGGGCAGGACATTGTCCCAGCCCCAGCCTTCGGCGCCGCGCGCCTGCCATTCGTTGTAGTCCGTCGGCGCGCCGCGATTGGCCATCTGGCCGTTGATGGAGGAGCCGCCGCCCAGGACGCGCGCCTGCTCGTACTTGCGCAGCGGCGGGCGGTCCTTCTGCGGATTGTTGTGGCTCACGACCTGCGTGTGGACCTTGAGGTCGGTCCAATGGAAGCGCGGATCGAAATAGGCAGTGCCGGAGTAGGAATCGCGGATTTCCGGCGGCTCGTTGCCCGGTGGCGTATCCTGGCCGGCCTCGCAAAGAAGGACCTTGGTGGCGCTCTTGGCCGACAGACGGTTGGCCAGGACCGAGCCTGCCGAGCCGCCACCTACAATGATGTAATCGTACACTGGCGTTTCCCCGTTTCTTGACGCCACGCTACCACGATCGCGGGCCAAAGTGGTCCGCGACCTTGCCGGTTGGAACGAACCCTGCAATCGTTGCCTCAGCCACCAGGGAGGTTTCGTATGCCGGACATTACAGCCGCAAATCCCGACGTCGCCACGCCGGAGCTCATGAAGGCCATCTCGGCCGCCTTCAACAGCCGCGATGTCGACCGCATCGTTTCGCATTTCACCGACGACGCGACTTTCTGGCTGGCCCGCGGGCCCGAGCCGGTGGGCCGCACGCTCAAGGGCAAGGAGACGATCCGCAAGACCCTGGCCGAGCGCTTCAAGGTGATCCCCGACATGCGCTGGGACCACAAGGAGTACATCTTCGCCGGCAACCGGGCGATCTCGGTCTGGACGGTGAAGGGCAAGGGCGCCGACGGTGAGGACCTGAACTACCAGGGCTGCGATATCTATACGTTCCGCGGCGGCAAGATCTCGGCCAAGGACACTTACTGGAAGCTCGTCGAGAACAAGGACCGTCTGTGACGATGCGGGCGACCGCTCTCGCATTGGCCTTTCTCGTCTGTGCTGCTTTGCCAGTGCAGGCCCAGGAGGCGGCCGAGGTCGAGATCGTCGAGCACGGGATCTACACCGCCGAGATCGAGAGCACGGTGCGCGAGCCCACGGGCGTGGGTCGCAACGTCGTGGGCAACATCTGTCATATCGCCACGACCAAGACGATACCGATGAAATACGGCATCCACTTCGGCATTCGCTACAAGGCGATCGGTCCGGCGAAGGGCGAGACGGTCGACCTCAAGAAGGTCGTGGTGTTCCCGACCGCGATGCGGCCGCCGGGAGCGCCCCGGCCGCTCTCGACCTATGAGTATCCCGTTCGACTTGCGGCGGGAACGGTCACCTACACCGGCTACAGCTTCGACCATCCCTGGGAGTTCGTGCCCGGTCCCTGGACCATGCAGATCTGGCAAGGCAATCAGCGCCGCGCCGAGATCGTCTTCAACATTGTCGACGGCGCGGAGGCACCGGCGCCGCGGACCGGCAACGCCAACTGCTTCCGCATATCGAGTCTCTAGAGCCGGGTTCAAACGGACCGCGGGCCTCCAGGCCCGCCTCATGTTCGGTAGAGGAAGCGCCATCGTGCGCCGGATGAGCGGGCCTGGAGGCCCGCGGTCCGCATGATAATCAGGAGCACATCATGGCGCTGGATCTGGTGATTCGCGGCGGCACGGTCGTCGATGGCTCGGGCAAGGCGCGCTTCGGCGCCGACGTCGGCGTCAAGGATGGCCGCATCGTCGAGATCGGCCGCGTCACGACGAGCGCGGCGCGCACGATCGATGCCGACGGGCTGATCGTCTCGCCGGGCTTCATCGACGGGCACACCCATATGGACGCCCAGGTCGCCTGGGACCCGCTGGGCAGCTGCTCGTGCTGGCACGGCGTCACCAGCGTGGTGATGAGCAACTGCGGCTTTGCCCTGGCGCCCTGCAAGCCCGGGGATCGGGACTGGTACGCGCGCTGCCTCTCCGCCGTCGAGGACATCCCGACCGAGGCGATGGCGGCGGGCATCGACTGGACTTGGGAGACCTTCCCCGAATATCTCGCCACCGTCGAGCGCCTGCCCAAGGCGATCAACTACGGCATGTATATCGGCCACTCTGCGTTGCGCATGTATGTCATGGGCAAGCGCGCGCTTTCGGAGAAGGCGACCGAGGACGACATGGCTCGCATGGCGGCGGCCGTGAAGGAGGCGCTGAAGGCGGGTGCGCTGGGCTTCTCCAGCTCGCGCGCCTCGACCCATGTGACACCCGACGACACGCCGGTCGCCAGCCGCATCGCCGAATGGGAGGAGATCGACCGCATTGTCTCTGCCATGGCGGAGCTCGATGACGGCATCTTCCAGGTCGGTCCGGACATCGGCAGCGGCGCCCAGCACCGCGCCTTCCTCGCGCGGCTGCGGCAGGTGGCGCTGCAGTACAGGCGGCCGATCATGTTCGGCGTGCTCGCCACCAAGCAGGGCGAGGACCCTGCCGGCTGGGCCTATCAGACGAAGTACATCGACGACACGGTGGCCGCTGGCGGCCGCATGTTCGGCCAGGGCACGACGCGCTCGATCAACGCCATCTTCTCGCTGAAGTCCTACCTGCCGTTCGACGTGCTGCCGGCGTGGAAGCCGATCCGGGCGTTGCCGATCGCCGAGCAGAAGCGCCGGCTGGCCGACCCGGCCGTGCGGCGCGAGCTGGTGGCGGCCGAGGCCAGGATGAAGCCGCGCGACAATGTCTTCCAGGGCGGCGGTGCCGCCACGACCGATCCGCGCAAGCCCGACTACGCCAACCTGTTTGCGCTGAAGGGCGTCGATTGGGACGACCCGACGGTGGCCGAGCTCGCGAAGGCGCGCGGCCAGAATCCTGTCGAGGTGATGATCGACCTGTCGCTCGCCAATGAGAACCAGGTCTACGTCCAGCCGCTCGTCAATGAGACGCCCGACGACGTGCTGGGCATCCTGAAGCATTCGCGAACGCTGGCGACCTTCTCCGACTCAGGCGCCCATGTTGCCCAGGAGATGGGCTCGTCGCTGCAGACGCATCTCCTGAGCTACTGGGTGCGCAAGCGCGGCGCCTTTACGCTGGAGGAGGCGGTGAAGAAGATCACGCACGACAATGCGGTGGCCTGGGAATTGAAGGATCGCGGGCTCGTGCGCGAGGGCTACAGGGCCGACCTGGTGCTGTTCGAGGCCGATCGCATCCGGCCGCAGCTGCCGACCGTCGAGCGCGATCTGCCGGGCGGCGCGCGGCGCCTGGTGCAGAAGGCCGATGGCATCCGGGCGATGATCGTCAATGGCGCAGTGGCCTTCGAGAACGGCGACGCAACGGGGGCCTATTTCGGCCATGTTCTGAAGGGAAAACTGGCCTCATGAGCCGTTTCCTCCTCGCCCTTGTCCTGATCTCCGCCGCCGGGCCCAGCTTCGCGCAAACCACGCGCAACCAGGCCAACGCCGCCGGCTCGGCCGGCGCGGCCGCGCACGCGCGATCGTTAGGCTACGGCAACATCCACGACATGCGACGCGCGCCCGACGGCAGCTGGGTCGGCACGGCGACGCGCAATGGCGTGCCGTCGACGGTGACGGTCCAGCCGCAGGGCAGCGTCATTCGGCGCTGAGCTGCAGCGGCGAGATCCCTCGCTCCGCTCGGGATGACACCATTTTTTTGGTCGGCGCACTGCGCCAAACCACAAAATTGTCATCCTGAGCGTAGCGAGGGATCTCTGCCTTCTACGCCAGCTCGCGCCGGACGATTGCCGCCCCCTCGGCCAACGCCTTCAGCTTCCCGAACGCCGTGGCCCGCGGGAGGTACTTCATGCCGCAATCGGGTGCTGGCAGCAGCTTGTCGGGGCCGATGAACTTCAGGCCTGCGCGAATGCGTTGGGCGATCTTTTCCGGAGTCTCGATCTCGGGGTCGTTGAGATCGATCACGCCCAGCATTACCTTTTTGGGGGCGAGGTCCTTCAGCACGCCGAGGTCGATCTTGGGCTGGGCCGATTCGATGGAGATCTGCTGGGCGATGGTCTCGGAGAGCTGCGGCAGGAACGAGTAGCCCGTGGGTTTGCTGAGGCCGGGCACGACGGCGGCATAGCCGAAGCAGAGGTGCACGACCGTCGGCACGGTGATGCCTTGCAGGGCGCGG
>CANIRG010000227.1 GCA_947469635.1 Rhodospirillales bacterium | reverse complement strand
GGGCCTCAACAACAAGATCCGCGTCATCCAGCGCCGCGCCTACGGCCTGCGCGACCAGGAATATCTGCGGCTCAAGGTCCTCACATGCATGCTTCCAGCGCTCTGAAGTTGCCCAAATCACCCACTCGATTCCCTGATGAGCCTAAAGCCTTATGCCATCGGCATCCAAGGCGTCTCAGGCAGGGTGAGACTCGGTGAGACTCGCTGAGCCTCTCGTGAGACTCCCCCGGTGTAAAAGACCTAGATGCCGCCGCCAGTCGGAGCGCCGGGGTTGGTTTCCTTCTTGGGCCCGGTGAACTTGCCGACGTTGCCAAGGACCTGCTCGAGCACCGTCAGCTCCTTGCCGGCGGTCGGCGTGATGCGGGACACCATGTCGATATCCTTGCCATCGGTCAGGTCGTAGTTCTTGATCGACTGCAGGCGGCCCGATTCGTTGAAGGCAAGCTGGATCACCTTCTGCTCGAGCACCTGGGGCTTGAAGAAGGCGTAGGCTTCCTGCCGCTGGCTGATGTAGTACCAGGTATTGGGATTGAAGGTGCCGACCGACGATGGCGTTCCGATCAGGCGGATCACGTCCTCGCGGCTCTGGGTGCCGATCTCGAGCTTTTCCACCGAGCCGGGCGTGGGCGCAAACCCCCGCTGGTCGATGATCGAAGCGCAGCCGCCAAAGGCAAGCGAGGCGACAACGGCGCCGGAGAGGACGAACGGGACGGTGCGACGCATGGACGAACCCTGAGCATCCAGAGAAAGAGGGGCCACAACATGTCGTGGCCCCGGCTTCAGGTCAACCGACGCCATCGGCCATCAGGGAGAGACGATGTTCCGCCGCCGCAAGCCCGAGGAAGACCTCGCCTCGGCCATCTATAGCCGCCTGGCCGAGCAGGCGCGCACGCCGGAGCTGTTCGAGGCCTGCGGCATTCCCGATAATTTGTACGGCAGGTTCGATTCGCTGGCCCTGCACGCGGCGCTGATGATCGACCGGTTGCGGGGCGAGCCCGACGGGGACGTCGTCGCCCAGGCGTTCTTCGACGCGATGTTCCGCCATCTCGACCTGACGTTGCGCGAGATCGGGGTGCAGGACCTCGGGGTCGGGCGGCGTATCAAGATCATGGCGGAGGGGCTGCAGGGCCGTGCTCTGGCCTATCGCGAGGCGCTGGCCGGCGGCCCGACCCCGCTCTCGGAGGTCTTGCGCCGAAACGCCTATGGCGGTACGCCGCCGCAGGACGAGCGGCAGGTGGCGGCGCTCGAAGCCTATGTTCGCCACCGTGCCCAGCACCTTGCGGCAACCCCGCGCAGCGATTTGATGAAGTAGACGAAGATGCCGCAAGTCCCCGTAAATGAGCCCAAGTCCGAGATCGAACGGATATTCGACCTGGACCGGATGGGCAGCGGCAGCGCCGCGCTCGATATCGTTGCCAGCGACGGGGAGCGAGCGGCGCTCGCCAAGCGGTTCGGCTTTCTCGGGCTGCCGGCGTTTTCCGCCCGCGTCACCGTGGATCGCCAGCCGGGCAAGCGCGTCGTGGTCGAAGGCCGTTTGCGCGGCAAGATCGTGCAGGCCTGCATCTTAACGCTCGATCCGGTGACCCAGGAGCTCGACGAGACCTTCCGCGTCGTCTTTGCCCAGGACATCACCGACGAGCGCGACCCGGAAAGCGGGGAGGCGATCCTGAATGCAAGCCTCGACGCGCCCGAGCCGCTCGCCGGGAATTTGCTCGATGTCGGCGAAATCGTCGCCGAGCAGCTGTCGCTTGCGGCCGATCCCTATCCCAGGCGCCCCGGCGCGAAGCTCGAGGACGTGCTGCCCGATCTGCGGGGGCGACGGAGCCGGCCGGAGCCGCGTCGGCATCCCTTTGCCGATCTGGCGCCGTTGAGAGACAAACCGCGCCGCGGGCGGTAAATTGTTGCGGTGGCGTAACGATTTGGCTAGAGAAGTCGGCCCGCCGCGCCGATAGAGCGCGGCCGCAGTGTTTTGGGGACAGGCGCCAAAAGTGGACGCCGCCCCGTCGTGGAGATCGTCATGGCAGTACCCAAGAAAAAGGTTTCGAAGTCGCGCCGCAACATGCGTCGCTCCCATCACGGCATCGCGCCGATGGCCTATCTCGAATGCAAGAATTGCGGTGAGCTCAAGCGGCCCCACACGCTGTGCTCGCATTGCGGTTACTACCGCGAGGACATGCCGGTTCTGGCCGACGGCGCGTCGGCCGAGAAGTAATTCACGGCCGTCGCGATGAGCGCGGACAAGGTTGTTCTCGCGCTCGACGGCATGGGCGGCGATCAAGCCCCTGACGTCGTGGTGGGCGGCGCCGCCATCGCTCGCGAACGCTATCCGGGCACGACCTATCTGCTGTTCGGTGATCCGGCCAGGCTCAAGCCGCTTGTCGACAAGCACAAGGGGCTGGCGTCGTCGGTCGAGATCGTGCTGGCCGAAGACGTCGTCACCGGCGAGGACAAGCCATCCTTCGCGCTGCGCCGCCGCCGCAAGTCGAGCATGTCGCTTGCCGTGCAGGCCGCCGCCGAAGGCCGTGCCGACAGCGTGGTGTCGGCCGGCAACACCGGGGCTTTGCTTGCGATCTCGATGGTCGCGATGCGCATGCTGCCGGGCGCCCATCGTCCCGCGCTCGCCTCTTTCATGCCCACGAGCCGTGGCGAGACCGTGATGCTCGATCTCGGCGCCAACGTCGAATGCGACGCCGGCAACCTCGCCGAGTTCTCGGTGATGGGCAGCGTCTTTGCCCAGGCGCTGCTCGGCCTCGACAAGCCTCGGGTCGGCCTGCTGAATGTCGGTTCGGAAGAGCTCAAGGGCCACGAGGAGCTACGCCAGGCCGCGGCCTGGCTGCGCCGCGAGGGTGCACCGATCCTTTTCCACGGCTTCGTCGAAGGCAACGACATCGGCAGGGGCCTGGTCGACGTCGTCGTGACCGACGGCTTCACCGGCAATGTGGCCTTGAAGGCGATCGAGGGCACCGCCAAGCTCTACACTGGCTTCGTGCGCGAGGCCTTCCGCAGCTCGACCTTGGCCAAGATCGGCTACCTGTTCGCCTCGGGAGCCTTGACCAAGATGATCAAGCGCGCGGACCCACGACGCTACAACGGCGGCGTCTTTCTCGGCCTCGATGGCATTTGCGTGAAGAGCCATGGCGGCACGGACGCGCTGGGCTTCGCCTACGCCATCGGCGTGGCCAACGACCTGGTGCGCTACGACTACAAGAGCAAGCTCGTCGATGGGCTGGCCAGGCTGAAACAGATCACTGCAGCCGCCGACGTGCCGGCGACACCGGCGCTGCAGGCAAGCGGAGGGGCTGAGTGATCCGATCGGTCGTCCAGGGATGCGGCGCCTATCTGCCGGAACGTGTGGTTACCAACGCCGACCTCGCCAAGCAGATGGATACCTCGGACGAGTGGATCCAGCAGCGCACGGGCATCCGCGAGCGCCACATCGCAGCAGAAGGCGAGATGACATCGCATCTGGCGCTGAAGGCGTCGGAACGCGCGCTGGCTCATGCTGGCATGAAGGCCTCCGATCTCGACCTCATCGTGCTGGCGACGGCGACGCCGGACGAGACCTTTCCCGCCACCGCGACGCGGGTCCAGTCTTCGCTCGGCATGACCCGCGGCGCGGCCTTCGACGTCCAGGCGGTATGCGCCGGCTTCGTCTTTGGCGTGTCGGTGGCCGACAGCATGATCAAGAACGGCCTCGCCTCTACCGCCCTGGTGATCGGCGCCGAGACCTTCTCGCGCATCCTCGACTGGAACGACCGCGGCACCTGCGTGCTGTTCGGCGATGGCGCCGGCGCGATCGTGCTCAAGGCCGAGGAAGGCAAAGGCGACACGACCGATCGCGGCGTGCTCGCCAATGCCCTGCATTCCGACGGCCGCCAGCACGACATCCTCTATGTCGACGGCGGGCCGTCCTCGACCCGCACCACGGGCTTCCTGCGCATGGAGGGCAAGGAAGTCTTCAAGCACGCCGTCGTCAACATGGCCGCCGTGGTCGGCGAGGTGCTGGGCAAGGCCGGTCTCACCTCGGCCGACATCGACTGGCTGGTACCGCATCAGGCCAACAAGCGCATCATCGACGGCACCGGCCGCAAGCTCGGCCTGCCGCCGGAGCGGGTGGTCGTGACGGTCGACAAGCATGCCAACACGTCTGCGGCATCCATTCCCCTGGCTCTCGATACCGCCGTCAAGGACGGCCGCATCAAGAAGCGCGATCTTGTCCTGCTCGAAGGCATCGGCGGCGGCCTCGCCTGGGGTGCTTCCTTGGTTCGCTGGTGAACAATCTGGGAATTCGCACGATTCGATCTTAAACGGAACGAGAACAGACGCCGATTCAAGTTTGCCAGCTATCCTCCTGATATTGACCGCTTTCCCGCCTTAGAGTAAGGATTAACTGGGGGAAGGAAGGGTGCCGGATGGAAGGCCGGACTATTACGCGTGCCGATTTGAGCGAGTCCGTGTTCCAGGAAGTGGGACTGTCTCGCAACGAATCGAGCGATCTCGTCGAGACGATTCTCGCCGAAGTCGTTGAGGCATTGGCGCGTGGCGAGTCGGTAAAGATCTCCTCGTTCGGGAGCTTCACCGTGCGCGACAAAGGCCAGCGCGTTGGTCGAAATCCTAAGACGGGGCAGGAGGTACCAATCCTGCCACGACGCGTTCTAGTCTTCCGGGCGTCGAACGTCCTGAAATCGTTGATCAATGGGGCTGACGACGAGAGCTAGGGGTAGTTGGGGACATGTTGGGGGATTTGTCATGGCGGTTTCCGTTCAGGCCGTCGAAAGACGGGTCGAGAAATCGGCGCAGGCGTTTCGCACGATCAGCGAAGTAGCCACCGAGCTCGACGTTCCGCAGCACGTGCTGCGGTTCTGGGAAAGCAAGTTCAGCCAGGTCCGTCCGCTCAAGCGAGGCGGCGGCCGGCGATACTATCGGCCGGAGGATATCGACCTCCTGCGCCGTATACGCACGCTGCTATACGACGACGGTTACACCATCAAGGGCGTTCAGCGCCTCTTGAAGGAAGGCCGCGGTCGCCTGCCGCAACATGGACAGGGTCTCGGCCTTGCCGCGGAGAGCGCGCTGGAGAGCCTGCGCATCGTGTCGGCGCGTGCAGAAGCGATGGCCGGGGGGCCATCCCGTCAGCCGCTGCCGCGCACCGGTCCGCAGCCGTCGACCACGACGCCACGCGCCGCCATGCTCGACCTGCACAAGCGCCGCGAGATCGAGACCGTGCTCGAGGATCTCGAGCAGGCCTTGACGCAGCTTCGCAGCACGCTGAAGGCCCAAAGCTAGGGCCTTCGGCTTCGGCCTCGCCCGGGGGGATATCGGGCGAGGGAGTTGCGCGACAAGGCAACGTCAGAGGGGGACGACGCCATGTTTGCTGATCTCGAAAGTGTGCGCCTGCAAGTACGCGAGTTCGACGCTCGCCCATCCAACGACAACCTGACGGAGGCGGGCCTCCCGACCATGGCCGAACTGCTTTACCTGCGCCGGGGGCTCACCCAGGCGGGCGGCAAGCTGCCCTTGTTCGATCTCGACGGGCAGAGCATCGATGCCGCCATCGTGCGCCGCTGCCTGGAACGGGGTTGGGCCGAGCCGTGGTTCAACAATCCGCTGAAGCCGGACTGGCTGGTGTGCAAGATCACCGATGCGGGGCGTCGACTGGCTGCCGCCTCGTAACGATCGAGGCGATCGCGAGCGCCGCAGCCAGGATCGCGGCCGCCAGCAGCCAGGAAGCGCCAGGCAGGCTTCCGATGAAATGCGCGAAGGCGAAGGCGAACAGGCCGGGACCGATCAATCCCGTCACGCTGACCAGCGAGGCATTGGCGCCCTGCAGTTGACCCTGCTCGGCGGGGCTCACCAACCGGCTCATCAGGCCCTGCGCGGCCGGTCCCGCCACTCCCCACAGCGCCATCACCGGCACGCCGACCAGGAACCAGGGACCATTGGGCGCCAACCCATAGATTGCCATGCCGAACGTACCCATCGAGAGGCCGAGGAGCAGAGTCCGACGTTCGCCGAGGCGAGCGACGATCGGGCCGACCAGCAGGCCCTGGACGAACACCGAGCCGATGCCGACGAAGGCCAGGGTCAGTCCGACCGGTCCCTCGCCCCAGCCGAAGCGGAAGCCGGCATAGAGCACGAAGATCCCCGGCAGCACCTGGTGTGCCAACTGCCCCAAGAAGTTGGTGGCGGCGAGACCCAGCAGCAGGCGATGCTTGCTGAGCAAGCGAATCGCACCCAGCGGATTGGCGCGCCTCCAAGAAAAGCCCATGCGCCGCTCGGGCGGCAGGGATTCGGGCAGGATGAACCAGCCGAAAGCGGCATTGGCAAAGCAGGACGCCGCCGCGACCCAGAAAGGCAGGCGCGGCTCGAGGCTGCCGAGCAGGCCGCCCAGCGCCGGACCGACGACGAAGCCGAGGCCAAAGGCGACGCCGACCAGCCCGAAAGCCTTTGCCCGGCCCTCGGGAGGCGTCACGTCGGCGATATAGGCGGTGGCGGTGCCGATGGTGGCCGAGGTGATGCCCGAGACGATCCGGCCCACGAACAGCAGGGCGAGCGAGGGTGCGACCGCCATGAAGATGTAGTCGAGGCCCAGCCCCAGGCACGACAGCAGGATCACCGGCCGCCGGCCGTAGCGGTCCGACAGGCTGCCGAGCAGGGGCGAGAAGAAGAACTGCATGAGGGCCCACACGGTCGCGAACACGCCGACCATCCCGGCCGCCCCGGCGGTGTCGCCGCCCATGAAGCCCAGGATGATGCCCGGCAGCACCGGGATCATCAGACCCATCGCCAGCACGTCGAGCGTCATGGTGCAGAAAATCAGGGTAAGGGCGCGGTTCGAATTCATTCTTTGCAATGCTACCATGCGGTCATGCTTCGAATTGCCCGCTCCCTGTTCGTTGTCTTGCTGGGTGTCCTGTCTACAGCGGGTCCGGCGTCTGCCGAGACGCCGGCGCAGGCGGCCGCGAGATGGGGCCTGCTCGGGACCTGGCGGCTCGACTGCACGACGCCCGCCAGCCAGGCCAACCAGTCATTCACCTTCGCGGTACGTGAGGGGCGGCTGTTCCAGGACCGAAATCTGGGCGGCGACGCACAGGATTCGAGCCCGATGACCCAGGCGACGATCAGGCCCGACGGGAAGATCCTGCTGACGACGGTATTCTCGGGCGGAACCCGCGAGGCCGTGTTCATGAAGAGCGACGACGGGCGGCGCAGGCGGGTGATGTCCAATCGCGGCGTCGATACCGACGAATATACGATTCGCGACGGCCTCTACGTGTCCAACGGCCAGCCGACGCCGTGGTCCACCCGCTGCAACTAGGCTGCCTTGGCAACTGAATTGATTGGTCGGGGCGACAGGATTTGAACCTGCGACCCCCAGTCCCCCAGACTGATGCGCTACCAGGCTGCGCTACGCCCCGACCGGAGCAGGGCGTGTAGCGCGAATGGCAGCATTGCCGCAAGCCGGCTTGCACCGTTTACGAACAGGTTGGATACAGGCCGCATGAACCTGACCCCCGACCTGTCGCGCCGGATCCTGCTCTATTCGTCCACCGGGCATGCGCTGATGCACATGATGACGGTCTTCTATGCGGTGATCGTGCTGACGCTGGCCATCGAATGGAAGCTGCCGGCGGAGGATCTGCTGAAGCTCTATGCCCCGGCCACCATCCTGCTGGGCATCGTGTCGCTCCCGGCCGGCTGGGCCTCGGACCGCTTCGGTGCGCCCGCCATGATGGTGGTGATGTTTTTGGGTCTCGGCCTCTCCTCCATCGCGTGCGGGCTGGTGCCGACCGGCGATACGCTTTCGCTTGCGCTGGCGCTCTGCGGGTTGGGCGTGTTCGGCGCCTTCTATCATTCCGTCGGCATCGGCTGGGTGATCCGCACGGCCAGGGAGCAGGGCCACGCCATGGGCGTGAACGGCCTGTTCGGCAGCATCGGCCTTGCGCTCTATGGCGTCGTGCCGGGCGTGCTGATCACACTCGCTTCGTGGCGGGCGGCCTTCATCGTGCCCGGCATTGTCTGCATGGCGGTCGGGGTGGCGCTCCTCTGGGAGATCGCACGCGGTCGCGTCGGCGACCGACCGATGCCGGTGACACCGGGCGTGAAGACCGGCCGCGCGGAATTCTGGCGCGTCTTCTCGGTGCTTTCCGTCACCATGGCGCTGGAAGGCGTGCTCTGGCAGGCCGTGATGTTCGGCGCCGCCTTCGTCTTCGAATCGCACTTCGCCGGCAATGTCCTGCTCGTAGGCTTGGCCGCTTCAATGATCTATGCCGTCTCCGGCGTCGCGCAGTACGCGCTCGGCCGGCGCATCATCGACCGCTACCCGCTCAAGACCACCTACATCGTGGCCTCGGGGCTGCAGATCGGCGCCATGCTGGCACTTGCCATGGGCAACGGCTGGTTCGCCCTCTTCGGCGCCATCGCCTCGGCGATCCTGAGCTCGGCGACGGGGCCGGTCGAGAACATCCTGATCGCGCGCTACACGCCCAGCCGCTATCACGGGTTGGGCTTCGGCGCGAAGTTCGTCGTGGCCTTCGGCGCGAGCCCGCTGGCGATCCTGGCCATCGCCTGGATCCGCAAGGAGACCGGAAACCTCGATCTCCTGTTCCTCGGCCTCGCCGTGCTCTCGGCGGTGATCGTTCTGGTGGCGCTGCTGTTGCCGGGCGAGGAGCGCACGCGGGAAGCGCCGGCCGCAGCCCAGCCGGCGCCCGCCGAATAGAGGTCTCTACTTCGTGGCGCGCGCCGCCTTGTAGGCCGGCCGCCCGAGGCAGCGATCGAGCCAGCCCGAGACATTGGGGAAGGGGCTGAAGTCGAACTTGATCGGCTTGGCCCAGCTGCAGATCGACGCCAGGTTGAGGTCGGCGACGGTGAAGCCGCCACCCAGCAGATACTCGCGGCCCTGCAGCGCGCCGTTCAGCACGCCGAACGGCTTGGGCAGCGCCTTCTGCGCCTCGGCGACGGCCTCCGGCTTGCGCTTGTCGGGCGCGGTCATGAACATGTCGATCAGGACCGTGAGCAGCGGCTTCTCGACCTCGGTCATGCCCCAGAAGCTCCACTGGTGGCAGAGCGCCTGCTCCTCGAGGCTCTTGGGCAGCAGGCCTTTGTCGCTGTGCTTGGCGGCGAGGTAGAGATTGATCGCCATCGATTCGAAGAGCTTGAAGTCGCCGTCGACCAGCACCGGCACCTTGCCGTTGGGATTGATCTTGAGATAGTCGGGGTTCTTCAGGTCCTTCATCTCCATCGCCACATGCTCGAACGGAATGCCGAGCTCGTGCACGATCCACAGGGCGCGCGCGGCGCGCGAGGCTGCAGGTCCATAGATCTTCAAGGTCACGCGACTTCTCCCCAATCCCAACTCGATCATCGACGGTAATGCAGGCTACCTCTGCGGTCTAATCGTTCGCCAGCCCATATTCGTTGCCGACATAGCCATGACGATGGCCGAAGCGCTCGACCATCACGGTGGCGAGATCCTTGTCGGGGGCGGCGATCCAGCCGCCGGCCCGCACGGCATATTCTTTCGACGCGGCCGCCGCTTTCGGCGCCGTGCCGTTCTGCAGCGCACGAGCAGCCGCCATGACCATCTTTCGGAACTCCACGATGCCGACGTCGGTCGGTCCGAGATGCTCCCTGGTGCGGTCCTGGATCGGGCCCTGGCTGTCCTGGATGGCGGCATCCTGTTCGCTCACGCCGGCGATGCCGGTGAAGCTCAGGGTCTTCTGCAGCTTGCGGTCGAGCATGTAGTCGTTGCGGATGTTGCGCATTGGCACATAGTCGGCGTCGACGGCGGCATGCAGGCTGAGGCCCGAGGCATACTTCTCGCGCTCGGAGTTGGTGAGCGGCCGGTCGGGCACCCAGCTGTAGGTGTAGATCCAGCAGGTCACGTCGTCGACCGGCACCCAGCACTGGCCGTGATAGACGTCGCCGGGGAAGGCGACCGGCACGAGCGCGTGGTCGGGCATCAGGAACTGCGAGATGCGCCAGTATCGGTCGGCACTGTCGGTCTTGCGCGCGGCGCCGATCGCCAGGCCCGTGTCGTGGCCCAGGATCGCGAACCGCGGTCGCGGATCGTCCATCACCCAGCGGACGCGATCCTGCAGCTCGCTGCCGGCCCCGATCGCCGAGGTGCTCTTGAAGACTTCGAGCTTGGTCGCCTCGTCCTGCGTGGGGATCTTGTGCAGGAAGGAGAAGTGCGCTGTGTCGATGGCGCCTTCGAGGCTCTGGACCCAGTTGCAGTCCTGCCACTTCTTCGAGACGTAGCGATGCGCGGCCGGCACCAGCCCGAGCTCGAGCTGCGGTAGCTCGGGCACATGTTCCTTCGGCCCCATATAGACCCAGATCATGTCGCCCCATTCGCGCACCGGGTAGGCCACGAGCTTGATCGTGTCCTTGTAGGTCGATTCAGGCGGCGAGGTCGGGAGATCGACGCAGTTGCCGTCGACGTCGAAT
>CANIRG010000226.1 GCA_947469635.1 Rhodospirillales bacterium | reverse complement strand
CGTCGAAAAGTTCCGGCTCACTCGACATCACTCGCCTCCAGATGCTTCGCCGACACCCCAAACAGCGAATCACATCATCGCGACAGCCTCAACTCGCGTATTGCCAAATAAACCAAAAGGCTCACACGCTCTGAGGAGGCGCGTAGCGCCGTCTCGAAGGGTGGGCGCGAGCACCTTGCCTGTTACCCATCCTTCGAGACGGCCGCTGCGCGGCCTCCTCAGGATGAGGTCATGAGACGACCGTATTGATCCAGCTCACCAGCTTCTGCTTGGGCTCGGCGCCGATCTTGGTGGCGGCGACCTGGCCGTTCTTGAACAGCAGCAGGGTGGGGATCGAGCGCACGCCGTAGCGCGTCGGCACCATCGGGTTCTCGTCGATGTTGACCTTCACCACCTTGAGCTTGCCGTCCATGTCCTTGGCGATGTCCTCGAGCGAGGGGCCGATCATGCGGCAGGGGCCGCACCATTCCGCCCAGAAGTCGACGAGCACCGGGGTGTCGGACTTCAGCACTTCCTGCTCGAAGGAAGCGTCGGTTGCCTTGATTGTCATGTGGGTTCTCCCAAAAAAGTACACCGGTCGTTCGACCGGCGCCGCCCTTGGACGAAAGCTAGGAAGCGAGTCCGCGCGAGTCAAGGAGGGGTGGCGTAAGGCATTGATCTGTCGAGCGTTTCGCCATCGATTTCCATCAACTTGGGGGTCGCGGTCCACAGCAGGAATGCCCGTATCTTGCGTCCGGGATAGATCTCGGCCAGCAGGGCGCGATAGAGCGCGAGCTGGCGGCGATAGGCCAGCGCCACCTGCCCGGCATCGCCGGGCGGCGGGCGGTTGGTCTTGTAGTCGACGATCAGCACTTCGCCAGGCGAGACGGCGAGCCGGTCGATCTGGCCGCTGACGGTGAAGGTGCCGCGTGGCGTCTTCACCGTGCCGATCAGCGGCACCTCGGCGCGCGAGCCCTCGCCGAACAGCAGGGCGTGATCGGGGGCCTCTGTCACGGCCAGCGCCTCGGCCGCCCACTGCTCGACCTCCTCGGCGGCGAGGCCATGCGCCGGCTGGCCGAGGAAGCGTCGTGCGGCGTCGGCGCGGCCCGCCGGCGCCGTCGACGGCAGGTGCCGCAGCAGCTCGTGGAGCAGCCGCCCGCGCTGCCAGCGCCGGCCGTCGTCGGCGTTGAGGGGGCTGAAAGCGCGCGGCTCGGCCGCCGCTTCGTCGGCCAGGGGCCTCGACGGCGCGAGCGGAGTCGGCGGATCGGGTTCGTCCGGCGGCGGCCGGCGTGCCCAGGTCTCGAGCTTCACCGTCTCGTCGAGCGCCAGCTCCTCCTGGAGCGGCACCTCGATGCCGCCTTCGTTCACCAGCTCGTAGCCGTCGCCCGTCCAGCCGCCGTCGCTCAGCAGCGTGGTGAAGTCGAAGGCCTTGGCCTCTGCATGGACGCGGCCATAGCGGTTCGTTCCCTCGACGCTCGCCTCCAGGCCTGCGGCGATGCGCTCGTACCAGCAGCCGGCGTCCGGCTTGCGATTGCCGACCCAGCCGCCGACGTAGAGCCGGTCCTCGGCGCGGGTCATGGCGACATAGAGCAGGCGGTTCTGCTCCTCCAGCACCCGCTGCTTGCCCTCGGCGCGCCACTCACGGGCGGCCTCGGTGGCGTCGGCGCTGCGCGGCAGCCATAGCCGCAGGTCACCCTCGGCGGCGGCCATCAGCCGGTCCGACGTCTGTGGCACGCGCGTGGTGTCGGGCAGGTAGACGATCGGCGCCTGCAGCCCCTTCGACGCATGCACGGTGAGGATGCGGACCTCCCGGCGGCGGTTCTGGTCGAGGTCGCGCTTGATCTCGCCGCCGCCCATCTCGAACCAGCGCAGGAAGCCCTGCAGCGAGCCCGCCTCGATGCGCTGGTATTGCAGCGCCCGCGCCAGAAGCTCGTCGATCGGGTCGGCGGCCTCGTGCCCCAGCCGTTCGAGCAGGCGCATGCGTCCGCCCTCGGGGCCGAGCGCCTGGGCGAAGAAATCGAATGGCGTGATGTAGTCGGCGCGCCTGAGCCATGCCGACAGCTTCGCGTAGGCGTCGGCAAAGGCCGGCTCACCCGCCCGCGCGCGCAACGCCTGCCAGAGAGGGCCGGGGCGCTTGTAGGCAAGCTCGAACAGCCAGTCTTCGTCGAGGCCGATCAGCGGCGATTTGAGCAGGCAGGCGAGGTTGAGATCGTCCTGCGGCAGCAGGACGAACTGCGCCATGGCCAGCAGATCCTGGATCGCCAGCTCCTGGCCGAGGTTGAGCCGGTCGACGCCCGCCACCTCGATCTGGGCCTTCTTCAGCTCCTTCACCAAGGCGTTCACGAACTCGTTTCGCCGCCGCACCAGCACCATGAAATGGCCGGCATGCAGCTTCTCGTGGCCCTTGTCGCCTTTGCGCGAGCGACGCTCCTCGCCGATCAGGCTTTTGGCGTGCGCCGCGATCAGCCGCGCCAGCCGCTGGTGCGGCAGGTCGCTCAGGCCGCCGCCGGTGGCGACGTCGCTGGTGTCGACCTCGGATTTCTCCGAGGCGATCAGCGGCCAGAGCTCGACCCGGCCGGCATCTTCCTTGCGGCTGGGCTCGTGGCCGACGCTGCCCACGGGCGCGACGCCGCTGGCCGCCGCCGCCTCGCCGAACACCCAGTCGACCGCGTCGAGCACGGCGGGCGTCGAGCGGAACGACACGGTGAGATCGACCGGCACGAACTCCTTCTTGGCGACCTGGCTGCGCTCCTCGAACTGCTGCCGCATCTCGGCCAGCTTGCGCGGATCGGCGCGCTGGAAGCCGAAGATCGACTGCTTGGTGTCGCCCACCGCGAACACCGTGCGCGCCCGATCGACCGCGCCGTCGCCCACGAAGAATTCCTCGGTGAGGCTGCGGATCACCTCCCACTGGTCGGGGTTGGTGTCCTGCGCCTCGTCGACCAGCACATGGTCGATGCCGCCGTCGAGCTTGAACAGCACCCAGGCCGCGCTCTCCGCGCTTTCCAGCAGGCGGCGGGTGGCCACGATCAGGTCGTCGTAGTCGAGCACCGCGCGGCGGCGCTTGGCGCGGCCGTAGCGTTCGGTGATGTCGAGGCCGAGCCGCAGCAGCGCCACCGTGAGATCGACCAGCGCGACGCCGCGGACGCATTCCAGCCGTTCGGCCTCGGCGCTCATTATGTCCTCGATCTCCGCCAGCCGCTTGATCGCGGGCTTGGTCGCCAGCGTCTTGCGCAGCGAGCCGCTCTCGGTGAAGAACACCGAGCGGTAGGCCTCCGCCTCTTCCCCGGAGTCGAGACGGGTAGCGATCTTCTGACCGCGCGGCGGGTCGGACTTGCCGCCGGCCTCCATCAGCGCCCGGGCTGCTGAGCGCAGCGCCGTCTCGTCGATGGCGGGCACGCGATCGCAGCGCAGCCGCTTCGCGAGCTCGCGCCGCACGCGCTTCAACCCCGCCTCGTCGGCGATGCGGGACAGCAGCCAGGCGCGTTCGCCCAGCAGGCGGGTCATCAGCTCGGCATATTCCGCGATGGAGATGCGGCCGGCCACCGCCGACAGAGCGTCCTTCAGCTCCTGCGGGGCATCGTCCTTCGTCAGGGCCTCGATCTGCTCGTCCTGTGCCTGGCGCAGCAGCGACGAGGCATCGGCCTCGTCCATCACGTCGAAGCCGGGAGCGACACCCGCTTCGAGCGGGAAGCGCTTCAGCAAGGCCTGGCAGAAGGCGTGGATGGTGAGGATGTTGATGCCGCCCGGCGCGTCGAGCACGCGGGCGAACAGGCGACGCGCGATGACGCGCTCCGCCGCTTCCGGCGGCCGGGCAATGAGTTTCTCGATGGCCTTGTCGAGCACTTCCTCGTCGGCCATCGCCCATTGGCCGAGCTGGCCCGCCAGCCGGTTGCGCATCTCGGCGGCCGCGGCCTTGGTGAAGGTGAGGCAGAGGATGCGCTGCGGCGCCACGCTGTCCAGCAGCAGCCGCGTCACGCGATCGGTCAGCACCTTGGTCTTGCCGGTGCCGGCATTGGCCTCGACCCAGGCCGAGTGCCCGGGCGTCGTGGCCCGGCGCTGGTCCTCGCTCGCCCGCGCGAGCGTGTCGAGGATGTCGCTCATTCCTCGCCGCCGCCTGCG
This sequence comes from Rhodospirillales bacterium, assembly GCA_947469635.1. GTDB lineage: Bacteria > Pseudomonadota > Alphaproteobacteria > Reyranellales > Reyranellaceae > Reyranella. The sequence continues at coordinate 6,351 of CANIRG010000226.1, read as the reverse complement.
GTCGACCATTCGGCGACGCGCGCCAGATGGGCGTAGTCATTGAAGTGCGGGATGAACTCCGGCCAGGGCAGAGCCATGTAGGGCGTCGCGGGATTGGCGAAGTGCTCGGCCATCTTGGCGATCAGCGCCAGCATTGCCGGCACCAGATCCTCGCTGTCCTTGATCTCGGAGATATCGCCGCCTTCGCCCAGCCCGTTGGCCTGCCAGTAGGACAGCCGCACGCTGCCGGCCTTGCCCGTGATGTTGCCGAAGCCGCCGCGTTCGGCCATCGCCGCTTCGAGCAGGAGCTGGGGGGCGAACAGCGCGTCCATCTCTTTCTTCGAGGGCACGCGGCCGGTCTTGTAGTCGATGATCTCCCAGACGCCCGGCTCGACCTGGTCGATGCGATCAGCGCGGGCCTCGATCCGGAGCGCGCCGACCATGACGAAACCGTCGGTCTCGCTCGCCAGCAGGCGCGTGCCCGAGGCGCGGCGCTCGTTCTCCGTCGTGACGAACCAGCGCGCGAGCCGCTGGAAGCGGGGCCACCAGAAGGCGCGCTCGGCGGGTGCTGCCAGCAGCGCGCCGAGATGATGCTCGCCCAGTTTCTCGAACTTCTGCAAGGCATCCGGCGGCAGCACGCCGGAGGGATGGGCCTTCAGGAACTCGTCGAGCGCGTTGTGCAGCGCCGAGCCGCGCTCGGCGGCGCCCAGCTCGGCTTCGAGCGGATCGAGCGCCCGCAGCCGGAGGATGCTGTGCGCGTAAAGCCCATAGGGATCGCGCCGCCATTGCTCGACGCGCGACACCGACAGCTTGGTCGGCCGGGCGTCGAGCGGCGGGCGTGGCTCGGGGCGCGGCCAGGGCAGGTAGCGCTTGGGATCGTCGATCGCCTCGGCCCAGGCGAGGTAGCTGCGCCGCCCACGCTGGATATATTCCGGCGGCGCCGCCGCGCTTCCCGGCTCGTAGCCGAACAGTGCGTCGAGCCGCGCCAGCCAGCGCGACGCCACGGTGGGCGCGCCGCCTTCGCGCTCGGCACGGGTCATCAGCACGCGCTCGGCCGTCAGCGCCGAGGCGAAATCGTGCGCCGAGAGGCCGATGCGCCGCTCGGGCTGCGGCAGGCCGAGCGCCGCCCGCATCGGCCGGTTGAGCCAGGGGCCGGTCTCGACGGACGGCGGCCAGGTGCCCTCGTTCAATCCGCCGAGCACCAGCAGGTCGGCGCGTTGCAGGCGAGCCTCCAGCGGACCCCAGATGGCGAGGCGCGGATGGCGGCCGACGCGCGGCCGGATCGTCTCGGTCGCCAGCATCGTCGCGAACAGCGACGGCCATTCGCCGCCGGCGATGGGATCGGGGTCCGTCCAAGCCTGGCGCAGGCGGGCCAACGCGTCGCTCAGCGCTTCGCCGGCCTCACCGGACCACAGCGCATCCGGCGATGCGACGCGCTCCGCGGCTGCGAGGGTGGCGTCGAGCAGCGGGCCTGGGGCGGCACCTTCGGCCATCAGCGCGGCGAGGTCCGATGTGGCCGCGCCGATGCGCTGCACGAGATTGTGCACCTGTCGTCGATCGGTCTCGTCGCCGAACTTCGTCTTGGTGATGAGCGCCGTCACGGCGTCGAGGCCGGGCGCCGGCTTGAGGCCGCGCAGGCACTTGCGGTCGAGACGGCGGGTGGCCGCCAGCAATCTGGCCCGGTCAAAGCCAAGCGTGGCGAGCGGATGCTTCAGCAGCGCCAGCAGGGCCACCGGGGCGAACCCCTGGTCGACCGCGGCCACCAGCGCACGCAGCAGGGTGGCGGGCGGCGTGTCGGCCAGTGGCTGGCCTGCCGAATCGTCGACCTCGATGCCCCAGCGCCGCAGCTCGGCCGCCACCCGTCGCGCGAGGTCGCGGTCGGGCGTGATCAAGGCAGCGGTCCGCGCCGGCACCTCCAGCGCCTCGCGCAAGGCGAGCGCGATCACCAGCGCCTCCTGGTGCGGCGTGGCGCAATCGGCGCGGGTCACATGGTCGAGGGCGGCGGCGCTGGGCCTCGCCCAGACGTCGCTGGTCTCGGCCGGCCGCATCAGCTCGGTGATCAGCTGGCGGCGCGCGAAGTCGCCGGCCGAGCCCGGCCAGTCGACCACGTCGCTACGCGCGAGCTCGAGCGATGCCAGAAATTCGCGCAGGCCGAATTGCGGATGCGTCGGGTCCAGCAGCTTCCAGCTCTCGTCGTCCATGTCGCGGTCGAGGCCGGGCAGCACGACGGCGCCCTGCGGCAGGCCCGCGATCACCTGCAGCAGCTCGCGCGTGGCGGGCTGCGAGCCTGTCGAGCCGGCCGCGATCACCGGCGTGGTCGGGGGGTGGATGCGCCAGCGCTCGGCCTGGGCGCGGATCGACTCGGTCCGGCGCTGCAGGGCGTCGACCTGGCCGCGCACCTCCAGAACTTTCGGCCAGGCCTCGCCCACAATGGAGAGGAACTTCAGCGTGCGCTGCCAGTGGCGGGCAAAGTTGCCCTCGACCAACGCCTCCAACCGGTCGAAGGCCACGCCGTCGATGGCGAGCTCGTCGAGCAGGCTGGCGAGCTCGCGCGCGAGCTTCAGCGCCTGCGCGGCCGATTGGGCGATCGGCAGTCCCTGGTCGTCCTTGAAGGCGGTTACCAGCTTGGCCAGCAGCGCCTCGCGCTCGGCCGAGCCGATGGCCGGCGCCGAGCCCAATGTACTGTCACCTCCCAGCGCATCGTCCCATTCGCCATCGTCGATGTCGCCCAGGGGGACGAGCCTCGGCAACAGCGTCGGCTTGCCGTCGGAGGCACGCAGGAAGGCTTCGCGCACGGCACGCACCGATCGGCGGGTCGGCACCAGGATCAGCACGTCGGCGAGCGCCAGCCTGTCGTCGGCATGCTGCGCGAGCAGGCCGCGCGCCAGCTCGTCGGCGAAGCGCCGGTCGATGCCGATGGAGAACAGGCCCTTCATGCCAGCACGCTTTCGGCGTCGGCCAGCGCCTGCGGCGTGCCGACGTGGAACCACTTTCCGTCATGGACCAGTCCGCGGAGCCGGCCCACCGCTTGCGCGCGATGCCACAGCCTCAGCAGCGAGAAGGGGCCTTCGGGAGACTCGTGGAACAGGCGCGCATCGCACACCGACACGCTGGCAAAGATGTAGGGGGCTGCATCGGCCGTGCCGCGATGATGGGCGCGATTGTCCGTGTCGACAAAATAGTCGCCGCGATCCTTGGCCTCGCGGCCCACTGTCGTATCGAGCGGATGCAGCAGCAACAGCGCATCCATCTGCTCGGGATTCCAGGCAGCTTCCATGCGGGACAACATCGGGCTCGGACCGTCCTGCCACAAGCCGTCGCCGTTAAGGATAAAGAACGGACCCGCGCCCAGGAGGGAGAGGGCGTTCTTCACGCTGCCGCCGGTTTCCAGGAGGCGATCCTCGTGGACGATCTCGGCGCGACCTTCGAGGCGCTGCGCGATCTGCTCCCCGAGATGATGGACGTTGACCACGATCCTCGTAACGCCATGCGCGACCAGCCGGTCCATCGAGCGGTCGAGCATGGAGCGGCCGGCGACCGGGATCAGCGGCTTGGGCGTGGTGTCGGTCAGCGGCCGCATGCGTTCGCCGCGGCCTGCCGCCAGGATCATGGCGGTGTCGATCACGCGGCGCCGATGCGGCGCAGGGCCGATGGCAGCAGGCGGTCGACCCAGGCGCGCAATGGCGCCACGGCCTCGTGGGTGAGCGCACGCTCGAACATGCGCCAGACGCGCGGCAGGTGCTGTAGGTAATCGGGCTTGCCGTCGCGCTCGAGCAGCCGCACGAACAGGCCGATGATGCGCGCGTGACGCTGCGCCGCCATCAAGGCGAACCCGGTGCGGAAGTCGGCCGCGTCGAGGCCGGTCGCGCCGATGTAGCGCGCGAGGCAGGCTGCATGGATCGCTGGCGACACGTCGCGGCGCGCATCCTCGATCAGCGAGACGAGGTCGTAGGAGGCATGGCCGCGTTGGGCGTCCTGGAAGTCGAGCAGGCCGCAGGCGCGCACGCCCGGCCGCGCGGGCAGCCACAGGAGATTGTCCTTGTGATAGTCGCGCAGCAGCAGCGTATCGCCGGCCGAGTCGGGGAGATGCGCCAGGCACTGCCGCCATGCGGCGCGATAGCTTGCGATTTCCTCGGGCGGCGTCGGCTCGCCGCTGGCGGCGGGCAGATACCATTCGGGCAGCAGCATCGCGGCATCGATCAAGCCATCGCCCATGTAGGCGCCGAGGTCGGGCAGCAGCCCGTGACAGGGCGCGGCATGGACGGCTGCCAGCACGTCGGTCGCCCGCTCGTAGAGCATGCGCTCGTCGCCGCCGCTTTCGATCACGCGGGCGTAGGTGTCGTCGCCGAGATCCTCCAGCAGCAGGAAGCCATGCTCGGCGTCCTCGGCATGGATCTCCGGCGCGCTGAGGCCAAGCGTTCGCAGATGCCGGCCGATGCGCACGAACGGCCGCACGTCCTCCTGCGGCGGTGGCGCGTCCATGACGACGGCCGTGCCGCTCGGCCGGACGAGCCTGAAGTATTTGCGGAACGACGCATCGCCCGCCAGCAGGCTTTCCCTGGCATCGGCCCAGCCGGTGCTGGCAATGAATTCCCGGCGCAACGCGTTGCGGTCAGACATCGAGCAGCGCCCGTCGGCCGTCGCCATCGACCTCCAGGGTGACGCTGAGATGCTGGGGCAGCAGCTCGCCGAGCCGTTCCGGCCATTCGATCAGCACGATGCCCTCGGCCAGCGCTTCCTCCCATCCCAGCTCGAAGACCTGCTCGGGCTGCTCCAGCCGGTAGAGGTCGAAGTGCCAGAAGGTGCCGCGTTCAGTGTCGTAAACCTCGACGAGGGTGAAGGTCGGGCTCGGCACGATCAGCGCCGCGTCGTCCGAGGCCGCGCGCAGGATGGCGCGGGCGAGCGTCGTCTTGCCCGCGCCGAGGCCACCGATCAGCGCCACGACGTCGCCCGGCTTCAGCCGCTGGGCAAGCGTCGCCCCCAGCTGCTCGGTCGCGGCTTCGTCGGGCAGGGACATGGAAAAGGCCGGCATCTTTCGATGCCGACCTTTAGCATGTGTGCGCCTGTGGGCGGTTGGTTCTAGTAGCGGTAGAGGTCGCCCTTGAAGGGGCCGGCCTCGGGCACGCCGATGTACCTGGCCTGGTCGGGACGGAGCTTGGTGAGCTTGGCGCCGACCTTCTCGAGGTGGAGCGCCGCGACCTTCTCGTCGAGGAACTTGGGCAGCGTGTAGACCTGCTTCTGGTACTTGCCCGGGTTGGTCCAGATCTCGATCTGGGCCAGCGTCTGGTTGGAGAAGGAGGCCGACATCACGAAGCTCGGATGGCCGGTGGCATTGCCCAGGTTCACCAGGCGGCCTTCGGACAGCACGATGATGCGCTTGCCGTCGGGGAACTCGACCTCGTCGACCTGCGGCTTCACATTGTGCCACTTGAAGTTACGCAGGCTGGCGATCTGGATCTCGCTGTCGAAGTGGCCGATGTTGCAGATGATGGCGCGATGCTTCATCGCCTTCATGTGCTCGAGCGTCAGCACGTCGACGTTGCCGGTCGCGGTCACGAAGATGTCGGCGCGCGGCGCGGCATCTTCCATGGTCACGACCTCGTAGCCTTCCATCGCCGCCTGCAGGGCGCAGATCGGATCGACCTCGGAGACCATGACGCGGCAGCCGGCCTGGCGCAGCGAGGCGGCCGAGCCCTTGCCCACGTCGCCGAAGCCCGCGACCATCGCCACCTTGCCGGACATCATGACGTCGGTGCCGCGGCGGATGCCGTCGACCAGCGATTCACGGCAGCCGTAGAGATTGTCGAACTTCGACTTGGTGACCGAGTCGTTGACGTTGATCGCCGGCCACAGGAGCTTGCCTTCCTTGGCCATGTTGTAGAGGCGGTGCACGCCCGTGGTCGTCTCCTCGGTGACGCCCTTGATCGAGGCGCCGAGCTTGGCGTACCAGCCGGGCTTCTCCTTGTTGGTCTTGAGGATCGCCTTGTAGAGCACTTCCTCTTCCTCGTTCGTCGGCTTGGAGACGAGCGAGGGATCCAGCTCCGCGCGGGCACCGAGATGGACCAGGAGCGTGGCGTCGCCGCCGTCGTCCAGGATCATGTTGGGCTCGCCGCCGTCGCCCCATTCGAAGATGCGGTGCGTGTAGTCCCAGTATTCCTCGAGGCTCTCGCCCTTGATGGCGAAGACCGGCGTGCCGGCCTTGGCGATCGCGGCCGCGGCATGGTCCTGGGTCGAGTAGATGTTGCACGAGGCCCAGCGCACGTCGGCGCCCAGCGCCTTCAGCGTCTCGATCAGCACACCCGTCTGGATGGTCATGTGCAGCGAGCCCGCGACGCGCGCGCCCTTGAGTGGCTGCTTCGGCCCGTATTCCTT
>CANIRG010000225.1 GCA_947469635.1 Rhodospirillales bacterium | reverse complement strand
CCCAGGATCGAGTTGCCGAGGTTGAACGGCGCCAGGGTCGCGAAGGAATGGCAGCCGATGTCGCTCGATATGTGGACCTTGCCGACCTCGCGCTCGAGCAGCTTGATCGCGGAGAAGACCGGCCGTTCGGGGCAGCCGACACAGAAGCCCGGCGGACGCAGCGGCAAAGGCCCGCCCAGGATGCGCTGCGCCTCGGCGCGCCCGGCGCGCGCTGCCTCGAAGCGCTCGCGTGGCCTGGTGAGATCGATGTCGTTGGCCGACTGGGCGAAGAATTTCAGCAGGCCCTCGGTCACCACTTCGGCGGTGTATTCGCCCGCCATCGGCAGGACGTCCTTGCCGTAGATCTTCGTGTCGACATCACGCTTGCGCAGGATCGCGTGGATGGCCTGCTCGATGTAATCGGGCGCGCCCTCCTCGACGATCAGCACGGCGCGCTTGCCCTTGCAGAAGTCGACGATCTGGTCGGGCACCAGCGGATGGGTGACGTTCAGCACCAGCGTCGGGATGCGACCGTCGAGCTCCAGCCGATCGAGGCCGCGCATCGTCACGTTGGTGATACCGCCCTGCACGATGATGCCGAGGTCGGAGCGCTCGCCGGGCAACAACTCATTGAGCCCATGCTCGATGATGAAGCGCTGCGCCGCCGGCTGGCGGACCTCGACCTTGATCTTCTCATGCGCATAGGTCGAGGGCGGGTGCGAGATGCGGTCGTAGTTGTGCGCGGCCGGTTCGGCGAGGCGATGATTGCGCGAGATCGCGGGCGCCTTGTTGTCCCTGGCGACGAATTCGCCGGTGACGTGGCACGCGCGGATGCGGAGATCCATCATCACCGGCGTGTTGGTGGCCTCGGAGAGCTCGAAGGCCAGCTCGGTGCAGCGGACCATCGTCGGCAAGTTGGGTCGCGGATCCATCAGCCACACCGACGACTTCAGCGCATAGGCATGCGTGCGCTCCTGGATGACCGAGGCGCCCTCGCCGTAATCCTCGCCGACCACGATCAGCGCGCCGCCGATCACGCCGGGCGAGGCTAGGTTGCTGAGCGCATCGGCCGCCACGTTGGTGCCGACGATCGACTTCCAGGTGACGCAGCCGCGGATCGGATAATTGATCGACGCGCCGAGCAGCGCCGCTGCCGAAGCCTCGTTGGTGCAGGTCTCGAGATGAACCCCGAGCTCGTCGAGCAGGTCCTGCGATTCCACCAGCACATCGACCAGATGCGACACCGGTGCGCCCTGGTAGCCGCCGACATAGCCGACGCCGGCCTGCAGGATCGCCTTGGTGACGGCTAAAATGCCTTCGCCGCGAAAGACCTCGCCGTTGCCCAGGCGGAGCGAGCGCACCTCCTCGCGAAAGGAGCGTTCGGGATTGGTGCGCTGGGCGACCGGGATCGACGGTTGATCGAGCATGGCGCGATTATAGGCGCTAACGCCTCTTGCGACGATCCACTTTGACCTCGCGGACGCCGGCGGCCCGGGCCTCGGCCAGCAAGGCACGAAACGGTGCGTGTAGCTTCTCCCGCATCGCAGCATTGCCTTCCAGCACCGAGAGGGCCAGCGCCGCGGCTTCCAGCGTGGAGATCGCGTCCGGCCGGGCCTCGCGGCGCAGGTCGCCATAGAGCGACGGCGCATCAGGCACGACGACGAAGCGCTGGAGCTTGGTCAGCCAGGGATTGCGCCACCACAGGGCCTTGGCCTGCCCCCAGTTGCCATCCAGCATGACGAGGCCGGCAATATTCTCCTGCGCCCTTTCCTGATCGGCCAGAGGCGTGCCCTTGCGGTCGAGCGCGACCAGCGGGCCTCTGTCCTTCGACGCGTGCGCCGAGCCGAGATAGAGCACGCCCCATTCCTTGGGCTCGGCCGGCCGCTTCAGGGCGTGGGCGAGGTTGCGCCACGACAGGCCGACCGTGAGGGTGGCGTGGGCCAGCGACTGCACCAGCAGGCCTGCCGTGCCCAGCGCGCGGTCCTGCTCCTGCGGATGCTGCAGGACCAGCAGGGCGACCTTGTTGTCGATTGTGGGGGCACTCATGGGCGCGATATAGACTGCGCCGTCATGAACGTCACGGTCCTGATCTACGACAGCGTCACCAAGCTGCCGGCCGAAGCCGACGGTGCGGTGGTGGTCGGCGGCTCCCATGCCGCCGTCTATGCCGCCTATATGTCGGCCAAATACGGCTGCCGCGCCGCCATCCACCACGATGCCGGCATCGGCAAGGACGAGGCGGGCGTGGCCGGCCTCGCCTATGCGCAGAAGCTCGGCATGGCCATGGCCGCCGTCGCCACGGCCAGCGCCCGGATCGGCGACGGGCAGGACCTTCATGCCCGCGGCATCGTCAGCCGGGCCAACGAGCTCGCCGCCGCCTGCGGCGTCGCAGCCGGCATGGGCTGCAAGGAGGCGGCCGAGCGGCTCAAGGCAGCGCCCTGGCCGCACACGCTGCCACCGGCCAAGGGCGAAAGCCGGTACCTGATCGACGGGGTCGTCTGTCTCGATTCAGCGACACTGCTGGTGCCGGAGGATCGCGACCGGGTCGTCGTCACCGGCAGCCACGGTGCTCTCAACTCAGCGGGGGCGACGGCGCCCTTCCGGCCGCGCCTGCTGATGTTCAACGATGCCGGCTTCGGCGCCGACCGCGGCGGCGCCCTGGCCCTGGCCCCCCTCGACGAGGCGGGCATCGCCGCCGTGACCGTGGGAACGCTGTCGGCCCGCATAGGCGACGGCCGCTCCACCTTGCAGGACGGAATCCTCTCCGCCGTCAACGAAGCCGCATACCGGCTCGGCGCCCGTATCGGCAGCCCAGCCCTTGCCTTGGGTCGCGCCGTGGCTGAAAAGTCTGTGTGATCGATCGGGGAGTGGGCTCGGGATGGCTGTCGTCAACGTGAAATCGGAGATCGCGGGCAATGTCTGGAAGATCCAGGCCAAGCCCGGCGACAGGATCGAAGTCGAGGGCGAGATCATGATCCTGGAATCGATGAAGATGGAGATTCCGGTGTTGTCCCCCAAGGCCGGCGTCATCAAGGAGATCCGAGTGAGCGAGGGCGAGGCGATCGGCGAAGGCCAGCTTGTGGCCATCATCGATGCCTAGCAATTCGATCGCCGTCGAAATCGCGAGACTCTGGGCTCCCGACAATCTCCGCAAGGTCGCTCCCGGCACTGCTTTCTGCGCCGTCATCGCAGCCATCGCCTATACGGCAGACGTGCGCGGCTGGACGCATTTCAGCTGGGTGTTCATCCCGCCACTGATCATCACGCTTGCCGTCGGCATGGCGCTGCAGCCGCTCTCGGCCAATCCCTATCTCAAGCCCGGCATCGAATTCTCCGGCCGCACGCTGCTGCGCGTCGGCGTGGCGCTCTTGGGCGCCCGCCTCACGCTGGGCCAACTGGTCGACGGCGGCGTGCTGCCGGTCCTGATCGCCCTGGCGGCCGTGGCCTGCACCATCGCCTTCGGCGCCTGGGCGGCGAAGCTCTTCGGCCTCAGCCAGAACTTCGGCCTGCTCACCGGCTGCTCCGTCGGCGTCTGTGGCGCTGCCGCGGCGATGGCCGCCTCTGCCGTGCTGCCCAAGCACGAGAATTCCGACCGCGACCTCGCCTTCACGGTGATGGGCGTCAATTTCCTCTCCACCGTGGTGATGGTGATCTATCCCACGCTGCAGAACGCGCTGGGCTATTCGCTGTTCGAGATGGGCGTGTTCCTGGGCGGCGCGATCCATGACGTGGCCCAGGTCGCGGGCGCGGGCGCGACGCTGGGGCCGCAGGTGCTGAGCGATTCGATCATCACCAAGCTCCTGCGCGTGGCCTTCCTGCTGCCCGCCGTCACGGGCATCGCCTGGTGGGTGGCGCGCGGCGGCGCGTCCGTGGGCCAGGCGCGCCCCGCGCCGCCGGTGTTCCTGTTCGGCTTTCTTGCCCTCGCCGCCCTCAACTCGATGGGCCTGGTGCCGGCCGAGGTGAAGGCCGCCATCATCCAGATCTCGACCTTCCTGATCATCACCGCGATCGCGGCACTCGGCATGAAGACCTCGCTGGTGGCGCTGGCCAGGATCGGCATGGCCCCGGTGATGCTGCTGATCACCGAGACGATCTTCATCGGCCTGCTGGTGGTCGGCCTGATCTATGGGCTGAGGAGCGTCGGGCTCTAGGGTCGCTCTCTGCGCCTCTCCCGATGACGTCCCGAAGACGGGGACGGAAAGGTGCGACCGCTCTCGTGCGCTCGCAAGCCGCTCTCAGTACTGCTTCCCGTTGCGGTCGACATTTTTCGTATGGTCGATGACTTCGCAATCCCCTTTGCACAGCTGCCACATGGTAGGTCCGCCGGGATAGTCCTTGATGCGCGGGTCCCGCTTATAGGGGTTCCTCGCGGACTCCATCATGCAATCCTGGGCGCACTGGGCGGCCGGCTTGACCGACGGGTGCGGCCGGCATCGCGGATTGTCCGGCCGGCAGGTCTGGACGTCGCCATGGGCCGGGTCATTCAGGACGATCAGGCCGGTATCGCCATCGTGCTTGATATAACACTCGTTCAGATCGCCGATCTTCACCTTGAACTTCATGACCGGAAATATCTGATAGCCGTCGAGGCCCCGGTCATTCGATTGGATGGTGATCTCGTCGGATCCCGGCGTGTATCTCCCGCCGATGACCTGAAAAATCTTATTGAGCGCATTGGCATTTGCATAATGGATGTCGGCTGTCTGCCCCGGCGGGATGTAGCATTCAGACGCCTTGTTCACGGTGCCGATCGAGCAGGAACCGTCGCCCATCGCAAGCACCCACGGCACGCCGGAATTATTGTAGAAGTGCCGCGTCGCACAGTTTGCCAATGCCGATTCGACCGCGAGCAAAGCAAACAATGCTCCAAGCAGAGTAGACCGCATGATCTTGCCTTCCGATATTCACAAAACCTAGCAACGCGACGCTGACGTCGCAAGCAACACGCCCCGGTCGCCTTGTGGCCCATCGTGTCCGTGTCGAAATCCACGACCGGCACCTCGGCGTGCTTTTCCGCGGGGAAGATGCGAACGCGGCGTGGGTTGGGGGCGTCCTTGAGACTATAAGGCTGCATGCCCTCCCCCAAAATAATCTCCCGCGACAGGCTCACACGGCCGGCTGACGCCCAGCAGACGGCTCCCTCCTCGCTTTCGGTACGGCTGTGGCAGGTCGACGCCTTCACCAGCCAGGTGTTCGGCGGCAACCCCGCGGCCGTCGCGGTGCTGCCGCACTGGCTGCCCGATGCGACGCTGGCCAGCATCGCCGCCGAGAACAACGTCTCGGAGACGGCCTTCCTGGTGACCGACCGGCCGGTGCGGCGCACGGTGAAGCCGGCCGAGGGCGACGCGGCCTACGCGCTGCGCTGGTTCACGCCGACGATGGAGGTCGATCTCTGCGGCCACGCCACGCTGGGCGCGGCCTGGGTGCTGTTCCAGCATCTGCACCGCAAGGCCATGCGGCTGACCTTCGCGACGAAGTCTGGACCGCTGGTCGTGACGCGACGCGCCATGGGACCCTCGTCGCCGCTCAGCATGGATTTTCCCGCCCATCCGGCCAAGCCGGTCGACAGCGCCGTCGCCGAGCAGGTGGCGTCGGCCCTGGGGGCAAAGCCGAGCACCGTGCTGAAAGCCACCATGATGCTGGCGGTGTTCGACTCGGCGTCTGAGGTGCGCGCGCTGAAGCCCGACTTCGCCAAGGTCGCGACGCTGCCGAGCGACGGGCTGATCGCCACAGCACCGGCCGACCCTGACGATGCCCACACCGATTTCGTGTCGCGCTATTTCGCGCCAGCGGCCGGGATCGACGAGGATCCGGTGACCGGCTCCGCCCATTGCACGCTGGCGCCCTACTGGAACGAGCGTCTCGGCAAGCCCGACCTGCTCGGCCGTCAGGTGTCAGCGCGCGGCGGCGAGGTGCGCTGCCACGTGCGCGGCGATCGCGTCATCCTGGGCGGCCGCGTGGCGCCTTACCTCGAAGGCCGGATCACGGTGCCGCAGGATTAAGTGCCCGGTTTGGTGCCCGTAGCGCGCACGACCTCGCCCCAGATCTCGATCTCCTTTTTGACGAAGGCGGAGAATTCCGCCGGCGTGCCGGGCGCAGGGATGGCGGCGCGCTCCTCGATGCGCTTGATCGTCTCCGGCCGGCGCAGCTCGGCCTGAACGTCGGCGCTGATCTTGGCCACGATCTCGGGCGGCGTCCGGGCGGGCGCGGCGAGGCCCGACCAGCCGGCGGCGTCGAAGCCCGGGATCGTGTCGGCGATCGTCGGGATCGAATCGAGCGGTGCCGGCGCGCGGCGCGCCGTGGTCACGGCGAACGCCTTGATGCGCTTCTCGACGATGTGGTTGAGCGCCGCCGCGGTGCTGTCCATCATCAGCTTGACGTGGCCACCCAGCAGGTCGGTCATCGCGGGCCCACTACCCTTGTAGGGCACGTGCACGATGTCGAGGCCGGCCTTCAGCTTGAACAGCTCCATGCTGAGATGCTGCGAGGTGCCGGGGCCGGCCGAGGCGTAGGAATGCTTGCCGGGCTCGGCCTTGGCGAGAGCGATCAGCTCGGCCAGGGAATTCGCCGGGAAGCTCGGATGCGCCACGATGACCAGCGGCACCAGGAAGATATTGGTGAGCGGGATGAAATCGACCAGCGGCTTGTACGGCAGGTCGGGAAACAGGCTGGGATTGACGCCGAAGGTGCCGCTCGAGACGACCATGATGGTATAGCCGTCGGGCGCCGCCACGCGTGCGGTCTCCGTGGCGGGAATGCCGCTGCCACCGGCCTTGTTCTCGACGATGACCTGCTGCTTCCACACCTCTGTCATGCGCTCGGCGATCAGGCGGGCGAAGATGTCGGCGGCCTGGCCTGGCGGGAACGGCACGATGAAGCGCACCGGCTTGTTGGGCCACGGCGACTGCGCGATGGCGGGCGCGGCCAATGCCGACCCCATGACAGCCAGCGCGCTGCGCCGGCCAAGCTTCCCTGTCATCGCATCCTCCCTCTGTGCCTTTGCGCACAGCCTATCACGGCTGCGACGTCTCACACTCGACACAATCGGCGCCAAAATGCGGGGCGCAGAGGGAGCGCGTCCTGTGAGCGATCGCTATTTCGAAGACTTCAAGATCGGCGAACGCTTCGTGAGCGGCGGCATGACGCTCACCGAAGCCGGCATCATCGAGTTCGCACGCCAGTGGGATCCCCAGCCGTTCCACATCGACACCGAGTTTGCCCAGAAATGGCAATACGGCGGGCTGATCGCCTCCGGCCTCCACACGATGTGCGTGACGCTGAAGCTGTGGCTGGAGCTCGGCGTGCTCAAGAGTTGCAGCCTGGGCTCCCCCGGCCTCGGCGAGACGCAGTTCCCGCGCCCCGTCCGGCCCGGCGACACGCTGCGCGTCGTGACCGACATCGTCGAGCTCCGCCTCTCCGCCTCGAAACCCGACCGCGGCATCTGCCGCCTGCGCCAGGTCACGATCAACCAGCGCGGCGAGCATGTGATGGAGCAGGAAACGACGGTGTTCCTGAAACGCCGGCCTCTGGCCCTTCATGTTCCTCTCCCCCTCGGGGGGAGAGGTTAGGTGAGGGGGCGTTGCGGAAGGAAAATATTCCGAGGGCCCGCGAGCTGCGCCGCGAGAGCAGCCGGGCCGAGCGCATCTGCTGGGAGCTGCTTCGAGATCGCCGTCTGAACGGCGCCAAGTTCAGGCGGCAGTATCCGATCGGTCCCTATTTTGCTGATTTTGCCTGCATCTCGAGGAAGATCGCCGTCGAGGTCGATGGCGAGCATCATGCCTATCAGGTCGAAGCCGACGCACGTCGCACTGCACTGATGGAAAGCAAGGGTCGGCGTGTGATCCGCTTTTGGGCAAATGAGGTTGTCCAGAATCGCGAGGGAATTTGGACGGCGATCGAGAGCGCGTTGGCGCAATCTCCTTTGTCCCCCTCACCTAACCTCTCCCCCAAGGGGGGAGAGGAACATGAACTCGACGCGAAATGCCTAGCGCCAGGCGAAGACCGGCTGCTCGTAGTGGTCGACGCGGGTGTCGCGGCCCGCCAAGGCGACCTCGCGGAACTGATAGAGGACGGCGGCGGTGGGCGCGTTCACCGTGGCGACGGGCAGTGGGAGGCGGATGATCGGACGGTCGGATTCCTCGATCGCCACGATCTCGGGCGAGCCCTCGACGAACAGCTCGGCGCAGGCGATCCGGTACGCCGCCGCGACCTCGGACGGGTTGGGGGTGATCTGCAGGCCGGCGGGCAGCCACACCACCACCGGCGCGATGAGATAGCCTGAGCGCGTGGGATAGTCGTCGAGCGTGCCCAGCACATCGTCGGCGCCGGCCAGCACGCCAAGCTCCTCGTGCAACTCGCGCAGCGCCGTCTGCTCTATCGTCTCGCCGGCATCGACGCGGCCGCCGGGCAGCGCCCATTGCCCGCCATGCGCACGCAGGCGGGGCGTGCGCTTGGTCAGCAGGAATGCCGCCTCCCCGCTGCCGTCATCGGCCGCGGTCACCACGACGGCGACGGCGGCATGCTTGAGGCTGCCGGGATCGGGCTTGCGGCGGACATCGAAGCCGCGAAGATTCTTGGTGACGGCGGCCCGCAAGGCATCGTCGAAATGGAAGGACGTCACGCCGCGTCCGGCCGCGTGAAGGTCCAGACCACGGCGGGCGGCACGTTGAGCCAAATGCGCCGGCTGGCCGTGCCGTGCAGGCGAAGCTCCTCGCGCAACACGAGCGGCACTGGCGGGCGCGGCCCGTAGGTGAACTGCACCATGCCGCCGCCGCGCGGCAGGGTCTCGAAGATACCGCGCACGATGCCGGCCACGATCTCGGCCGGCAGCGACAGCAGCGGCAGGCTCGACACGACGGCGGCGATGCGATCGATGCCGTTGTCCGCCAGCAGGCGCGGCAGGTCGGCGGCATCACCCTGGATGATCGTGAGGCCGGCAAAGTTCTGGCGCAGGAACGTGGCGAATGCGGGATCGCGCTCGATCAGCACCAGCCGCTCCGGCGCGATCCCTGCCGCGAGCAGAGCCTTGGTGACCTCGCCCGTCCCCGCCCCCAGCTCGATCACCGGACCGGGCCGGCCGGCGCTGGCCGCCAGCGTGGCGCGCGCCATCGCCGCGGCGAGCCGCCGACCGCTCGGCACGACGGCGCCCGTGGAGAGAGGCGCGCGCAACCAGCGCTTCAGGAAAAGGAGGACGCCGCCGCGCTCGATCGTGGCCATGGATAAACGCTAGCAGACGTCGGGCTTAAGTCGACAAGGAAAAGGGCTCGGGACTCATTCGTACAGATGGCCCTCCGCCTTTTCCGCGATGAACGCGGCAAGCGTGGCCTGGTCGTATTTCTGCTCGGTCAGGCGGCAGAAGCGCGCGAACTCGCCGGGATTGACCTCGATATCCATGACCTCGTGGCTGGCGCCCGCTTCGCTGCGGCGCTGCGCGAGAAACTGGAGCCATGCCGAGTAGGTCGGAGGAACCTGGCGGCCCATCAAGCCGCAGAAGGCCGGGTAGTCGTGCTCCCATACGCGAGGAAGATAGTAAGCCGGCTTGTTCATTGAAGCTCCCTTGGAGCCCCTATTGTGCGGGCTGCATCGCCCCTCTAGCAACCCCGCCCATCGGCGCAGGGGCCGCCTCGAAGACGGCGCGGGCATGACGCATCTGCTCCATCGCATTGACCACGGAGATCGCCACCGCGGCGGCGAAGGGCAGCGACTGCACGACGAGGAAGACCGACCACAGGCGCGCTTCGGGGTCGAGGACACCGTTGGTGAACCACAGCACGGCGGCGGCGAGCCACAGCAGCAACGCCAGGAGCGCCTCGGGGCGGGCCATGCCGAGCGCCATGCGCAGCGTCGCGCGCTCGTCCATCTTGGGCGTGCGCATGAACGGCAGCCGGCTGGTCGCGAGGCCGTAGATCACGGCGCGGCCGACCGTATAGGTGAGCGCGAGCCCAGCCAGCGAGGCACCGAGACTCTGGCGGAAGCTGCAGCGCACGCGCGCAGCATAGAGGCCGAAGGAATAGACCAGCTTGAAGACGAAGATGCCGATCGTCGGCACGATGAATTCCGACGGCGGCAGGCCCACCGGCTTCATGCCGAAGTGCGGCGGCACGATCACCGCCAGCGCCCAGACGAGCCCCGCCCAGGTGAAGATCAGGTTCAGCGCATCGGCGAACCACGGCAGCCAGCCCGAGATGAAATGGTACTTCTGCCAGAAGGTGAGCTGCGTGGCGTTCGAGAGCATCTTGCCGCCGTGCATCTTCATGATCTGCATGGCGCCATAGGCCCAGCGGAAGCGCTGCTTCTTGTAGCCGGCGAAATGATCGGGCGTCAGACCATGGCCGAAGCGCTCGCGGCTGTACATCGCGCCGTAGCCCTTCTGCATCAGGCGCAACCCGAGCTCGGTGTCCTCGGTGATGCACCAGGTCGCCCAGCCGCCCATCTCCTCCATCAGGTCGCGGCGTACGAGCGTCATCGTGCCGTGCT
>CANIRG010000224.1 GCA_947469635.1 Rhodospirillales bacterium | reverse complement strand
GCCAACTGGCGCGGCGAGCTCCTGAAGAAGTCCATGCCGCTGATCGTCAACGCCTTCGGCGGCTGGCTGAACTATCCGGAGTATTTCTTCTTCTGGTGCTATCACGGCCAGAACGCCGTCTTCAACACCATGTCCTACAAGAACCCGACCATGGACGCGCTGATCGAGAAGGCGCGCTTCACCACAGGCGCGGAGTACGAGGCGGCGGTGAAGGGCTTCGTCGACATCGCCTTCGAGGAGGTGCCGCGCGTGCCGATCTTCCAGCCGCTGCTGAACGTCGCGATGCAGAAGAACGTCACGGGCTACCGCTACTGGTTCCACCGCCAGCTCGACTACCGCCAGTTGGCGAAGGGCTAGACCTCATGCTGAGGAGCGAGCGCAGCGAGCGTCTCGAAGCATGGGCCACAGGCACGGTGCCGGTTCCCACCCTTCGCGACGGCCCTACGGGCCTCCTCAGGGTGAGGTTGCGGGCGTTTGAGAGAGGCGCATGCTGAAGCTCCTACTGTCGCGGCTGGCGACGGCGATCCCCAGCATCGCGGGCGTCATCGTCGTCACCTTCATGTTGACGCGCCTGCTGCCCGGCGATCCGGCGGCCTATTTCGCCGGCCTTGCGGCCAGCCCGCAGGCGATCGCCGAGGTGCGCACCAAGCTCGGGCTCGACAAGTCGCTGCCCGAGCAGTTCGTGGGCTACATCGTCGACCTGGCGCACGGCAATCTCGGCAACTCCCTCAGCACCGGCCAGCCGGTGGTGGCCGAGATCGTGAACCGCCTGCCCGCCTCGGCGGAGCTGACGCTGGTGGCGCTGTTCCTGGCCGTCGGCATCGCCATACCGCTGGGCGTGCTCGCGGCGGTGAAGCAGGGGACCTGGATCGACCATCTCTGCCGCATCGTGACCACGGCCGGCGTATCGCTGCCCGTGTTCTTCACCGGCCTGCTGATGGCCTATGTCTTCTATTACCTGCTGCAGATCGCGCCGGCGCCGACCGGCCGGCTCGATGCCTTCCTGTCGGCGCCGACCGACATCACCGGCTTCTACCTGATCGACTCGATCCTGACCGGCAACCTCGAGACGTTTCGCGGCGCGCTGAGCCAGCTCGCGCTGCCCGCGATCTCGATGGCGATCTTTTCGCTGGCGCCGCTCGCCCGCATGACACGCGGCTCGATGCTTTCGGTGCTCAACAGCGACTTCGTGCGCACCGCGCGCGCCTCGGGCCTTGCTCCGCGCACCGTCGTCTTCACCTACGCCTTCCGCAACGCCGTGCTGCCGGTGATCACCACGCTCGGCATGGTCTTCTCCTTCCTGCTGGGCGCCAACGTGCTGGTGGAGACGGTGTTCGCCTGGCCGGGCATCGGCCTCTATGCGGTGAACGCGCTACTCACCTCCGACTACGCGCCGGTGCAGGGCTTCGTGCTCGCGATGGCCGTGCTCTACATCGCGCTCAACCTGCTGATCGACCTGCTCTACGGCCTGGTCGACCCGCGCGTGCGGCTGGATTCCTGAAATGATGCCGCTGCTGCGCCACGCCCGCTACGTGCTGTCGGAGAACCCGGTGACCGGCCTTGCCTTCGGTCTCTTCACCCTGTTCCTGATCGCGGCGATCTTCGGGCCGCTGATCGCGCCCTACAATCCGCTGCAGAGCGATGCCGTCAACACGCTGAAGCCGCCGACCTGGGCGCATCCGTTCGGCACCGACCAGCTCGGCCGCGATATCTTCAGCCGCGTGCTCGTGGCCGCCCGCCTCGATCTGTCGATCGCCTTCGCCTCGGTGATCCTGGCGTTCCTGCTCGGTGCCTTGTCGGGCGTGGCCGCGGGCTACTTCGGCGGCTGGACCGACCGCATTGTCGGTCGCCTCGCCGACACCATCATGGCCTTCCCGCTGTTCGTGCTGGCGATGGGCATCGTGGCGGCGCTTGGCAACAAGGTGATCAACATCGTGATTGCGACGGCGATCATCAATTTCCCGCTCTATGTCCGCGTGGCCCGCGCTGAGGCCAACGTGCGGCGCGACGCGGGCTTCGTCGAGGCGGCGCGCCTCTCGGGCAACGGCGAGGCACGCGTGCTGCTGGGCCATGTGCTGCCCAACATCATGCCCATCATGATGGTGCAGATGTCGCTCACCATGGGCTACGCCATCCTCAACGCCGCTGGCCTCTCCTTCATCGGGCTCGGCGTTCGTCCGCCAGATGCGGAGTGGGGCATCATGGTGGCCGACGGCGCCAACTTCATCCAGTCCGGCGAATGGTGGGTGGCCTTCTTCCCCGGCGTGACGCTGATGCTGGCGGTCTTCTGCTTCAACCTGCTGGGTGACGGTCTGCGCGACATCATCGATCCACGGCAGCGGACCTAGAAAATGCATCGCTTCGCTCTGCTCGGGTGTCATTGCTGGGGGCGCGCCACTCCAGTGGCGCGATCTTCTCTGTGCTGGGCAAATGACGCGCGACTGGAGTCGCGCGCCCCCAGCGAAGATCTAAGGTAGCCGGCGCATGGTTGCGATTCCCGCCCTTGCCGTCGAAGACCTGTCGGTCGAGTTCCGCACCCGCTCCGGTGTGGTCAAGGTGCTCGACCATGTCGGCTTCACCGTCGAGAAGGGCGAGACGGTGGCGCTGGTGGGCGAATCAGGCTCCGGCAAGTCGGTCACGGCCTTCGCCGTCATGGGCATCCTCGATGCCGCGGGAAAGGTGACCTCGGGCCGCGCCATGTTCGGCGGCTCCGACCTGCTCGCCCAGTCCGAGCGCGACCTGGCCGAGCTGCGCGGCCGCGAGCTGTCGATGATCTTCCAGAACCCGCGTACGGCGCTGAACCCGATCCGCCGCGTCGGGCAGCAGATCGCAGATGTGCTGGTGCGCCACGGCGGCGCCACGCGGCCCGATGCGCCGCGCGAGGCGATCAAGATGCTGAAGAAGGTGCGCATCCCCGATCCCGAGCGCCGCGCCGAGGCCTATCCCTTCGAGCTGTCGGGGGGCATGTGCCAGCGCATCATGATCGCCATCGCGCTCGCCTGCCGCCCGGCGTTGCTGATCGCCGACGAGCCCACGACCGGCCTCGACGTCACCACCCAGGCCGTCATCATGGACCTGATCGGCGAGCTCGGCCGCGATTCCGGCATGGCCACCATCTTCATCACCCACGATCTCGGCCTCGCCGCCGAATATTGCGACCGCATCGTCGTGATGCATGCCGGCCATATCGTCGAATCGGCGCCCAGCCGCGCGCTGTTCGCCAATGCGCGCCATCCCTATTCGGCCAAGCTGCTGGCCGCGACGCCGGGCGAGACGGCCTCGCTCGCCTCGCTGGTGTCGATCCCCGGCGGACTGCCCGACCTCCGCCGCGCCGACCTGCCGGCCTGCCGCTACAGCGGGCGTTGCGAGCGGCTGACGGACGCCTGCGCCCAACCGCTCCCGCACAAGACCGTCGGCGAGCGCCACGACGTCGCTTGCTGGAACCCGCTATGAATGCACTGCTCGACATCGCGGGCCTGGCCAAGCGCTTCGACATCGGTGGCAAGCGCCTGTTGCACGCCGTCGACCATGTGAGCTTCACCATCGGCAAGGGCGAGACCGTGGGGCTCGTGGGCGAATCGGGCTGCGGCAAGTCCACGCTCGTCCGCCTCATCAACCGCCTGCTCGATCCCAGTGACGGCAGCATTGCGCTGACTGGCGCCGACCTCGCGAAGATCCGCGCCAGCGGCTTTGCCGGCAATCCCAACCGCAAGCGCATCCAGATGGTGTTCCAGGATGCGGGCGATTCGCTCAACCCGCGCTTCACCGCGGCCCAGGCGATCGCCGATCCGCTGCGCCGCCTGGCCGGCTTGTCGGGAGCGAAGCTCACCGCGCGCGTCGAGGCATTGGCCGACATGACCGGCCTGCCGCGCGACCTGCTCACCCGCTTTCCGCATCAGCTCTCCGGCGGCCAGAAGGCGCGCGTCGGCATCGCCCGCGCCATCGCCGTCGAGCCCGAGCTGCTGATCCTCGATGAGCCGACGGCGGCGCTCGACGTCTCGGTGCAGGTGGTGATCCTGCAACTCCTGCAGACGCTGAAGCGCGAGCTGGGCATGAGCTACCTGTTCGTGAGCCACGACCTCAACGTCGTGCGCCTGCTCTGCGACCGGGTGCTGGTGATGTATCTCGGCAAGATCGTCGAAAGCGGCCCGGCGGCGGAGGTCTTCGCCGATCCGAAGCACCCCTATACCAAGGCGCTGATTTCGGCGATCCCGCAGGCCGAGCCGGAGAAGCGCCTCGGCCGCCTGCGTCTCAGCGGCGAGCCCAGAAGCCCCATCGATCCCGATCCGCGTGTCTGCCGTTTCTATGGCCGCTGTCCCAAGGGCGAGCCGCGCTGCTCCTCCGACATGCCGGTCTTGCGCGAGGCGGGCCCGGCGCGCGAAGTTGCCTGCCACTTCGCCTAGAGGAGCGCAAAGAATGGCTGACGAAAAACCCGATATCGCGCGCTGGGTCGACGAGGGCGCCCGCGCCATCGGCCTGCCGATCGCGCCCGAATACCGCGCCAACGTGATCGTGAACGTCGAGCGCTCCCTGATGATCGCCAAGCCGCTCCTCGACGTCGAGCTCGACGACGAGCTCACGCCGGCGCCGGTGTTCAAGCCATGAGCGACGTTCTCTCCAAGTCTGCGACGGCGACGGAGATCGCCCGCGCCGTGGCGAGCGGCAAGGCCAAGGCCGTCGATGTCGTCGAGGCGGCGCTGAAGCGCATCGCCGCGGCCGAACCTACGGTCAATGCCTTCACCGACATCGTGGGCGACCGCGCGAAGAAGCGTGCCGCCGAGATCGATGCCGGCCTGCATCGAGGGCCGCTGGCGGGCGTGCCCTTCGCGGTGAAGAACCTGTTCGACATCGCGGGCCTGCCGACGCGGGCCGGCTCGAAGATCAACGTCGACGGCCCCAAGGCCGCGCGCGATGGCTCCCTCGTGCGCAAGCTCGAGGCGGCCGGCGCTATCCTGGTCGGCGGCCTCAACATGGGTGAGTACGCCTACGACTTCACCGGCGAGAATGCCCATTACGGCCCCTCGCGCAATCCGCACGATCCGACGCGCATGACCGGCGGCTCCTCGGGCGGCTCGGGCGCCGCGGTCGCAGCCGGCGAAGTGCCGCTGGCGCTGGGCTCCGACACCAACGGCTCGATCCGCGTGCCGTCGTCGCTGTGCGGCCTCTACGGGCTGAAGCCGACCTACGGGAGGCTGAGCCGCGCCGGCTCCTTCCCCTTCGTAGATGCCTTCGACCATCTCGGGCCGCTCGCACGCTCGGTCGAGGATCTCGCTCTGTCGTTCGATGCGATGCAGGGCTGGGACCCCGACGATCCTGTCTGCACCGATCGGCCTGCCGACGCGACCTATGCCCGCCTCGCCGACGGCATCGGCGGGCTGCGCATCGCCATCGCCGGCGACTACTTCGCCAAGGGCGGCGAGCCCGAAGCCTTCGAGGCCGTGGCGACCGTCGCCAAGGCGTTGAATGCCACGAAGACGATCGTGCTGCCGCAGGCCGCCGTCGCCCGCTCGGCCGCCTATGTCATCACCGCCATCGAGGGCAGCTCGCTCCACCTGCCGCGCCTGCGCAGCCGCCCGCAGGATTTCGATCCCGACACGCGCGAGCGTTTCATGGCCGGCGCCCTGCTGCCGGGCGCATGGTACGCCAAGGCGCAGCGCTTCCGCCGCATCTACCGCGCCAATGTGCTGAAGCTGTTCGAGGAGGCTGACGTGATCCTCGCTCCGGCGACGCCCTGCAGCGCGCCCAAGCTCGGTCAGGTGATGATGAAGCTGGGCGGCGTCGACATGCCGGTCCGCGCCAACCTCGGCCTGTTCACCCAGCCGATCTCCTTCATCGGCCTGCCGGTAGTCGCCGTGCCGACTAGGAAGCCCGGCGCCATGCCGATCGGCGTGCAGCTGATCGCCAAGCCCTACAACGAGCAGGCGGCGCTCCGCGTCGCGGCCTATCTGGAAAAGCAGGGCGTCACGAACGCGACGCCGGCACCGTGACTGTTGCCCATGCTTCGAGACGGCCGCTGCGCGGCCTCCTCAGCATGAGGTGTTTTGGCATGACCTCACCCCGAGGAGCCGCGCGGAGCGCGGCGTCTCGAAGGGTGGGCAATGGGAGGAAGCAGCGTGGAAATCAACATCCCTTCGGTCGTGGCCGAGGTCACCGACGCCTTCAACCGCTACGAGACGGCGCTCAACACCAACGACGTCACGACGCTGGACCAGCTCTTCTGGAACAGCCCGCACACCTTGCGCTTCGGCATCGGCGAGCAGCTCTACGGCTACGACCAGATCGCCGCCTTCCGCGCCGGCCGCGACCCCGGCTTCGTCGTCAATCGCGACCTGCTGAAGCTCTGGGTGGTGACATACGGCCACGATTTCGGCACCGCCAACTGCGAGTTCCGCCGCCACGGCGCGACCAAGACGGGCCGGCAGAGCCACACCTGGATGCGCACGCCCGAGGGCTGGCGCATCGTTGCCGCGCATGTCTCGCTGCTCGGTGAATCGACGCCGATGAAGACGTAACGTCGTCGGCTTCCGCTTTATGGAGGAGCGATCAGAGGGAGGCGCGGAAAGCAGGTTCGAACGAACGTCGGATCGCGGGTGAGCAGGCGGTAGCCGGCCACGGCGGCATGAGCGCCGATATAGAGATCGGCGATTGGTGACGTTCAGGGACCGCCACGTCGGCGGTAAGCGGCAAAGGCGCGGCCGGCGAAGAATGCCGCATCGAACGGAAGTGGCTCTCGACGAAAAATTCGCTGCGGCAGTCGCTCGTTGAGTTCGCGGACCGAGCGAAAGCCGGGCGCGAGCTCGGCAACGACGATCTGATTGATGCACAATGGAGCGTCGGCTTGGGCGATCGACCGCTCCGACCAATCGCCCCAAACCGAGTCTTGCGTCAGGACGTCAAGCAGTACGCTTGTGTCGACGAGGATGCCGGTCATCGCCGCGCATGGCATCCAAATGAGTGTCGGTAGTGGCGTAGGGCGAATGCCAATGCTTTCGCGCCTTGATCAAGGCGTCGAGAGCGGACTTGCCGGGAGGCCTGGGGTGCCTTGGTTGGGCAGCCTTGGCCTAGCCTTTCGATATCGCGCGCGCCAACGAACCTTCTCCACAGTCGCCAGAGATGCAATATCATGACGGGGTCGCCCCCTCAATCAACGGCTGTTGGTGATGGCCTTCGTTCCGGCTATCAGTGCTTGGCTGCCACATGCAATCGGGTACGGACATTGAAGCTACTTCTCACCCATGTGCCGCTCTCGCGGCGGCAATATTTCGGTTCACGCGCCGTTGGCCTCTTGCAAGGTCTGGTCGACCTCAGGCTGCACGAGGGCGAGGCGCCGCTCGATCCGCAAGGCCTGCTCGCCGCCGCGCATGACGTCGACCTGATCATCGCCGACCGGTCCACGCCGGTGCCGGCCGAGATCTTCGCCGGCCTGCCCCAGCTCAAGGTCGTGATGCGGAGCGCCATCGACATCCGCAACATAGACGTCGCCGCCGCCTCGACGGCGGGCGTGCTGGTGACCCACGCCGAGGCGGGCTTCGTGAAATCGGTGGTCGAGCTGACCCTGGGCTTCCTGGTCGATCTCTCGCGCGGCGTGACGCGCGCCGCCACGGCCTATCACCAGGGTGCCAAGCCCGAGATCAAGGTCGGCCGCCAGCTCTCCGGCAGCACCGTCGGCATCATCGGCTACGGCCGCATCTCGCGCGACCTCGCGCCGGTGCTGGCGGCAATGGGCATGAAGGTGCTGGTGAGCGACCCCTATGCCCAGGTCGACGATCGGCGTTTCGAGAAGCGCGAGCTGCCGGCGCTGCTGGCCGAATCCGACTACGTGATCTGCCTCGCCATCGCCAACGAGGAGACCGAGAACCTGCTGGACGAGGCCGCCTTCGCGCGCATGAAGCCCGACGCCTTCTTCATCAACATGTCGCGCGGCAACCTCATCGACGAGGCCGCTCTGGCCAGGGCGCTCACCGAAGGTCGCATCGCCGGCGCCGCCATGGATGTCGGCCGCGCGCCCGACCAGATGCCGTCGCCCGAGCTGGCACGCCTGCCCAACGTCATCGCCACGCCCCACATCGGTGGCCTGACGCCGCCCGCCAGCGAGAGCCAGGCGATGGACACCGTCCGTCAGGTGCAGGCGCTGGTGAAAGGCGAGGTGCCGTCCGGCCCGGCCAATCTCAAGGACTGGACGCGGCGTCTCCCCAGTTGAAGGCGAGCGGCGCCTCGCGGAAGGCGAACCGGTCGAGATGGCGGGCGACGGCGCCCTTGAGCGCCTCGAGCTGGCCGGAGGAGCTGGCTTCCAGGCCGCACTCCAGCGCGTTCTCATGCGCGACCAGTCTCAGGGTCGCATCGCCCGGCCAGTCCGCGCCACGGGCGTTGCGCGGAAAGACGACGGTGCCCTTCGCCTCGTCGAACGTGACGGCGAGGTTGTGGCTCCAGTGCTTGCAGAGCTGCTGGAGGTAACGGCTGGCGTGCGCGGTAGGCACGCGGGCGCTGCTGCTGCTGCTGTGGGTCATGTGTGAGCTCACAGCCGCTCGATCTTCTGCGACGCGTCGTCGAGGATCGAGGCGATCTGGTGAAGCGTCTCGGTCTTGACCCCCTCGCGGTCGAGGCGATCCATCAGGACCGTCTTCAGATTCTGCATGGCCCGGCGGACCGGCCCGCCGTCGCTGCGCTCCCGCATGTGGGCGAGCTTCGCGAGGCGGTCGAGCAGGGCGGGGATTTCCTCCGCCCTCGCCGCCAGGTGCGCGGTGCCCTCGGCCGTCACGGCGAAGGCCTTGCGCGCACCGTCCGAGGCGGCTTCCTCGATCTGACCCATTTCCTGCAGCATGGTCAGGGTGGGGTAGACGACGCCGGGGCTCGGGACATAGACGCCGCCGCTCAGCTCCTCGATCGCGCGGATGAGCTCGTAGCCGTGCCGGGGCTGGTCGGCGATCAGCTTGAGCAAGAGGAGCCGGAGCTCGCCCGAGTCGAAGACCCGGCGACGCCTGCCGCCACCGCCGCGGTGGCCATCCTCGGACTCGCCCCAGCCGCCACGGCCAAAGCCGTGCCGGCCGCCGCGATGTCTGGAACGGTGCTCGTGTGATTCGTGACCGTCTGAATGATGGGAAAAACGCATCGAGTGCCTTTGTTTATGTTTGGACATGTTCAAGATATATCTTGATGGTTCAAATAGTCGAGACGGTTGGCAGATTCCTTTTTTTTGCCTTATTTTCCAACCAACCCTGAAGAGCAGGCAATGCGTGTTTCCGTGGCGCCGAGGCCGGCGATGAAGTCATCTTGACCCGCCACGGCCATGAGGTTGTGCGGCTCGTGCCGATCAGGAAGGCGTTCGAGCGGAAATCTCGCAAGGCATTGCTCGAAGCTGCCCGAGTTTCCGAGGCTGCGAGAGCCACTGCCGGGCCGCGCGCGGCGCGGAGTCAGGATTTCCGATGTGGAGACGATGGCTTGCCGTGACGATCGCGATCGACAGGGTCTGGCGTATGTCCAGGATGAGCCGAGGCCGAAGGCGGGATTGAAAGGCCGGTCGGACTGGCTTAAGTGCCTGTCATGGCGAAGCCCCGGAACTTGATCGCGGTCGACGTGCACACCGACGATGTCGGCGACTACAAGGTCACCGAGGCGGGCTGGTATGGCGTCGACGACAACGACAAGGTCGTCCTGGGGCCGTTCGTCAGCCTCGCCGAGTGCGAACGCGCGATCCGGGATCGCCCCTTCGACGACTAGTGGGTGCGATTATCGCTTGACTTTGTCTGGCGAAAAACGCAACATCAAGCTATGTTTCAGGCGTCTCCGAAGCGGCATGCCTCTTGCCCGCCGGCGTTCCTGCGCCCGCCCGTCGCCTCCCGAAGGCGCTTGCTGCCGGCGCCTCATGAGCCTCATGAGATTCATGAGGATCGGCCTTTGATGCAGGCGAACCGGCATTTCAGGTCGATCCTCATGAGGACCGGTTTTTTTAAAAGCAGGGGCCGCTCAGTTGCCCGGGCCGCGTTCCATCGAGTAGGGCTGCCAGCGCGTCAGCTTGGACTTCTCCAGGATCGCGGGGTTGACGCAGGCGCGCGGCCACTTGCCCGACAGCACCAGCGACATCTCGGCGCCCACGCGGCGCTTGCGCGCGATGTCGAAGCGGCTCGACGCCGAGGCCACGTGCGCGGTCAGGATGACGTTGTCCATGCCGAGCAGTGGATTGTTGTGGCCCACCGGTTCGGTCTCCAGCACGTCGAGGCCGGCGCCGGCGATCCAGCCCTCCTGCAGCGCCTTGATCATCGCGCTCTCGTCGACGGTGGAGCCGCGGCCGGTGTTCACGAACAGCGCCGTCTTCTTCATCTTCTTGAAGTGCTGCTCCTTCATCAGGTGATGCGCGTCCTTGGTGCCGGGCGCGTGCATCGAGATGATGTCGGAGCGCTGCAGCAGCTCGTCGTAGCCCACGGGCTGCACGCCGTAGTCGCTCATCACCAGCTCTTCGATATAGGGATCGTAGGCCAGCATCTGGAAGCCGAAGGGCGCGGCGCGCTTGGCGACGGCGCGCGCGACATGG
>CANIRG010000223.1 GCA_947469635.1 Rhodospirillales bacterium | reverse complement strand
TTGGTCTCCTATTCGCTCTATCCGCCCAAGGGCAAGCGCTCGAACGGCCCGATTCGCGCCGGCGCCTACGGCGAGGCGACGCCCTACCAGGCGACGGCCAACGACGAGGTGCTGATCATCCCAATGATCGAGACGCAGGAGGCGATCGACAATATCGACGCCATCCTCGACGTGCCGGGCGTGAGCGGCATCTATGTCGGCCCGTCAGACCTCGGCCTGTCGCTGGGCCTCGTGCCCAAGCTCGACCGCGACGAGCCGCAGGTCCTCAAGATCTACGAGAAGCTCACGACGGCCTGCAAGAAGCGCGGCCAGTTCGCCGGCATCCACAACGGCACGGCCAGCTATGCCGCCAAGGCCATCGGCATGGGCTTCCAGCTCTGCACGATCGCCAACGACTCGGGCCTGATGGCAATGGCCGCCAAGAGCGCCGTCTCCACCTTCCGCAAGGAAGGCGGCGCGGTCGCGGACAAGTAGTTCTTCGTTCAACCGCCGGCTTTGGCGATCTCCAGGAGAAAGGTGCGCGCGTTCACGACGCGCGCACCGTGCCATGTCGAAGGAAAGTCCCGCAGGTTGCCCGTGACAATGTAATCGGCAGCGCCCGCTTCGGCGCAGGCGAGGACCATGTCATCGTCGGGGTCAGGACTGACGCGGCGCGGCGCGGGCGGCTTCACATGATGAGCAGCGAGCCGAAGCGCCGAGATGAGGTCTTGGAGCTCGGTATGGATGAGCCGGAATTTTCGACGCGCTGCAACGCGTTCATATTCCGTGAGCGGTGCCGCACTCACGATCAAAAGCGATCCTGAGGCTCCAATCGCTTCGACGGCCATTCGCTCATTGCCGCCTGGATTTCAGTGCGGCCGAAACGATGACGTTGGTATCAAGAACGATCCTGGCCATGCTGGCGTCGCCGCTCGCGCCGGACTGCAGCAATCTCGGCGTCGATCTCTGCCATGCTCATGCGATCCAAGCCGGCACGCTTCGAGGCTTCTCCGGCGCGTTGCAGGGCGGCAGCAACCGGATCGAGGAGTCGGCGATATTCATCGGCATCGATCACGACAGCATCTCGGCCACCGCGTCGACGGATCACGACGGCACGGCCTTGCGTCGCCGCAGACAACACTTCGCCTAGCCGCGCCCGGGCCTCCGTCGCCGAAACGACCTGCCCTTTTTTGCCTATATGAGACATGGTTGGAGAATAGCCCGTGCCGTCGACGCTCACAATGCTTGGCACGTCCCTTGCTCCTCGGCGAAAAGCACATCAGGCGGGGGAAGCGATGAGCGGGCCGGGCGGACTCAACAAGGCGCCCGATGGCGTGGTCATCGGGCTGGTGCAGATCCAGAATCCCACCGTCGTCACGCCCGAGGACCTGGCGCGCCAGACCGATCGCATCTGCGCATTGGTCGCAAAGGCGCGGCGCAACATGGCGACCATGGACCTGGTCGTCTTTCCGGAATATGCGCTGCACGGCCTGTCGATGGACACCAACCCGGCGATCATGTGCCGGCTCGATGGCCCCGAGGTCGCGCGCTTCCGCGACGCCTGCATCGTCAACGATATCTGGGGCTGCTTCTCCATCATGGAGCTGAACCCGCACGGCAATCCGTTCAACTCCGGCCTGATCATCGACAACAAGGGCGAGATCAAGCTCTACTATCGCAAGATGCATCCCTGGGTGCCGGTCGAGCCGTGGGAGCCGGGCGACCTCGGCATCCCGGTGTGCGACGGGCCCAACGGCTCGAAAATCGCGCTGATCATCTGCCACGACGGCATGTTCCCCGAGATGGCGCGGGTGAGCGCCTACAAGGGCGCCAACATCATGTTGCGCACCGCGGGCTACACCGCGCCGATCCGCCAGAGCTGGCACTTCACCAACCAGTCCAACGCCTTCTGCAACCTGATGTACACGGCGTCGGTCTGCCTCGCCGGCTCCGACGGCTCGTTCAACTCCATGGGCGAAGGCATGATCGTGAACTACGACGGCACGCCGCTGGTCACCGGCAACGGCCTTCCCGACGAGATCATCACCGGCGAGGTGCGGCCACGGCAGTGCGACGAGGCGCGCGTGCACTGGGGCGTCGAGAACAACATCTATCAATTCGGCCATCGCGGCTATGTCGCGGTGAAAGGCGGCGCGCGCGACTGCCCCTATACCTACATGCACGACCTCGCCGCCGGCCGCTATTCGCTGCCGTGGGAGAAGGACGTGAAGGTGACCGACGGCACGAGCTGCGGCTTCGCTCCGCCGACCCGGAGCTTCGAGCCGGTACCGACCACGCTCGCGCCGAAGAAGCTCGCCGCCGGGTGACGACCGAGGCTAGGCGAGCGCGGCTTCGCTCACCGGGTCACCCGCGATGCGACTGTGCCACATGATGCGCGGCTCGGTCATGTCCCACGGCGTCGCCTGATGGAGCAGGCAGCGATTGTCCCACACCACCGCATCGCCCGCCGCCCAACCGTGGTGATAGACGCGCGGCGGCCGGCAGGCGAAGTCGATCAGCTCGCCCAGCAGCGCCTCGGACTCCTCGGTCGGCATGTCCGGAATATTGTGGGCATGGCGGCCGATCAGGAGCGACTTGCGGCCTGTTTCGGGATGGACCTTAACGAGGGGGCGCAGGGCAACGACGTCACCCTGGAAGCCGAGATTGCGATAGTCGTCGGTGCCCTTCTTCGGCACATGGCCGATGAGCGACTGGCTGTAGTGCAGGGAGTGATAGGCCGACAGGCCTTCGATGCGGGAGCGCATGCCGTCGTCCAGCGCCTCGTAGGCGGCACGCATGTCGGCCCAGCCGGTCTGGCCGCCCGACTGCGGCACCACCTCGGCGCGGAAGACCGCGCCTTTGGCCTGCACCGGCTTGAAGGTGCTGTCGGCATGCCAGCCCATATTGCCCTTGAGGATCTTCACCACGTCGTCGCCCTCGTCCCGCTCCTGGCGAAGCGTGCCGTCGGGTCTGACGTTGCTGACCGGCGACATCTCGAACTCGAGCGGCCCAAAGCGCTTGGCGAAGGCGATCTGCTGTGCACTGTCGAGATGCTGGCCGGGGAAGACGAGCAGCGCATGGTCGAGCCATGTCGCGTGCAGCTCCCGCCAGGCCGGCTCGTCGAGCTCCGCGAGCCGGAGGCCCGTCACGACCGCTCCGAAGGTCGCATCGAGGGGCTGGACGTCGAAATTGCGGGCCATGGATACCGTGCCTTGCTGCGCGCCTGTCGTCTCGTGTCATAATATTGACGGCGGCCATCAAGCGCCACCCACCCAGTGTGTTCGAGGACCGGCAAGATGATCCGCAATGCCACCCTGCCCGACGGAAGCCGACACGACCTCGAGGTGAAGGACGGCCGTATCGTGGCCTTCCTGCCGCCCTCCTCCGGCGAGCCCGCCCTGTTCGTCATGCCGCCTCTGGTCGACGGCCATATCCATCTCGACAAGACGCTGCTCGGCCTGCCGTGGGTGCCGAACCGTGCCGGCGACACCGTCGCCTCCCGCATCGAGGCCGAGCGCGGCGTGCGCGCCGAGCGGACGCTGCCGGAGTCAGAGACAGGCGCCAATCTCGTGCGGCAGGTGATGGCGAGCGGCACGCTGCACATGCGCTGCCACGTCGACATCGACAACCAGCTCGGATTGAGGAACCTCCACGAGGTGCTGAAGATCCGCGAGCGCTTCGCCGGTCTCGTCACCATCGAGATCGTGGCCTTCCCGCAAAGCGGCATCGCCCGCTCGCCCGGTACCGCCGAGCTGCTTGACGCGGCGATCGGCCAGGGCGCCGATCTGCTGGGCGGCCTCGATCCCGTCGGCATCGACGGCGATCTCGATGGCCATCTCGACACGATCTTCACCATCGCCGCCAAGCGCGGCGTCGGCCTCGACATCCATCTGCACGACGGCGGCGAAGGCGGCATCGCGCAGATCCGCGCCATTGCCGAACGAGCGAAGGCCAATGGCCTCGGGGGCAAGGTCGCCGTCAGCCATGCCTTTGCCCTGGGCTCGGTGCCGCTCGACCTCGCCGCGCGCACGGCCGACTTCCTGGCCGAGACCGGCGTCGCCATCATGAGCCATGGCCCCGGCGCTTCGCCGATGCCGCCGGTGAAGATGCTGCGCGCGCATGGCGTGCGGGTGTTCGCGGGCTCGGACAATATCCGCGATGCCTGGTCGCCGTTCGGCAACGGCGACATGCTGGAACGCGCCATGCTGATCGGCTACCGCGCCAACTTCCGTCACGACGACGACCTCGCCATCGCCTTCGACATGGTGACGGCCGCCGCCGCCGACGTGCTCGGCCTCGCCGAGTATTGTTTGCGGGTGGGCGGTCCGGCCGATTACGTTGCCGTCGAGGCAGGCTCCCTCGCCGAAGCCGTTGCCACTCGCCCCCGGCGCAAGCTGGTGGTAAAGGCGGGCCGCGTCATCGCCCGGGATGGCGCGCTCGTTTCCTGAGAGGCTGTAATGCCACCGCGTCAGGCCGTGCTCGGCATGGAGCAGGCCTCGTTCTTCTATGGTTCGGCCCGCGTGTTCGGCAAGGTGTCGTTCCTGCTCGATAGCGCGCGCACGGCCCTGGTCGGTGAGAACGGCGCCGGCAAGTCGACACTGCTGAAGTGCCTCACCGGCGCGCTGGAGCTGAATGCCGGCCAGGTGATCCGCTCGCGCGGGCTGCGCATCGGCCAGGTGCCGCAGGATGTGCCGACCCATCTCGCTTCGCGGCCAGTGCGCGACGTGCTGGGCGAGGCGCTGGCGAAGGTCGGGCAGGACGGCGACTATTGGCGCATCGACGTGCTGATCGACGAGATCGGCGTCGCACCCGAGACCCTCGACAAGGACTTCGGCACGCTGTCGGGCGGCTGGCAGCGGCTGCTGCTGATCGCGGCGGCGGCGCGGCTGGAGGAGCCGGACATACTGGTGCTCGACGAGCCGACCAACCATCTCGACCTCGCCAACATCAACACGCTGGAGCGCTGGCTGACGCAGGACTTCGCCGTGCCGATGCTGATCGTGAGCCACGACCGCGAGTTCCTCGACCGTGTCACCGAGCGCACGCTGTTCCTGCGTTCCGACGGCGTGCATGCCTTCAAGACGCGCTTCTCCATCGCCCGCGAGGAACTGCTGCGCCGCGACGCCTCGGCGGCCACCCGCGCGCGACTCGAGGACAAGGAGATCAAGCGGCTGGAGCAGGCGGCGGCGCGCTACAAGGTCTGGGCGGTCAAGAACCCCGACCTCAACAAGCGCAAGAACGCCGTCGAGACCCGCATCGCGCGGATCGAGAAGGAGCGCACCCAGACCTACGTCGCCCGCGAGCGCCGGCTGGAGCTGGCCGAGGGCGACATCGACGCCCGCGTGGCGCTGCGGCTGGCTGGCCTCGACATCAAGGTGCCCGGCTCGGATCGCAAGCTGATCGCCATCGACCGGCTCGCCGTCGGCGCCGGCGAGCGCGTGGCGCTGCTCGGCATCAACGGCGCCGGCAAGTCGACGCTGCTGGCGGCGCTGGCCGCCGCCTACGATCCTGCGCAGGAGCATTACGACAGCCTGTCGCCGATCCGCTTCAACCCGGCCTGCCGGCTGGTCTATTTCGACCAGACCATGAACGACCTGCCGACCGACATGGCGATCCTCGACTATGTCGTCGAGGCCGACGTCATCACCGAGCGGGACGCGATCCGCCATCTCGCCGGCGCCGGCTTCGCCTTCGCCCGCATCAAGGAGCCGATCGGCGTGCTGAGCCACGGCGAGCGGGCGCGGCTGGTGTTCCTGAAGATGAAGCTGCTGCGACCCAACTTCTACGTGCTCGACGAACCCACCAACCATCTCGACATCGAGGGCCAGGAGGATCTCGAGGAGCAGCTCGAGAAGAGCGAGGTGTCCTGCCTGTTCGTGAGCCACGACCGCTTCTTCACCCGCACCGTGGCGACGCGCTTCCTCGAGATCCGCAAGGGACGCCTGGTCGAGATCGACGATCCCGACGCCTTCTTCGATGCCCAGGGTTAGCCAGTAACCGGCAGTTGAGCTATTGAGTCCCATGAGCTTGAAAAGATCGACAGTCGAATTGCTGGACAGGTCGGGCATCGGCAAATTCGTGCGCCCAGCCGTATCGTCGCTTCGCGATCGACGAGCACGCTTCAGGCTTGCCGCGCACAAGCGGGCGAGCAGGAAGCGTATCGTCGATTATCTCGATCGCAATGCCATGCGGAAGCTCCACTTCGGCGCTTCCAACAAGCCCCTGCCGGGCTGGCTGAACACCGACATCGAGCTGCATGGACCGGACACGCTCTACCTCGACTGCACCGAGACCTTCCCGATCGGCAGCGACACCCTGGATTTCGCCTTCTGCGAACACTTCATCGAGCACATCGACCGCGAAGCCGGCCTCGCCTGCATGAGGGAGACCCTGAGATGCCTGAAGCCGGGCGGCGTCTTCCGCGTCGCCACGCCCGACCTCGCACGGATCGCCGGCCTGCTCGCGCCTCCCCTGCAGCCGGAGCAGACGCGCTATCTGGAGCAGTTCCGCAGCCTCTTCGGGCTGGAAAGCCTGACCCCGTGCCGGGCGCTCAACCTCCTCATGTACAGCTGGGGCCACCGCTTCCTCTACACGCGCGAGGAGCTGGTCGATGCCCTGTCGACGGCCGGCTTCTCGCGTGTCGAGTCGGTCGAGGTCGGCCAGTCCCGCCACGAGGCGTTGCGCGGCGTCGAGCGCCACCAGGAATTCTGCGGCGACGAGATGAATCGCTTCGAGACCATGGTCGTCGAAGCGATCAAGTAGGGTAATCCGGGATACCAGTATCTTGACTCACCCTCCGGTCTGACGCGAAGCTACTGGCGTCAGGACAGTGGGGGACGATGGCACAGTCGAACGCGCGCCGAGAACGGCTCCTCGGCGCCGAGGAATTTCCCGCCGTCGGTCGCTGCACCTATCTCAGCATCTGCGACAGCACCGTGCTCGGCCGCCGCGCGCGCGGCGCCGTCGACGAGTTCCTGGAGCATGTCATGTACTGGCGCGAGAGTGCCGCGGTGCGCGACAAGCATGTCGACGGGGCGCGGAGCCAATTCGCCAGGCTGATCAACGCCGCCTCCCCCAACGACGTCGCCATCGTCAAGAACGTGTCGGAAGGCATCAACGCCATCGCCTCGGCGATCCCCTGGCAGCGCGGCGACAATGTCGTGCTGTGCGCCAGCCTGGAGCATCCCAACAACGTCCTGCCGTGGGTCAACCTGCACCGTCTCGGCGTCGAGATGCGGGTCGTCGAGCCCGTCGACGGCGCGATCGCGCCCGAGGCGATCGTGGCCGCGATCGACGGCCGGACGCGCGTCGTCACCTGCTCCTCGGTGACCTTCGCGCCCGGCCTGCGCACCGACCTTGCGGCCATCGGCCGGACCTGCCGCGACCGCGGTGTGCTGTTCCTCGTCGATGCCGTGCAGTCCGCCGGCATCCTGTCGCTCGACGTCGAGCGCGACTGCGTCGATGCGTTGGTGGTGTCGACGGCAAAGGGCCTGCTCGGCATGTACGGCTGCGGCTTCCTCTATTGCCGCCGGGAGTGGGCGGAACGGCTGACGCCGGCCTATCTGTCGCGTCCCGCCGTCGAGCTGCCGCCCGAGCGTTACTCGGAGATGGCCGACCTCGACGTGCCGATGCGCAAGGATGCCCGACGCTTCGAGCTGGGCTCCGTCGACTTCGCCTCCTGCTACGCCGTCAACGCCTCGCTCGGCCTGTTGTCCGAGGTCGGGGCATCGACGATCGAGGCGCACGTGCTGGCGCTGGCCGCCCGGCTGCGATTCGGCATGGCCGAGCTCGGCCTCGGCATACCCGGGCGCGCCGTCGGCTTCGAGGCGTCGCACATCGTCACCGTCGGACGATTGGGCGACGGCGGGCACGGCAGCGCCAACGATCCACTGCTGGCCAGCATCTCGGCGCATCTCGCCGCCAACGACGTCGTCCATACGATCCGCCGCGGCATGCTTCGCTTCGCCTTCCACCTGTTCAATTCCGACGACGACGTCGACCGCGTCCTCGGGCTCGCTCGCGAGGTCGTGACGAGGAAGGGCGCGTGATCGCCGTTGGCATGGTTTTCGCTGTCGTTTCACTGAATTGGGGGCCTGCATGAAACTTCTACGATTCGCTCTTGCCGCTGCCGTGCTCTGCGCGCTGGCAGCGCCCGCGTCCGCCCAGGAGCTTTACGGCACCCTCAAGAAGGTGAAGGAGAGCAAGACCTTCACCATCGGCTTCCGCGAGGCGTCGTTCCCCTTCGCCTACTACGACGACGCCAAGAAGCCGACGGGCTTCGCTGTCGAGCTCTGCACGCGCATCGGCGAGGCGGTGAAGGCGCAGCTCGCCATTCCCGACCTGCAGGTCAAGTACCTGCCGGTGAACCCGCAGACCCGCATCCCGCTCCTCACCAACGGCACCATCGACATCGAGTGCGGCTCCACCACCAACAACCTCGCGCGCCAGCAGCAGGTCGATTTCTCCTACAGCTTCTACGTCACCGGCGGCCGCCTGCTCGCCAGCAAAGCCTCGGGCGTCAAGGAGATCGAGGACCTCAAGGGCAAGATCGTCGGCGTCGCTCCCGGCACCTCCAACGAGAAGGTGCTGAAGGAGTGGCTGGAGAAGCTCAAGATCGAGACCCGCGTCGTCTCCGTGCGCGACCATGCCGAGGGCATGCTGGCGCTTGAGACCGGCCGCATCGACGCCTATGCGCATGACGAGGTCGGCGCCTACTCGATCCTGTCCAAGTCGACGCAGAAGGAGAAGTTCCACGTCGTCGGCCGGCTGCTGTCGTTCGACCCTTACGGGCTGATGATCCGCCGCGACGACAGCGCCTACAAGTTCACGGTGAACAAGGCGCTCGCCATGATCTTCCGCTCCGGCGAGGTCTATCCGATGTACAAGAAGCACTTCGATCCCTTCAGCATCCCGATGACCGACGCCGTCGACTGGAACTTCAAGCTCAACTCCATGCCGGACTGATCCGCTGCAGTCCCGGTACAACTGGAACTGGTCGGTCCTCGTCACCGAGCCGTACCTCGGCTGGCTGCTGCAGGGACTGCTGACGACCATCGCGCTCGCCGTGTCGGCCTGGGTGATCGCGCTCACGCTCGGGTCGTTGGTCGGCATCGCACGCACGACGCAAAGCCCGGTCCTGCGCTTCATCGGCACCGCCTACGTCGACCTGTTCCGCAACGTGCCGGTGCTGGTGCAGATGTTCCTGTGGTTCTTCGTGCTGCCCGAGGTCGTGCCGGCGGAGGTCGGCCGCTGGCTGAAGCGCGACCTGCCGTTCCCCGAGTTCTACTCCGCCATGATGTGCCTCGGCCTCTACGCCGCCTCGCGCGTGGCCGAGCAGGTGCGCTCGGGCATCCTGAGCGTCCCGGTCGGATTGTCGGCCGCGGCCAAGGCTTCCGGCCTCACCACCTGGCAGGCCTATCGCTACGTCCTGCTGCCGATCGGCTTTCGCATCATCGTGCCGCCGCTCACCTCGGAGTTCCTCGGTATCTTCAAGAACACCTCGATCGCGCTCACCATCGGCGTGCTCGAGATCACGGCCGCCAGCCGGCAGATCGAGAGCTACACCTTCCAGGGCTACGAGGCCTTTGCCGCGGCGACCCTGCTCTATCTCGCCATCTCGGCCGTCCTGCTGTTCGTCACCCGCAGGATCGAGGCCCGCGCCCGCATCCCGGGCTGGATCGCAAAAGGCGAGAGCTGATGAGGGGCGAAGGCTGATCGATGGCACCGCTCGACTTCGGCATCGTCGTCAAGAACATCCCCTACCTCTGGGAAGGGCTGCAGCTCAGCCTCCTGCTGGCCGCACTCGCCATCGTGGGTGGCATCATCTTGGGTGCGTTGCTGAGCGTGCTGCGCATGTCGCGCTTCAAGCCGGTGGCGCTGCTGGCCCTCGGCTACGTGAACTTCTTCCGCTCGGTGCCGCTGATCCTGGTGATCTTCTGGATCTACTTCCTGGTGCCGCTGGTGCTGGGCAAGGCGACGGGGCCGTTCCTCTCCGCCTGGGTCGCCTTCACCCTGTTCGAGACGGCCTACTATTGCGAGATCATCCGCGCCGGCGTGCAGAGCATCCCCAAGGGCCAGATCAATGCCGGCCTGGCGAGCGGCATGACGCGGCTGCAGGCGATGCGCCATATCGTGATGCCGCAGGCCTTCCGCAACATGACGCCGATCCTGCTCACGCAGAGCATCATCCTGTTCCAGGACACCTCGCTGGTGTACGTCGTCACCCTGCGCGATTTCATGACCTCGGCCGCGACCGTGGCCAACCAGGAGCTGAAGCTGGTGGAGTTCTACCTGTTCGCGGCCGTCGTCTACTTCATCATCTGCTTCACGGGCTCGCGCCTCGTCGGCCGGCTGGGCCCGGGCTGGGGCGGAGGGTTCCGGCGATGATCGACATACGCTCCGTCTCGAAATCATACGGCACCTTCCAGGTGCTGAAGTCCTGCTCCGTGTCGGTGGCCAAGGGCGAGGTCATCGTCGTGTGCGGTCCCTCCGGCTCGGGCAAGAGCACGCTGATCAAGTGCGTCAACGGGCTGGAGCCGTTCAACGCGGGCGAGATCGTGGTCGACGGGCTCGAGGTCGCCGACAGGAAGCAGGTCGC
>CANIRG010000222.1 GCA_947469635.1 Rhodospirillales bacterium | reverse complement strand
GAGCGGGCGCGCACGAATTCCTTGACCGCGCGATCCTCGAGCGAATGGAACGAAACAACCGCCAGTCGACCACCCGGCGCCAGCGCCTGCTCGGCGGCAGCAAGGCCGCGCTCGAGCTCGCCCAGCTCGTCGTTGACGGCGATGCGCAGCGCCTGGAAGGCGCGCGTCGCTGGATCGCTCTCGTCCTTGGCCGATTGACCGACGGCGCGGCGCACGATGTCGGCCAGCTCGCCCGTGGTCTCGATGCGCTTGACCCGGCGACGGTCGACGATGGCATGCGCCACGCGACGGCTGCGGCGCTCCTCGCCGTAGCGCCAGAAGATGTCGGCAAGCTCGGCCTCGCCCGCCTCGTTCACGAGATCGGCGGCGGAGGCGCCGCTCTTCTCCATGCGCATGTCGAGCGGGCCGGAGGTGCGGAAGGCAAAGCCGCGCTCGGCGCGATCGAACTGCATCGACGACACGCCGAGATCGAGCGCCACGCCGTCGACGTCCTCGACGCCCTCGGCCGACAGCAGCCCGGCCATGTCGCCGAAGCGACCTTCGATCAGATGCAGGCGCGGCGCGTAGTGCGCGGCCATCGCCTGCCCCTCGGCCACGGCATCGGGATCGCGGTCGATGGCGATGACCCGGCAATCGGCGCGGTCGAGCAGGGCGGCGCTATAGCCGCCGGCGCCGAAGGTGCCGTCCACGTACCGGCCGCCGTCGCGGGGCTGCAGCGCGTCCACGACCTCGCGGGCCATCACGGGAATGTGCCGGACGCCGCTCATGCGTCGACCCCATCGAGGCCGCGCACGAAGGCGGCCATGCGCGCGCGGTCGGCATCGCGCCGGACCTGCCAGCGCGCGGGATTCCAAAGCTGGAACTTGTCGCCCTTGCCGACCAGCATCACGCCTTCGTCGGCGTCGAGCGCCTCGGCGAACTCGCCCGGCATCGAGAAGCGGCCGTCGGGCTCGAGCGGAATGGTGCGGGCGCCGGCGGAGAGATAGCCGGCCGGGTCGAAGGCCTCGTCGTCGAGCGCAGCCTTGAGCGAGCCCTTGGCGCCCAGCGCCTCGGTGCGCAGGCGATCCAGCATGGTGTCGAAGCCCAGGCGCGAGTTGCCGTTCACGACGCCGGGCAAATTCGGTGAGTGATAGAGGACGAAGGCGCCCCGGTCGTCGGCCGGCAGCTCGTCACGAAAAGCGGCCGGGAGAAGGGCCCGCCCCTTTTTGTCGAGCTTGATCAGGATTTCGGACCGAAATGCCACGGCCCTTTCCCCTTGGGCCCCGCGGCAGGTGCCCCACGCCCCTGCCCCTAACTTGTTTACGGGATGCTATGGGATATCATGGGATTTTCCGGGATGCAATAATGAAACAAACGAATCGGTAAGGAATCTGAGAGGGTTAGCCGCCACAGCTATAGTGGGACATGGGACGTCGCACGCAACAGGTAGCGGTGCTGGAGACACTCCCGATCCTTCCGTCAAGTGACTTAACGCCGCCATTCTGGTTAAATAATGGCGGAATCACAATGACTTATAATACAATTCTAATGCATCTGAGGAGGTGCAATGGAACTCAGGCAAGGCTCGGAACGAGTCATCGCAAAAGGCGGCACCGACGCGTTGGACGGCGCCGTGCGCTGGGCTCCGGCGAAATCCCTGTGGTTCCTGTCGATGCTTCTGTCGGCAGCCGTGGCCGGACCGCTGCTCGTCTCGTGGAGCGCCGTGACGCTGTTCCTCGTTTCGAGCGCGATCACCCTCTGCTTCGGCCATTCGGTCGGCATGCACCGGCGCCTGATCCATTCGAGCTTCCAGTGCCCGCGCTGGCTGGAACATCTCTGCGTCTATCTCGGCACGCTGGTCGGGATGGCCGGCCCCATCGGCATAACTGCTGCCCACGATTTCCGCGACTGGGCCCAGCGCCAAAGCGCCTGCCACGACTATTTCTGCCATCGCCGCAGCTTCTGGCAGGACGCCTGGTGGCAATTGAACTGCGAACTGGTGCTACGGCACCCGCCGGACTTCCGGCTCGAGCCGCGGCTTGCAAACGATCGCTTCTACGCCTTCGTCGAACGCACCTGGATGGCCCAGCAGCTGCCCTGGGCCCTGATCTTCTTCGCCCTTGGCGGCTGGAGCTGGCTGGTCTGGGGCATCTCCGTCCGTGTCGCCGTCTGCGTCACGGGCCACTGGCTGGTCGGCCACTTCGCCCATCGCGAAGGCGGCCAGACGTGGGTGGTGGAAGGCGCGGCGGCGCAGGGCTACGACATCAGGATCGCCGGGTTCATCAGCATGGGCGAGAGCTGGCACAACAACCACCATGCCTTTCCCGGCTCGGCGAAGCTCGGGCTGCTGCCCGGCCAGGTCGATCCGGGCTGGTGGCTGATCAGGATCTTCGAGGCGCTGGGCCTGGCCACTGATATCAAGACGCCGACCGACCTGCCGCCGCGGCCGGAGCTACGGCGCGTGACGGGCTGAGCTTCCCGCGGTTTCCCATCACAGCGGGAAACCTCGGATGCCGATGAGACAAGGGTTTTGGGCCAGTTTCCCGCTTTCCCGCCACCCCTGTGGGGTAATAGGACACCTCAACGGGCCGCGAGGAAGAAAGCAGGTCAGACGGCCTGTAAGCCGGGTTCTGTCCCCGCCCCCGAAGGAGCGATGGATGGCCATTCCTCTGGGACGTCCGTCACCGAACGCCTCGCGCGACCGACCCGGGCGACGTCGCGGAAACACCGCTGCCGGTTGCCCGGCGTGCCGCCCCTATTTGGTCTTGCTCCCGGTGGGGTTTGCCATGCCGCTTCCGTTGCCGGTCGCGCGGTGGGCTCTTACCCCACCGTTTCACCCTTGCCTGGCTGGTTTGCCGTCCGAAGACGCCAACCCGGCGGTTTGTTTTCTGTGGCACTTTCCCTGAGGTCGCCCCCGCCGGTCGTTAACCGGCACCGTGTCTCCGTGGAGCCCGGACTTTCCTCACCCCTTGCGAAGTGCAGCCATCCAGCCGTCTGACCCACGGCGCCTGACTAGGCTGCTCCCCCCACCTGGTCAAGCAGGTCGCCCAGCAAAGCCAGCGTCTCGGGATCGGGCATGCCGTCGACCCGGGCCGGCCGGAAATGGCGCTGGAAGGCCTTCACGATCTCCTTCGGGGGCACGGCGACGGCCGGTGCGTAGCCGAAGCGCTGCAGCGCCGGCTGGATCTTGCCGTCGATCGGCCGCGTGCGCCCCTTGGGCCACAGGCCGATGCCGGCCGCCGCCAGCGTCGCCCAGGGGAAGCGCCGGCCGGGATCGACCTTTCGCTGCGGCGCTATGTCGGAGTGGCCGACGACATTGCGCGCGACGATGGCGGGATGACGCTGGAGGATGCCGCGGCAGAGCGCGATCAACGCTGCGATCTGGGGCGGCGGATAATCATGCCGGTCGCCGTGCAGGTTCACGATCTCGACGCCGATCGACGTGCCGTTCAGCGCCTCGCGCCCGCGCCAGTGGGATAGCCCCGCATGCCAGGCGACACGATCCTCCTGCACCAGGCGATAGGGCGTGCCATCCTCGGCCAGCACATAGTGCGAGCTCACCCGATGCGCGCGCGCACCGTCGCACAGCACCTCCAGCGACTCGTCGAGCGGCAGCTCGGTGTAATGCAGCACC
Source organism: Rhodospirillales bacterium (assembly GCA_947469635.1). Taxonomy (GTDB): domain Bacteria; phylum Pseudomonadota; class Alphaproteobacteria; order Reyranellales; family Reyranellaceae; genus Reyranella. Next base: position 6,987 of record CANIRG010000222.1, on the reverse strand, counting down.
AGCACATCGACGGTCGAATCGACCGGCCTTGGCGCATGGTTGGGCGACGGCCTGTCGACGATCTTCACGTCACGCCGCGGCCAGCCCGCGCTGGCGCCTCAACCGGTCGTAGGCGTCGTTGATCATGGCGAGCTTGCGGTTGGCGACGGCGACCGCCTCCTCGGGCAGGCCCTGCGCCATCAGCCGGTCGGGATGATGGGCGCGCACCAGCCGGAGCCAGGCCGCGCGCATCTGCTCGTCGCTCGCCAGCGGATCGAGGCCGAGGATGATGCAGGGCTCGCACTCGATGTCGCCCATCGCCGATGCCCGCGCGCGCTCGAAACGGTTGGCGTCCAGGCCGAAGATGCGCGCGACCTGGGCGAGATAGGCCGCCTCCTCCGCGCCGATCCTGCCGTCGGCCTTGGCGATGTCGAACAGCCCGTCGAGAACGCCTTCGAGGATTTCCGGCGCGTCGGGGAACAGCGCCGCCACCTGGCGCGCATAGCTCTCGAAACCGGACGAATCGCGCTTGGCGAGATCGAAGAAGCGCTCGACGTTGCGCTCCTCGCCCGGCGGCACGTGGAAGAAGGAACGGAAGGCCTCGACCTCGTCGCCCGTCACCTCGCCGTCGACCCGCGCCATCTTGGCGCCGAGCGCGATCACGCCGATGGTGAAGCCGATCTGGCGCAGGCCGGGATGGGTGTCGTCGTTGCCGGCTGGCATGCTCCGGCCCAGCAGGGAACCCATCGTCTCGCCGTGGGCGAGCCGCGTGAATCCTTCGACGATTTTTCCCCAGATCTGCATTCCATGCCCCGCTCTCTGCCGTGGCTTACAGGATCAGGGAGCCGATCGCCACGCCGACCAGCAGCTTCAACGCGAGGCGACGGTAGAATTGCTCGCTGGCCAGGGGAAAGAGTCGCTCGCCCAGCAATCCACCCAGCACGACGGCGGGCGCCAACGCCAGCCCTTCGAGCCCGGCGCGCCACGGCACCAGGCCGCGCGACGCGAACATTGCGATCGCCATCATGTCGACGAACAGGAAATAGGTCGTGAGGTTGGCGCGCACCCGTGTGACGGTTTCGTTGCTCGCCAGGTAATAGAAAGCGATCGGCGGGCCGGCCATCCCCGAGAGGCCGTTGAGGAAGCCGCTGACCAGGCCGGCCACGAGCGTCGCGGGCGTGCGCGGCGGACCGCCGTAGCGCCATCCGCTCGCCAGCAGGGCCACGGCCGTCAGCACGATGGCGGAGATCGCCCAGCGCATCGGCTGTGGATCGATCCGCGTCAGCACGAAATTGCCGAACGGGACGCCGGCCGCCGCGGCGATCAGCAGCAGGCCGATGCGCCGCCAGTCCACGAGCGGCACGACGCGTGGCAGCAACGGCAGCACCACCGCGATCTCCAGCAGCAGGCAGAGCGTGATGCCGACGGCGGGCCCATAGAGCGCCGAGAACACCGGCGTCATGACCATGGCGGCACCAAAGCCCGCGAAGCCGCGGACCATGCCGGCGATCATCGCAACCGCAGCGGCGATCAGGAAGGAAGAGGTGAAGATGTCGGGCATGCTGGGGGCGCGCCACTCCAGCAGCGCGATCATGGGCCATGAGAAGACGCGCCACTGGAGTGGCGCGCCCCCAGCGCAGAACGGCACCGGGAGGCCATCCCTCTAGCATTGCGGGAGGCCCGATGGCGCATCATATAATGCAGGCCATGGCCTCAAAGAATTTAGCTGTATCCACCGTTCCGCTGTCGATGCCGTACATCCAACGGCGGCCGGAAAACATCGGCGGCAAGCCGTTCGATCTGGTGTCGGACTACAAGCCGGCCGGCGACCAGCCCGCGGCCATCCGCCAGCTCATCGACGGCGTGAACGAGGGCGAGCGCAACCAGGTGCTGCTGGGCGTCACCGGCTCCGGCAAGACCTTCACCATGGCCAACGTGATCGCGGCCACCAACAAACCCTCGCTGGTGCTGGCGCCCAACAAGACCCTGGCGGCGCAGCTGTGGAGCGAGATGAAGACCTTCTTCCCCAACAATGCGGTGGAATACTTCGTCTCCTATTACGATTACTACCAGCCCGAAGCCTACGTGCCGCGCACCGACACCTTCATCGAGAAGGATTCGTCGATCAACGAGCAGATCGACCGCATGCGCCACTCCGCCACGCGCGCCCTGATGGAGCGCGACGACGTCATCATCGTGGCCTCGGTCTCCTGCATCTACGGCATCGGCCCGCTGGAGAACTACCAGGCCATGACCTTTCGCCTGCACAAGGGCCAGAAGGTCGACCGCACCACGCTGCTGCGCCGCTTCGTCGAGCAGCAGTACAAGAGGAACGACAACGCCTTTCAGCGCGGCACCTTCCGCGTGCGCGGCGACACCGTCGACCTGTTCCCCGCCCACTACGAGGACAAGGCCTGGCGCATCGAGATGTTCGGCGACGAGATCGAATCGATCACCGAGTTCGATCCGCTGACCGGCGACCGGACCGTCACGCTGAGCGACATCATCGTCTACGCCAACAGCCACTACGTGACGCCGCGGCCGACGATGCAGAACGCCATCAACCAGATCAAGACCGACCTCAAGCAGCGCCTCGACGAGTTCAACAGGGCCGGCCGTCTTCTGGAGGCGCAGCGGCTGGAGCAGCGCACGATCTTCGACATCGAGATGATGGAGACGACGGGCGCCTGCGCCGGCATCGAGAACTACTCGCGCTACCTCACCGGCCGCAAGCCGGGCGAGCCGCCGCCTACCCTGTTCGAATACTTCCCCGTGAACTCGCTGCTGATCGTCGACGAGAGCCACGTCACGGTGCCGCAGATCGGCGGCATGTTCCGCGGCGACTTCAACCGCAAGAGCGTGCTGGCCGAGTTCGGCTTCCGCCTGCCCTCGGCGATCGACAACCGGCCGCTGAAGTTCGAGGAGTGGGAGGCGCTGCGTCCGCAGACCACGTTCGTCAGCGCCACGCCCGGCCCGTGGGAGATGGAGCGCACGCAGGGCGCCTTCATCGAGCAGGTGATCCGGCCCACCGGACTGATCGATCCGACGGTGCTCATCCGCCCCGTCGAGAAGCAGGTCGACGACCTGATCGCCGAGTGCAAGGACAGTGCGAAGAAGGCGCAGCGTGTGCTGGTGACGGTGCTCACCAAGCGCATGGCCGAGGACCTGGTCGAGTACATGCATGAGGCCGGCATCCGCTGCCGCTACCTGCATTCCGACATCGACACGCTGGAGCGCATCGAGATCATCCGCGACCTCAGGCTCGGTGCCTTCGACGTGCTGGTCGGCATCAACCTGCTGCGCGAGGGTCTCGACATCCCCGAGTGCGCGCTGGTCGCCATCCTCGACGCCGACAAGGAAGGCTTCCTGCGCTCGCCGACCTCGCTGGTGCAGACCATCGGCCGCGCCGCGCGCAACGTCGACGGCCGCGTCATCCTCTACGCCGACAAGATGACCGACTCGATCAAGTACGCCATCGCCGAGACCGACCGGCGGCGCGCCAAGCAGATCGCCTACAACACCGAGCACGGCATCACGCCCGCCTCGATCAAGAAGAACATCAACGAGATCCTGCAATCCACCGCCGAGCGCGACCACTTTACGGTCGACACCGGCGTGTCGGGCGACGTGCAGCTGGTCGGCCACAACCTCAGGACCCACATCGCCGAGCTGGAGAAGCGCATGCGCAACGCCGCCGCCGATCTCGAGTTCGAGGAGGCCGGCCGCATCCGCGACGAGATCCGCCGCCTCGAGGCCCACGAGCTCGAGCTGCCGGGCCAGGCCGCCTCGGCCAATGTCGGAGTCCATCTCGGCAAGATGCAGCACAGCCGCGTCTTCCGCGGCGTGCGCACGGGATCCGGCGGCCCCGGCAAGCCGGCGCGCAGAAGCGGGCGGTAGCTTCCTCTTCCCCTTTCCTCCCCATTCAAATGGGGAGGAAGGGCCATGCAGCAATCCTAGACTCCGACCAGTTCCTTGAGCTTGGGCGCCACGCCGTAGGTCCAGCCGTTGAGGCCGACGTCGGTGAAGGCGAGCTTGCCGTCGACCGCGACGTAGAAGCGGGGCGATCCGTAGACGACCATGCCGCCATAGGCACGCCTCGCCTCCGCGCTGTTCCACTTCTCGGGATTAGCCAGGAAGGATTCCAGGATCGGCCGGAGATCCTCCGGCCATTCCTTGGGAACGACCACCTGCCGCCACGTCGAGGTATAGACGGTACGCAGATCGACCCGCGCGAACTGCTGTGTCTTCTTCCAGTCGTCTTGCACCTGGCGACGCCAGGTCAGGCAAGGGTCTCAACTGGCGTAGCTGGTCACGATGACGAGGGGCTTGCCCGACGCCTGCGCCGGGGCGCTGGTGAGGACGGCGCCGGCAAGGCCGGCGATGGCGGAGCGACGCGTAATCATCATTGCATCCGTACCCGTAGCGGTTGATATCCGTCCCGAGGCAAAAACTGGAAATCGAGGTCGCGATGGATCGGATCCTCAAGCTTCTGCTTGCTTCGAGCCTGGGCTGCTTTCTTGTCGCAAATGTGGCGGCGCAAACCGCGGGACCGCAAGGGCCGGAAGGCAGCACCCGACGCGAGCAGGAATGGCGAATCCCAGGCCCCGGCGGGTCGACGCTGATGGTCGCAACCGTGATGCGACCGCCCGGTGAGGCGAGGTCGCCGCTTCTGGTCATGAACCATGGCTCGCCGCCCAGCAGCGCGGAGCGTCCGTCGATGCAACGGCCGCGCTTCTCGACGATCTCTTCCTTCTTCGTGTCGCGCGGCTATGTCGTGGTCATGCCGCTGCGCCGCGGCTATGGCGCCACCGGCGGCCGCTGGGCCGAGGAATACGGCCCTTGTGGCAATCCCGACTATGCCGGCGCCGGCCTGCAGACCGCGGCCGACATCAAAGCCACGGTCGACTACATGCGCACGCAGCCGTTCGTCGCGCCCGACCGCACGATCGTCGCCGGCCAGTCCGCGGGCGGCTGGGGCACGCTTGCGCTCTCGAGCCTCAATCCGCCGGGTGTCCCGGGCATGATCGACTTCGCCGGCGGACGTGGCGGCCACCAGCCCGGTGTAGGCAACTGCACGCCGAATGCACTGGTTCAGGCGTCGGGCAAGTACGGCGCGACGGCGCGGGTGCCGCTTCTCTGGATCAGCTCGGAGAACGACACATACTTCGAGCCCGGGCTCGTGGCGCGCATGGTCGAAGCCTACAACCGCGCCGGCGGTCAGGCGATCCATCGGCCGGTCGGCCCCTTCGGCAAGGAAGGCCACAATCTCGCGAGCAGCGAGAGCGGCGCGCCGATCTGGCAGCCGCTGGTCGCCGACTTCCTCAAAGGGAAGTAGGCGCGATCAGGCCGCCGGCAATTTCAGATCGAGCCGCGCCGTCCACACCGGCATCGGCAGCGTGTCACGCGCGGCGAGATTGGCCGGCAGCGCCGCGCGATCGGTGGCGTGCGTGAAGGGCAGCACCAGCGGCGCGCGCACGCCGAACACCGCATCGCGGTCGAGGTAGGTGTCGTCCTCGGGGAAGAACTCGGTGATCAGAGGCTTGTGGCCCGGCGCCTGGACGATCATGTGCAGATGCGCCGGCCGCCAGGCGTCGCGGCCCAACGCCCTCAGCATGTCGCCGGCCGGGCCGTCCTCGGGCACCTTGTAGGAGACCGGCCGCACCGTCGAGAAGGCGAAGCTGCCGTCGGGCGCGACGGTGAGGCGGGCGTGATAGTTGGTCGCCGCCTGCTGCGGATCCTGCTGGGCGTAGAGGCCGTTGCCGGAATTCTGCCACAGCGCCAGCACCGCACCGGTGGCCGGGGCGCCGGTCTCGTCGGTGATCCTGCCGCTCACCACCAGCGGCTCACCCACCTGGCCCTTCCACAGGTCGCCGCCGTTCGGCAGCTCGGGCGCGCCCTCGATATGGAACGGGCCCAGCACCGACGAGGGCGTGCCCGCCGTCGCGGCGTTCACCATGTCGACCAGCGAGGACACGCCCAGCAGGTCGGAGAACAGGATGTACTCGTTGCGCTTGTCGTCGGTGAATTTTACCGCGCGGGTCAGCGCGTCGATCGCCGCTCCCCACTCCGCCTGCGTCACCTTGTTGTCGCGCACGAAGCTGTGGAGATGGCCAGCGAGGCTCACCAGCAGGTCGCGCGTGCGCGCCGACGGCGCGTTCCTGGCATAGTCGGCGAAGGCCTGGGTGATGGTGGCCGGCGTCAGGTTGCGCATGCGGATCCTCTTGGCCTCTTTGGGCGACCTCTAGCGGGCCGCTCTCAGCATCGTATCGTAGTCGGCGCGCAGCAGCGCGAACAGGAGATGGTCGGCCCACAGGCCGTTGATGCGCAGATACTGGCGCGCCAAGCCCTCCTCGCGGAATCCCGCCTTGGAAAGCACCGACTTGGAGGGCTCGTTGTGCGGCAGGCAGGCGGCTTCGAGCCGATGCAGCCGCAGCTCGTCGAACACGAAGGGCAGGATGGCGCGCAGGGCGTCGGTCATCAGCCCCTGGCCGGCATAGGGCTGGCCCATCCAATAGCCGACCGAGGCCGTCTGGGCGACGCCGCGGCGTACGTTGCTGAGGTTGATGCCGCCCACCAGGCGACGCTTGTCGTTCAGGAAGACGAACAGCCCATAGGCCTCGCCCGCCCGCCATTCGCGCGCCTGCTGGCGCAGGCGCCGGCGGAAATGATCGCGGCCCAGCGCATCGTCGGGCCAGGTCGGCTCCCAGGGCGTCAGGAAGGCGCGGCTGCGGGCGCGCAGCTCGGCCCATTCCGCCCAATCCTCCATGACCGGTGCGCGCAGAAACACCCGCCCCCCGGCGAGGCGGGTCATGCCGGACAGGGACAATGGGACGTCGGCGAAACGGAACATTGGAAGGTATTCTAGGGCGTGTCGTCAATTGAGGCAAATGTAGGTTGCGGCGAGTTGTATGCCCGCGAGGAAGTTTCGGGCGGTCTTGTCGTAGCGCGTTGCAATGGCCCGGAACTGCTTGAGCTTGCAGAAGAAGTTCTCGATCAGGTGGCGGGCCT
>CANIRG010000221.1 GCA_947469635.1 Rhodospirillales bacterium | reverse complement strand
GGCTTCGGCCGGCAGCTTGGTGACGCTGTCGTAGATCAGGACCGTGACGTTCATGACGGCGCAGTCTATATCGCGCCCATGAGTGCCCCCACAATCGACAACAAGGTCGCCCTGCTGGTCCTGCAGCACCCGCAGGAGCAGGACCGCACGCTCGGCACGGCATCCCTGCTGGTCCAGTCGCTGGCCCATGCCACCCTCACGGTCGGCCTGTCGTGGCGCAACCTCGCCCATGCGCTGAAAAGGCCGGCGGAGCCCAAGGAATGGGGCGTGCTCTACCTCGGCTCGGCGCACGCGTCGAAGGACAGGGGCCCGCTGGTCGCGCTCGATCGCAAGGGCACGCCCCTGGCAGACCAGGAAAGGGCGCAGGAGAATATTGCCGGCCTCGTCATGCTGGATGGCAACTGGGGGCAGGCCAAGGCCCTGTGGTGGCGCAATCCCTGGCTGACCAAGCTCCAGCGCTTCGTGGTCGTGCCGGACGCCCCGTCGCTCTACGGCGACCTGCGCCGCGAGGCCCGGCCCGACGCGATCTCGACCCTCGAAGCTGCGGCCCTGGCCCTGTCGGTCCTCGAAGACAATGCTGCGATGCGGGAGAAGCTGCACGCACCCTTCCGCGCCCTGCTGGCCGAGGCCCGGGCCGCCGGCGTGCGCGAGGTCAAAGTGGATCGTCGCAAAAGGCGTTAGCGCCTATACTCGCGCCATGCTCGACCAGCCGCCGGATCAGATTCCCGTCGCCCAACGTACCAATCCCGAACGCTCCTTCCGTGAGGAGGTGCGCTCGCTGCGCCTCGGCAACGGCGAGGTCTTCCGCGGCGAAGGCATCTTGGCCGTCACCAAGGCGATCCTGCAGGCCGGCGTAGGCTATGTCGGCGGCTACCAGGGTGCCCCGGTCTCGCATCTGGTCGACGTGCTCGTGGAATCGCAGGACCTGCTCGACGAGCTCGGCGTGCACCTCGAGACCTGCACCAACGAGGCCTCGGCGGCGGCGTTGCTCGGCGCCTCGATCAACTATCCGATCCGTGGCTGCGTGACGTGGAAGTCGATCGTCGGCACCAACGTGGCGGCCGATGCGCTCAGCAACCTTGCGTCGCCCGGCGTGATCGGCGGCGCGCTGATCGTGGTCGGTGAAGATTATGGCGAGGGCGCCTCGGTCATCCAGGAGCGCACGCATGCCTATGCGCTGAAGTCGTCGGTCTGGCTGATGGACCCGCGGCCCAACCTGCCGACGATGGTTCGTTGCACGGAGCTGGCCTTCGAGCTTTCGGAGGCCACCAACACCCCGGTGATGATGGACCTGCGCATCCGCGCTTGCCATGTGACTGGTGAGTTCGTCGCCAGGGACAACAAGGCGCCGGCGATCTCGCGCAACAACCGGCTGGCTGAACCGGCGGCGCACAATTACGATCGCATCTCGCACCCGCCGTCGACTTACGCGCACGAGAAGATCAAGGTCGAGGTCCGCCAGCCCGCCGCGCAACGCTTCATCGTCGAGCACGGGCTCAACGAATTTCTGCCCGGCGAGCGCTCCGACCTCGGCATCATCGTGCAGGGCGGCATCACCAACGTGACGATGCGCGGCCTCGATCGCCTCGAGCTCGACGGCCGCATCCCGATGCTGGTGCTGAACGTCACCCATCCGCTCGTGCCCGACCAGATCGTCGACTTCTGCAAGGGCAAGCGCGCCGTGCTGATCGTCGAGGAGGGGGCGCCCGACTATATCGAGCAGGCGATCCACGCGATCCTGCGCAAGCGCGACGTCGATACGAAGATCTACGGCAAGGACGTCCTGCCCATGGCGGGCGAATACACCGCCGAGGTGATGACCGAGGGCCTGCTCAAGTTCTTCGCCCAGTCGGCCAACGACATCGACCTCACCAAGCCGCGCGAACGCTTCGAGGCGGCGCGCGCCGGGCGGGCCGAGGCGCAGCGCATCCTGGGCGGGCCGTTGCCGCTGCGGCCGCCGGGCTTCTGCGTCGGCTGTCCCGAGCGGCCGGTGTTCTCGGCGATCAAGCTGCTCGAACGCGAGGTCGGCAAGGTCCATATCTCGAGCGATATCGGCTGCCATTCCTTCGCGACCCTGGCGCCGTTCAACCTCGGCAACTCGATCCTGGGCTTCGGCATGTCGCTGGCCGCCGCCGGTGCGGTGGCGCCGGTGATGCAGAAGCGCACCATCTCGGTGATGGGCGACGGCGGCTTCTGGCACAATGGCCTGTTGAGCGGCGTCGCCTCCTCGATGTTCAACCGCGGCGACCGCGTGCTGGTCATCATGCAGAACGGCTACACCTCGGCGACGGGCGCGCAGTTCATCCCCAACACCTCGGGTAACCGCCGCGACGGCGAGACGACGTCGGATATCGCCGCGACGCTGAAGGCGATGGGCGTGAAATGGCTCCGCACCATCCGCACCTACAATGTCGCCACCATGCTGAACGGCCTGCGCGAGGCGGTGAACACCAAGGAGGGCGGCCTCAAGGTGATCGTGGCCGACGGTGAATGCCAGCTCGCACGCCAGCGCCGCGTGCGGCCCGAGATCGCGGCCCAGCTCAAGCGTGGCGAGCGCGTCGTGCGCACGCGCTTCGGCGTCGACGACGAGATCTGCACCGGGGATCACTCCTGCATCAGGCTGTCGGGCTGTCCCTCGCTGGTGGTGAAGCCCAGCCCCGATCCGCTGCGCTCCGACCCGGTGGCGCATGTGAACAACGGCTGTGTCGGCTGCGGCCTGTGCGGCGAGGTCGCCGACGCCGCGGTCCTTTGTCCGTCGTTCTACAAGGCCGACATCGTGCAGAACGCGAGCTGGTGGGACCGGCTCAAATGGCGGATGCGCTCGGCGATGATCGGAGCGATGGCCGGTGCCTGATCCCATCGTCTTCAGCGGCGGCAACGATGGCGCTTGGCGTGTGACTCGCCAGACGGCCATCAAAGGCAACGGCGTTGCCGGGGTCGATCGGCTGACCAAGGGTGGCCAGCCGATCGCGGGCGCGACATGGGTGCTCTCGGGCGTCCCCAGCAATCTCCGCTACACAAATGCCGCCGAGAAGCGCGTGCTCGATGCCACGCCCTCGGTGCTCGGCCGGCCGGCGGCGACGCGCGCGGCCCTCATCCCGATCGCCAAGTCGGCCGCTTGGTGGGCGCTGGCGCAGGACGAGCGCCGCGTCGTCCTCGAAGACAAGTCGCGTCACATCGCCATCGGCAGCGACTATCTCTCCGCCGTGTCGCGCCAGCTCGTCCATTGCCGCGACCAGCCGGGTGCCGTGTTCGACTTCCTCACCTGGTTCGAGTTCCCACCAGCCGACGAGGGTCGTTTCGACGAGCTGTTGGCCAAGCTGCGCGCCACACCCGAATGGGGTTTCGTCGAGCGCGAGGTCGAGCTGCGGTTGGAGAAGGTGTCGTGAAGCAGCCTTCCGTCTTTTGTCGTCGCAAGAGGAGGTCCCTCCACTCCGCCCTTCGGGCTCCGGTCGGGATGACGAGGGGACGATGAAACCCACCACCATCCTGATCGGTGCGCTGGGCGGCGATGGCGGCGGCGTGCTGTGCGACTGGATCGTGACGGCGGCGCAGGCCCAGGGCCTTGGCGTGCAGGCGACGCAGATCCCGGGCGTCGCCCAGCGCACGGGCGCCACGACCTATTATCTCGAGGTCATGCCCGGTCCGCGGCCGGCCGTGCTGGCGCTCAATCCGGCCATCGGCGAGGTCGATGTCGCGCTGGCGACCGAGCTGCTCGAAGCAGGCCGCATGATCTTCAACGGCTTCGTCAGCCCCGAGCGCACCACGCTGATCGCCTCGACCCACCGCGTGCTGGCGATCGGGGAGCGGGCGGCGATGGGCGACGGCAGCTTCGACGTCGGCCGCCTGTTGCGCGCTGTGAAGGAGCGCAGCCGCGCGCAGATCCTGTTCGACATGGATCAGGCGGCGGAGGAGGCGGGCAGCGTCATCAACGCCGTGTTGCTGGGGGCGCTGGCCGGCTCGGGCCGGCTGCCGATTCCCGACGCCTCCTTCGAGGCCGCCATTCGCGAGGGTGGGAAATCGGTCGACGCCAATCTTGCAGGCTTCGTCTTCGGCCGCGGCCATGCGCGCGGCGAGCTGGAGCAGGCGGTGCGTGAGCACCAGAAGCGCCAGGCGGCGGCTGTCGGCGTCGAGGACCTGATCGAGCGCGCGCGGAAAACCTATCCGGCGAAGAGCCTCGACATGGTGGAGGAGGGCATTCGTCGCCTCGCCTCCTATCAGGACCGGCGCTATGCGACGCTCTATCTCGACCGGCTGGATAACGTGAGGCCCGATCTCCTGCGCGACGTGGCGCGGCATCTCGCGGTGCGCATGTCGTTCGAGGACGTGATCCGCGTCGCCGCGGCCAAGACCTCGCGCGAGCGCATGGCGCGGGTGCGGGCGGAGGTGCGGGCCAAGCCGCACGAGCCGGTCGAGCTCACGGAGCATTTCAAGCCCGGCATCGAGGAGATCTGCGCGATGCTGCCGCCCCGCCTCGCCCGCCGCATCCTCGCCTGGGCGCGACGGACCGGCCGGCTGGGCAAGGTCTATTTCTCCATGCATGTGCGTACGACGACGGTGTGGGGCTTCGCGCGGCTGCGTCTGCTCGCCGGCCTGCGCTGGTGGCGGCCGAGGACCTATCGCTATGTCGAGGAGCAGGCCGAGATCGAGCGCTGGCTCGCAGACGTTCGCGCCGCCACACCGATATCTGTCGAGCTGGCCCGTGAGATCGTCGAATCGGCGCGGCTGATCAAGGGCTATGGCGACACTCACGCGCGAGGATTGGCGAACTATCGTCGCATCGCTGCCGAGGTGATCGCGCCAGCCTTGATGGGGCGGATGACGCCGCGCGCGGCGGCCGATGCCGTCGCCAGCGCGCGTGTCGCGGCCCTGGCCGATCCCGATGGCGAATCGCTCTCCAGGACCCTGGCCGCCATCGCTTCGGCCAGCCGGCCGCTCAGCCAGGCCGCGGAGTGATCGACTCCTCCGGTCTGTTCCGGCGCGATGCCTTCGTTCTCAGCCTTGGCATCGAGCTGGTCGAGGTCTCGGCCGGCCGTGCCGTGACGCGTGTCGCGATCGAGGAGCGGCATCTCAATTTCAATGGCGTCGGCCATGGCGGCCTCACCTTCACGTTGGCCGACACAGCCTTCGGCTATGCTTGCAACTCGCATGGCATCATGGCGGGCGGCATCGACGTGCACATGATCTACAGCCGCGGCGTGAAGCTCGCCGACGTGCTGACGGCGACGGCGGTCGAGATCTCGCGCACCGCCAAGCTCGCGCACTACCGCGTCGATGTGACGACGGCCGATGGCACGCTGGTCGCCGCCATGACCGGCACCGCCTTCATCAGCGGCAAGCCGCACGCCTGATATTGTGATGGGTCAGGCGCTGCGCGCCATCAGCCCGCCGTCGACCAGGATCTCCGTGCCGGTGACGTACTTGGCTTCGTCCGAGGCGAGGAAGAGGGCGGCGTAGGCCACGTCCCAGGCATCGCCGCGCCGGCCGAGCGGCACGCGCGTCTCGGCCTCGCGGCGGAGCGTGGCGAGATCGCCGCGGCCCTTCTGCCGCGACACGCGGTGCTCCAGCAGCGGCGTGTCGATCATCCCCGGAATGACCGTGTTGCAACGGATGTTGTCGCGTGCATAGCGCACGGCGATCTGGCGCGTGAACTGGACCAGCGCCGATTTGCTCGCCGAATAGCCGACATGGTCGTGGCCGAGATGGCGCAGCCCGCCGATCGAGCCGACGTTCACGATGGCACCGCCGCCCTGCTTCGCCATCGTCGGCAACACCACCTTGGTGGTGATGAAGACGCTGGTGAGGTTGATGTCGAGCTGGCCACGGAACTCTTCCACGGACATTTCCTCCGGCCCGCCCGGGATCGAGCCGCCGACATTGTTCAGCAGCACATCGATTCGGCCGAATTTCTTCAGCGCGCTCGCCGCCATTGCGTTGACCGATGCGAGGTCGGTTACGTCGGCTTCGAGCACGAGCACTTCGCGTTGCTCTTCGTCGATCAGCCGGGCCGTCTCGGCTGCGGCCACCGGGTCGCGATCGACCACGACGACCCGCGCGCCTTCGCGGGCAAACAGCACCGCTGCGGCGCGGCCGTTGCCCCAGCCCGGTCCCACCGAGCCCGCACCCGTGACCAGCGCGACCTTGCCCGCCAAGCGACCCGCCATTTGCTATCTCCGTGCACGGTTGCAAGTCACATACACACCTCACCCTTCGAGACAGGCGCTTCGCGCCTCCTCAGGGTGAGGTCTAGGTGTAGAGAGGGAGAAAGTGCCTCTATTCCTTCAGGTTCACCTTCTTGCCGACTTCGATCCACTGGTTGACCAGCTCGGCGGTCATGGCTTGGTGTTCCTCCGGCGTGTTGGCGATTGCTTCGTAGCCGCGCTCGATGAGCTTCTTCACCGTCTCCGGGTCGCGCAACGCTTCCGCGACGGCATCGCGCAGGATACGGCGCAGCTCGATCGGCGTTCCCGGTGGGGCATGGAGCCCCCAGACGCTGGCGACGTCGGCCCCGGTCACGCCGCCTTCCTGGAAGGTGGGCACGTCGGGCAGGGTGGGATCGCGACGGTCGTTGGCGAGGGCGATCGCCCGCACCTTGCCGTCCTTGATGTAGGGCGCAGCCGAGCTGATGCCGCCGAACTGCATGGAGACGTGCCCGCCCAGCAGCGCCAGCAGCGCCGGTCCCGATCCCTTGAAGGGGATATGCTGGATGTTGGTGCCGGCCCGGAGGTTCAGCATGACGCCCACCAGATGGGTCGAGGCGCCGATGCCGCCGGAGGCGTAGGTGAGATTGGTCTTCTTCGAGAGCGCGATAAGCTCCGGCAGGGTCTTGGCCGGGACGTCGGGATGGACGATCAGGATGACCGGACCCTTCGCCATCATGGTGATGGTGGTGAAGTCCTTCAGCGTGTCGTAGGGCAGCGAATCGAGGACCGCCGGATTCTGGTAGTAGGAGTTGTCGGCGGCGAAGATCGTGTAGCCGTCGGGCTTGGACTTGGTGACGAGCTGCGCGCCCAGCACGGTGGTGGCGTCGGGCCGGTTGTCGACGATGATCGGCACACCGAACTTCTTCTCCAGCGCCGGCGCGATCAGCCGCACCAGGATGTCCGTCCCGCCGCCGGGCGCGCGCGGCACGATGATCTTGATGGGCTCTGATGGATACTTGGCCTGCGCCCGGCCGGACGAGGCGCCCATCACGAGAAGGCCCGCCGTCGAGGCGAGTAGCTTGCGTTTGCCGATCATGGGCGACCTCATTGCTGGGAGCGCGCCACTCCAGTGGCGCTCTTTCATCGGGCTTCGATACTACATGAGCGCCACTGGAGTGGCGCGCTCCCAGCTAAAACACCTTCCGCCGCCGCCATTTGGTCGGGCGTTCGCTGGGAAACGCGAGCCCGCTCGCGTCGACGCCGAGATCGACCAGCGTCTTGGCGACCTCGATGGCGGCGCGCGCGCCTTCCAGCACCGGCACGTCCCAGCCGATCTCCAGGAGCCGCTTCTGCAGGAACGGTTGCATCCAGAACGCCGCCGAGCACCCCAGCAGGATCGTGTCGGCGCCGTCCTCCTCGATCGCGGCGATGGACTCGCGCACCGCGGCCTCGAGCATGTCCGATGACCCGCTCTGCACCGCGCGGTCGCGCTCGACCTGGATCGGGCGGTCGTTGGGGAAGTTCGGGCTCGGCAGCGGATAGTTGACGTTGCGGATCGAGGCGCAGCGCTCGGTCATGCGGTACTGCACCACCAGATGGTACATCTGCATGTTGTGCGTCTCGGCGATGTCGACGATGGAGAACTTGTTGCCCAGCAGGCCCGCGAGATGCATCTGCGCATGCGCCGATGTCGTGATCGGGATGCGATATTTCCGGCCGATCTCGCGCGATTCCATGTAGCCCGGATCGCCGCCGCCCAGCAGCACGATGGCGTTGTACTTGCCGCTGGCGCAAGCCTCGTGGACGAGAGGCAGGCGGTTGTAGCCGACCGAGATGAATTCGAATTTCGTCGTCACCGGCCAGTTGCCGTGGGTCGCCGGCGCGCCGGGATGGAGATCCCAGTCGACGCCGTCGAGGAAGGGTTTCACGTCCTCGTAGTTGTAGATCTGCGTTTCCTTCGGGCCGGTGAAGGAGCGCATCTGGAAGTCGTTGCCCGGTGCCAGGCTGAAGGCGTTGATCAGCAGGAAGCGGTACTTGCTCGACAAGGCGGTCTCCCCTTTTGAATCAGTATACAGCAGGCGCACCGGTGTTGACGCTTGTCGAAAGCTCCTTCTACGCTGTCAGGCAATAGGGGAAGACGCCGTGAAATTCGATCCGATACGCCGCCTGGGAGCGGCGGCCATCCTGTGCCTGCTGTCGATCGATGCCGCGGCCCGCGAGCCCGGCATCGCATCGGTCTATCCTCCTGGTCAGACACTCGGCACGGCAATCGCCGTTCCCTTGCGGCCCGGCGCCTACGTCACCTCGCGGACGGCCTATTACAACGCCGCCGTGGTGAACAACGATGGCCACCCGACCGGTCGGCAGTACGACATAGAGAGCGAATCCCTGGCGCTCACCTGGGTGCCGGAAGGGCATGTGCTGGGGGGCGCCACCTACAAGGCCTCCATCAGCGTGCCCTTCGCCTATGCCACCCAGCATCGCTCGGCACCGCTGCCGGCTGCAATGCAGGGCACGGTGAGCGCCTTCGGCATGGGCAATCCCAAGGTTCAGCTCGTCGATCTTGCCTGGCCGCTGGGCGATGGCTTCTACGCCGCAACGGGCTTTGGCATCTATGCGCCGCTGGGCCGCTACGGCGTCACCGATCCGGTCGATATCGGCGCCAATTTCTGGACATTCGAGCCGAGCCTCGGCTTCACCTATCTCAAGGATGGCTGGAACGCGTCGCTGCACGCGTTGTACAACACCAACACCGAGAACCCGGCGAACCGCTACCTCTCGGGCGACCAGCTCTTCGTGAACGCGACGATCACGAAGAACATCGCAGGTTTCGATTTCGGCCCCGTCAGCTCCTACCAGAAGCAGGTGTCGGGCGATTACAATGCCGGCGGGCGAACGACCTACGGCGGCCTCACCGCACAGCCCACCGAGCAGTTCGCGATGGGCGGCTCCATCGGTCACCGCATGGACAACGTCTATCTACAGCTCATGTACACGCACGACATCTCGGCCCACAACGCCATGCGAGGCGACAAGGTCTGGCTCAACCTGACCTACAAGTTCTTCTGAGTGCTCCGGCGCAGCGGGGGATGGCTACGGTCACGCCGCCGCCTTCAGGATGTCCGCCATCTTCTCTCCGACCATGATCGAGGGCGCGTTGGTGTTGCCGGACGGCATGGTGGGGAAGATCGAGGCGTCGGCCACGCGCAGGCCTTCGATGCCGTGCACCTTGAGCTTGTCGTCGACCACGGTGTTCGGCCCCTGCGGGCCCATGCGGCAGGTGCCGATCGGGTGATAGGCGGTCTGCGAGTTGTTGCGGATGTAGGACAGGATCTGCTCGTCGGTCGATACCGAGAGGCCGGGCGAATGCTCCTCGCCACGATAGGCGTCCATCGGCGCGGCATCGACGATCTTGCGGATCAGGCGGAAGCCCGCGGTCATCGCGTCCTGGTCGATCTTGTCGGCGAGGAAGTTGAACTTGATCGCCGGCTGCGCCTTGGCGTCCGCCGATCTTATGTGGATCGAGCCCAGGCTCTCCGGCCGCAGCTGATAGACGGAGATCGTCATCGACGGGAAGTCCTGCAGCTTGCGCGTCTTGGGATCCTTGATCGAGTAGGGCACGAGGTGCATCTGCACGTCGGGCGTGGCGAGCTCCGGCCGCGTCTTGAGGAAGGCGAGCAGCGGTGCCGAGGGCAGGCTCATGAAGCCGCCGCCGGTGGCGAGGTACTTCATGAACTGCGTGACCGCGCCCACGCCGCGCGCCATGTGGTTGTAGGAAACCTTCGGGTCCTTCACGCGCCACACGATGCGGGCGTTGATGTGGTCGCGGAAATTCTCCCCGACGGCGCGCAGCTCGTGCTTCACCTCGATGCCGTGTTGCTTCAGCAGCTCGGGCTGGCCGATGCCTGACAGCTCGAGGATCTGCGGGGAGGCGACGCCGCCCGCCGACAGGATGGTCTCGCGTGCTTTGGCTTGCACGATCTTGCCATCCTTCTCGTACTCGACGCCGACGCAGCGCTTGCCTTCCAGCAGCACGCGCAGGGTCATCGCCTCGGTGACGACGTGCAGGTTGGGCGAGCGCTTCATCGCCGGCTCGATGTAGCAATGGGCGACGCTCATGCGCCTTCCCTTGTAGATCGAGGTCTGCGTCTTCACGACGCCTTCCTGATCCTCGCTGTTGTAGTCGGGATTGACCTTGAAGCCGGCCGCCTTCGAGGCGGCGAAGAGAGCGTCGTAGAGCGGGTTCTGGTCGGGCACCGTCGAGACCTTGAGCGGGCCCGCCGTGCCGCGGCCGTTGGAGCCGTCGCCGTCGACGAAATTCTCCATGCGGGTGAAGAGCGGCGCCACGTCGCGCCAGCTCCAGCCGCGGCAGCCCATCTGCGCCCAGGTGTCGAAGTCTAGCGGCTGGCCACGCACCCAGACCAGCCCGTTGATTGAACTCGACCCGCCCAGCACCTTGCC
>CANIRG010000220.1 GCA_947469635.1 Rhodospirillales bacterium | reverse complement strand
GCTGGAATCGATGGTCTTCCTGCTGTTGCTCGGCGAGACGCTGATCTCGCGGATCACGCGCCATCTCCCGCTCGAAGTACCGACGATCGGCGACGTCATGGCCGGCTGTGCCCGCGTGGCGCTGCGGCTGTTCGTGGTCACCGTCGCGGCCGAAGCGCTGGTGGTGGACACTCTCGGCATCATCCCGCCGACGGCCTGGGGACCGCACGATCGGGCGCTCAAGGTGGCCGCCCTCTCGGCCTTCGCCGCCTATGCGCTGTGGCGTTTCCTGAAATACCGCATGGACCGCTACATCGCCGACAATCCGTTGCCGCAGGCAGGCTTCGGTGGCGACGCCGAGGACGATGCGCCGGCTGCCGCCTCGCGCCTGCGCACGATCATGCCGGTGCTGAAGGGTACGGCGGGCATCACCATCCTGATCCTGGGCAGCCTGCTGGTCCTGTCGGAGCTCGGCATCAACGTCACGCCGCTGATCGCCGGCGCCTCGGTGCTGGGTCTCGCCGTGTCGTTCGGCAGCCAGTCGCTGGTGCGCGACATCGTATCGGGTGTGTTCTTCCTCGCAGATGATTCCTTCCGAGTGGTCGAATATATCGATACGTCGCGTGTGAAGGGCACGGTCGAAGGCTTCACCGTCCGCTCGATCCGGCTGCGCCACCAGAACGGCCAGCTCCACATCGTGCCGTTCGGCCAGCTCGTCCATGTCACCAACTTCAGCCGGGACTGGACGACGGTGAAGTTCAACCTCGCTTTCGGGCTCGGCACCGACGTCGAGCTGCTGCGCAAGACGACCAAGAAGATCGGGCTCGAGATGATGACGGAGCCGCAGTTCCAGAAGGAGCTGCTGCAGCCGCTCAAGATGCAGGGTCTTGTCGACATCAAGGACGCCTCGCTGATCGTGCGCTTCAAGTTCACGGCGAGGCCGCTCAATCCCAGCCTGATCCAGCGCACCGCCATCCGGCGCCTGTTCGAGGCGCTGCCGAAGCTCGGCATCGAATTCGCGAGGCCGCCGTTTGCGGGGCTCGCCGGTCTGGGCGGGCTCGATCCCGCCGCCCGTGCCGCCGCTCAATAGAATCCCAATCAACCAACCAAGGAGAGACCCATGGAAAAGCGCAAGCTCGGCAAGTCAGGGATCGAATTCGCCCCCATCGCCTTCGGCGGCAACGTCTTCGGCTGGACCGCCGACGAGGCCACCTCGCACAAGCTGCTCGACGCCTTCGTCGATGCCGGCTTCTCCTTCATCGACACAGCCGACGTCTATTCGCGCTGGGTGCCGGGTCACACGGGCGGCGAATCCGAGACGATCATCGGTAGCTGGCTGAAGAAGGACCCGAGCAAGCGCGCCAAGGTCCAGATCGCCACCAAGTGCGGCATGGTTCCCGCCGAAGGCGCGCTCACGCGGGCGCATATCGTGAAGTCTGTCGACGAATCGCTGATGCGGATGCACACCGACACGATCGACCTGTTCCAGTCGCACAAGGACGACAAGGCAACGCCGCTCGAGGAGACGCTCTCGACCTACGGCGATCTGGTGAAGGCCGGCAAGCTCAAGGCCATCGGCGCCTCCAACTACGATGCGCCGCGGATGGCCGAAGCCGCCGCCATCTCCAAGGCCAAGGGTCTGCCGCGCTACGAGAGCCTGCAGCCGCACTATAATCTGATGGAGCGTGGCCTGTTCGAGGGCGCTCTGGAGGACGAGTGCATGAAGGAGGGGATCGGCGTGATCCCCTATTACTCGCTGGCCAGCGGCTTCCTCTCGGGCAAGTACCGCTCCGAGGGCGACGTCGGTGACGCCAAGCGCGGCGCCGGCGTGAAGAAGTACATCAACCCCAAGGGCATGGCGGTGCTGAAGGCGCTCGACGATGCCGCGAAGAAGCACAACTCCAACCCGACGCAGGTGGCGCTGGCCTGGCTGATGCAGCGCAAGTCGATCACCGCGCCGATCGTGAGCGCCACCAGCCTGCAGCAGCTCAAGGACCTGATCGCCTCGCCCAACGTGAAGCTCGATGCGGCCGATGTCGCGGCTCTCGACAAGGCGAGCGCGCCCTGATGCTCCTGTTCCGGCAGCTCTTCGACCCGACGTCGTCGACCTATACTTACCTGCTGGGCGACAGCGTGTCGGGCGAGGCGGTGCTGATCGATCCGGTGTTCGAGCAGGTGCGGCGCGACGCTGCCCTGATCGGCGAGCTTGGGTTCAAGCTCAAGTGGTCGCTGGAGACGCATGTCCATGCTGACCATGTCACGGCTGCCTGGCTGATGAAGCAGAAGCTCGGCGCCGCCATCGCCCTCTCGGCGCAGAGCGGCGCCGAGGGTGCCGATCGTTTGCTGCACGATGGCGACCGCGTCGAATTCGGCCGCCGCAGCCTCGAGGTGCGGGCGACGCCCGGCCATACCAGCGGCTGCATCACCTACGTGCTCGACGACGAGAGCATGGCCTTCACCGGCGACTGCGTGATGATCCGTGGTTCGGGCCGCACCGACTTCCAGCAGGGCGACGCGCGCGCTCTCTACCGTTCGGTGCGCTCGCGCATCTTCTCCCTGCCCGAGAGCTGCACCCTCTATCCGGCGCACGACTATCGCGGCCTCACCGCGACCAGCGTCGCCGAGGAGAAGAAGTTCAATCCGCGCCTGGGGGGCGAGATCGCCGAGGCCGACTACGCCGGCTACATGAAGAACCTCGACCTGCCGCATCCGAAGAAGATCGACGAGGCGGTGCCGGCCAACCTGCGCTGCGGCAAGCCGGGCAACGAGGCGACCCTGCCAGCCGACCCCGACTGGGCGCCGCTGCGCTTCACCTTCTCCGGCGTCTGGGAGGTCGAACCCAACTGGCTGGAGGAGAATCTCGCCAGCGTCCGCGTGCTCGACGTGCGCGAATCCAACGAGTTCACGGGGCCGCTGGGCCATATCCGCGGCGCCATGCTGCTGCCGCTGGGTGAGCTTGCGGGCAAGGCCAAGGACCTGCCCCGGGACAAGCCGATCGTCGCCGTCTGCCGCGCAGGCTCTCGCTCGGCTCACGCGACGGCGATCCTGCAGAAAGCTGGCATCACCCAATTCGCCAATCTCCCCGGCGGCATGCTGCGCTGGCGCGCCGAAGGCC
Organism: Rhodospirillales bacterium; assembly: GCA_947469635.1. Lineage (GTDB taxonomy): Bacteria > Pseudomonadota > Alphaproteobacteria > Reyranellales > Reyranellaceae > Reyranella. The sequence continues at coordinate 7,535 of CANIRG010000220.1, read as the reverse complement.
GCAGCGTCGAAGGCGGCGCGGCGTAAACCTTTCCTCCCCATTTGAATGGGGAGGAAAGCTTGATCAGGCAGGCTTTCTCACTGCGAACCCAATGCCTCGATAGGTTTCGCGGTGGAACAGGCAGGCGACAAAGGACAAGGCCGCCGCCACCATGATGAGGTAGGCTGGGCTGTAGTCGTCCGCCGTCCGGTAGACCAGCCAGGTCGCCGTGAGGGGAACCAGGCCGCCGAAGATGCTGTAACCGATGGAGCAACCGACGGCCAAGGCGGTGCAGCGCACCGCCACCGGCGTGGTCTCGACGGTGAGCGCCGGCATCACGCCGAACGCCAGCCCGATCACGATGGCGAAGCCGAACTGCCCCAGCATGATGAGCGCCATCGAATTGTTGTGCATCAGCATGAAGAGCGGCACGGCGCAGACGAAGCCCAGCGCGGTCGCCACCAGCAGGATGTTCTTGCGGCCGATGTAGTCGGACGCCCACCCGGTGGCGAGCGAGATCGGCGTGGTCAGCAGCATGCTGTAGGTGTTGATCTTGAGCGCGTGGGCGGGGGCGATGCCGTCGACCGTCTCCAGCCAGTGCACGATGTAGAGGAAGGCGAGCTGGAAGGCGACGGCGTTGAAAGTCACGAGGCCGGCGATCCGAACGACCGTAGGCAGATGATGACGCATCGTCTCGGCAAGAGGCGAAGAGGCTACCTCAGCTCGCGCTTCGGTCGATTCCTGCAGGCTCCGCCGCAGCATGAAGCCGACCACGCCGATCAGGAGGCCGAGCACGAAGGGAATGCGCCAGCCCCAGCTCGTCAGGGCATCGGCCGACATCATGCTCGCGGTGACGGCAGCGGCAATCGAGCCGAGCTGGATGCCCAAGCCGTTGCCGACGCCGCCCAGCGCGCCCACCAGGCCGCGCCGCTCGGGCGACGCACTCTCGACCAGGAAGACGCCGGCGATCGCGGCCTCGCCGCCGACCGCCAGGCCCTGCAGCATGCGGAGCAAGGTGAGCAGGATGGGGGCCATGACGCCCAGCGTTTCGTAGCCCGGCAGCAGACCGATCAGCACTGTGGGCACCGCCATGCCTGTGACGGAGATGGTGAGAGCCGTCGTGCGGCCGTAGCGATCGCCGATATAGCCGATCCAGATGCTGCCCAGCGGGCGCACCAGGAAGCCGACGGCGAAGACGCCGAAGGCCGACAGGACCTGGGCGATGGGGTCGGCGCTATGGAAGAAGGTCTTGCCGATATGGGCGGCGAAGAAGCCGTAGATCGAGAAGTCGTACCATTCGAGCATGTTGCCGATTACACCGGCGGCGATGGTGCGCTTCTGGCCGTTGGGTGCCGTTGTCATGTTTCCCCCGTGCCCTTGTCCCGAGAGACTGACTACTTCTTTTCCATCCCCCAGAACACCGGGATCGGGCTCACGACCACGTTGCTGATCCGATCCGAGCGTGTCGCCGTTGGCAGCGTGTACTGGCCGAGATGGATGTGCGTGCCGTATTGCACGGCGCGCGCCTGGAGCTCGGCGGTGATCTTCTGGCGGGCGGGCAGATCGGGCGCACGGGCATAGGCGTCGCGCAGGCGTTCCACCTCGGCATCGCACGGCCAGCCGAAATTGGCCTTGTCGCACGAGGCCGTGAGCATCGAGTTGGTGAGCGGGTTCATCATGTCGACCGACAGCCACGAGGTCATGAATCCATTCCAGCCGCCGTCGGCCGGCAGCGTCTTACGGAGGCGGCGCGAGACGATGGCCTGGAAGTCGAGCGGCACCATCTCGACCTTGAAGCCGCCCTTCTCCAGCAGGTCCTTGGCGATCGGGCCGGCATTGGTCAGCACGGCGATGTCGGTCGTATGCAGCATCACCAGCGGCGTGCCGTCGTAGCCCGCCTCCTTGAGCAGCTCCTTCGACTTGGCGAAGTTGCCGCGCGCCAGCCCGTCCATGCCGGCACTGTTCTCCAGCGGCGTGCCGCAGACGAACATCGCGTCGCAGGTCCGGTAATAGCGGTCGTCGCCGATCACGCCTTCGAGGAACGACTTCTGGTCGAAGGCGTACATCGCCGCCCGTCGGATCTTCTCGTTGTTGAAGGGCGGCACGACGGTATTCCAGCGGAAGACGTACTGCGCGCCGATCTTGTTCAGCACCTCCAGCCGGATGTTCTTGTCGGCCAGCAGCAGCGCCTTCAGGTCGTGCGGCGGCGCCTCGATATAGTCGATCTCGCCGGCCAGCAGCGCGTTCACCGCCGTCTGGTGGTCGGGGATGGCGAGCCACTCGACGCGGTCGACCTTGGCGACCTTGCCGCCGGCCAGGCCCGACGCCGGCTCGGCGCGCGGCACGTAGTCGGGGTTACGGACATAGACGGTGCGGTCGCCGGGCTTCCATTCGTCCTTCTTGAAGATGAACGGCCCCGAGCCGATGAACTCGTCGATCTGCTTGGCGGGATCGGTCTCGGCGATGCGCTTGGGCATCATCAGCGGCGTCGAGCCGCCGGGCTTGGCGAGCGAATCGATCACCAGCCCGTAGGGTTCCTTTAGGACGATCCTGAAGCTCTTCTCGGCTGTCGCCTCGAACCCGGCCACGAAGCTCAGCAGCTTGGAGCCGGTGGAGTCGCGGACGCCCCAGCGGCTGAGCGAGGCGATGCAGTCCTCGGATGTGACCGGCTTGCCGTCATGCCACTTGAGCCCGTCGCGCAACGTGAAGGAATAGGTGAGGCGGTCTGCGCTCAGCTCCCATTTGTCGACCATCTGCGGTTGGGCCACGAGCTTGTCGTCCATGGCGAACAGCGTGTCCCACACCATGTAGCCGTGGTTGCGCACGATGTTGGCGGTGGTCCAGATCGGATCGAGGACCTTCAGGTCCGAATGCATCACGGCACGAACGGTCTTCTGCGCGTGCGCCGGCCCGGCGAGGAGGAGGGCGGCGCAGGCTCCCGCCAGCGCCGCTGCTCGTGAGATCATGACCAGCGTTCCAGCGCGCGGGCGCCGGGTGCGATGTCCGTCTCGGTCGGCGTCTGCACCTTGGCCATGTGCTCGTAGCGTTGCGCGGCGAACCACAGCGCATAGTCGCCGAACTTGATCGGCGGATACTTCGCCGGCCGCGCCGCCGATTCGCAGCTCGGCAGGCACTCGATCATGGTGTCGTGGTTGGGATCGCAGAAGAAGGGGATGGCGTAGCGGATCTGGCCCGAAACGTTGCGCACGCGATGCGGTGTCGAGAGAAAGCGCTCGTTGGTCCAGCGGTGCAGGATGTCGCCGCCGTTGACGACGAAGGCATCCTCGACGCCGGGCGCGTCCATCCAGCGACCGTCCGGCAGCAGGATCGACAGGCCCTGCACCTTGTTGGGCGGCAGCAGCGTCATGAATCCGGAATCGGTGTGCGGCACCAGGCTGGCGATTGACTCGTCGCTGCCGTCGATCAGCGGATAGCGCGACATGCGCAGGATCATGTGCGGGTCGGCGAAGCAGGCATCGAAGTAGGTCTCCGGCAGGTCGAGGGCCAGCGCATAGAGCTTCACCAGTCTCTTGCAGAGCGCTTCCAGCGTGGAGAGGTAGCGGAGCGTATTCTCGCGGAAGCCGGGCAGGTCGCTCTCCGTCGGCCATTTGTTCATGGCGTGGAAGCGGCGGTTGGACAGCACGTCGGGATCGCTGGCGCTGCGCTCGCGGCGCAGGAAATAGGCCTCGTTCTGGCTGGGCTTCTTGCCCTGGGCCGCGGCGTTGGGCGGCGGCTTACGGGCGATCGGCATGTAGCCGATATTGTGCTCGTCGACCTTGACCGCGAGCTTGGCCTCCATCGGCTGGGCATGGAAGCGCGCGGCTTCGGCGTAGGTGGCATCGATCAGCGACTGCGGCACGCCATGGCCGGCGAGGTAATAGAAGCCGACATTCTCGAAGGCGAAGCGCAACTGCGCCGCGGCGATCTCGGCGGCGCCCGGCTTGCCGGCGAGGAAGTCGGCAACGTCGATGCGCGGAATCTCGCCGCCGATCATGACGGGCGGCATGACGGGGGCAAGGGAGGGAGCGCTGGCGGCTGGCTGCATCGTCGACCTCTTTGGTGTTGCCGGAGGGTAGCATGGCGTTCGTCCCGCAAAAAATGCGCCAGCGCCACGGTCAGTCGGTCAATGGCAACGATTCGAGGGGCTCGGACATTTCCTTCTGTGGAATGACCAAGGAGGCAACGATGAGGTGCGCCGTGATCACGCTGATTTCAGTGCTGGGCTATGCGGCCGTCCATGCGCCCGAGGGTTTGGCGCAATCCGCCAATCCGAACACCGCGTCGCGGCCCGTCGTGCCGGCGCCATCGACGGATGAGTTCCTTGCCAAGGTGGCGGCAGGCAATACGTTCGAGATCGACAGCAGCAAGCTCGTGCTCAGGAAGGGCCAGAGCGAGCGGCTGAAAGGCTTCGCCAACCAGATGGTCAACGACCACGGGATGGCCGGGAAGAAGTTCAAGCAGGCCGTGTCCGAAGCCAGGCTGCCGCCGCCGCGCGAGGCGATGGACGCCAGGCACAAGACGATGGTCGAGGACATGCAGCAGAAGGACGTCGCCACTTTCGAGAAGGACTACATCGCCGCGCAATACGACGCCCATGTCGAGATCCTGGCCCTGTTCGAGGCCTACGCCATCGGCGGCGACAATGCGCGCATCAAGCAGTTCGCCCAGGAGATGCTGCCGACGCTGCGCGGTCATCTCCAGCATGTCGGTGGGTTGCGGTGAGCCGGGATCTTACGAAGGCGATCCAAAACGCCAGCGCAGGAAAGCCAGGACATCCTCGACGCAGCGGTCCGGCACCGCGTCGCAGATATTGTGGGGCATGTGCTCGTAGGCGATGGCCTGCGAATCGGGAATGCGCTCGATCATGACGTCGTAGTTCCTGATCGAGCCCACGGTCTCGCCGCCCGGCATGACGATCAGCGTCGGGCACTTGATCTCCGCCAGCCGGTCGCTCCAGTCGAGCGTGGTCATGAGGCCGATGAAGCGGCCGATGAAATCCGTGTCGTTCCTGGCCGCCTCGTCGAGGAACCAGGTGACGAGCCCCTCGGGCACCTTGCCGATCGGGAAGCGGTCGGAGATCGTGTCGGCCAGGAAGGCGCGCAGGCCCTCCTTGGCGACGCGCGGCAGCCAGGTCGCGGCCTGGCTGTTCTTGAGGCCGGGCGTCGAGCCGAACAGCATCAGGCTCTTCACCTTCGCGGGCGACGTCATCGCCAGATTCTGGCCGACATAGCCGCCGGCGGAGTTGCCGACGATGTGGACCGAGGGGCAGCCGAGATGGTCGAGCAGCTCGGACACGTCGGCGACCAGCCGGCCCATCGAGAGGGCGGGCGTCTCGGGCGGCACATCGGACTCGCCATGGCCGCGCAGATCCATGCGCACGACGCGATAGTGGCGCGAGAGCCTGGGCACCCAGGCATAGAAGCGGCGCGCATGACCGATGGCGGCGTGGAGCAAGAGGAGGGTCGCGGCGGGCTTCCACGGATCAGTATAATCGTCGACGTAGTAGGCGATCCTGTTGCCGTCGCTCGCCGTGAACTTGTGCGCCGTGCCCATGCTGGCCGCCATGCGGTTCTCCTGCGAATGTGGGAAAACGCTGGCAGTGGCCGCAGTGGCTGTCAAACCGGAGGCGTCATGATCATCGACCGCATCGAACCTCTTGCGCTCCGTGTCCCCGTCACCCGGTCGCGCGATGCCTCGAACATGCCGGCGGCGCCTTCGGACGCGCTCTACATGGTGCTGTGCCGCGTGACGACCAGGTCGGGCCTGCAGGGCTACGGCGAATGCCTGTGCAATCGCGCGCCCATGCAGAAGGGGCTGGTGGCGACCATGCGCGATGCGATCGCGCCGCTTTATATCGGCAAGTCCGTGGACGAGCGCGGTTCGCTCAATCTCGAGGCGCGTCGGCGCTTCGCTTCGTTCGGACGCGCCGGCACCGTCCTCAATGCGCTGGCCGCCGTCGATACCGCGCTATGGGACATCGCCGGCAAGGCTGCGGGCCTGTCGCTGTCCGATATGATCGGAGGTGCCAAGCATGCGCGTGTGCCGGTGATGGCGAGCCTCGACAAGTACGACAATGACGCTCGCGTCAGCCGGCGTATCGAGCAAGCCCTGGCGGCCGGTGTCACGGCGGTGAAGGTCCATGAGTCGAGCCTCACGGTGATCGAGGCGGCCCGCAAGGTCATCCCCGAGGCGATTCCGTTCGTCGCCGACCTCAACAACGCGCACACGCTCGACGTCATCCGCCGCGACCTGGCACGTTGGCAGGCAATGGAGCTGCTGTGGCTGGAGGATCCGGTGTGGCCGCCGGAGATCCTGCTGGACGGTCCTGCGCTCTCCGACATCACGGTTGGGCTCGGCGCCGATCTCGGTTCGGCGGAGCAGCTTGCGGTCTATGGCAAGGCCGCTCCCGTCGGCGTGCTGCAGCCCGACGTCTGCATGCTGGGCGGCGTGTCGGAGGCGGTGAGGGCCCTGTCCGCGCTCGAGGCATGGACGGGCTCGATCGCGCCGCACACGCCCTTCGTCGGGCCGGCCGCACTGGCTTCGCTGCATCTCATTGCCGCGCTCGACCAGCCTGGCCATTTCGCCACCATCGAGGCCGACGACCACATGGACGCCTACGGCTTCGGCATCACGCGCTGGCAGGCGTCGATCGACGTGCCGACGGAGCCGGGCCTCGGTTTCGATCCCGATGCGGCGTGGCTGCAACGCTACGCCATGGATCGCTGAAGCGGCCTGTGCGACATAGAGGCGAAAGCATCCTGGGAGCAAACCGCATGGCATCGCCGCTTTTCGACCTCACCGGCAAGGTCGCTGTCGTCACCGGCTCGAGCAAGGGAATCGGCAAGTCGATCGCGTTGCATCTGGCGTTGCAGGGCGCCCGGGTCGTGGTGTCGAGCCGCAAGCAACCGGGCTGCGAGGAAGCGGCCGCCGAGATCAGGAAGGCGGGCGGCGACGCCACCGTCATCACCTGCAACATCTCCGACAAGGCGCAGTGCGAGCGGCTGATCGCCGAGACCAAGAAGCAGTTGGGCGCGGTCGACATCCTGGTCTGCAACGCCGCGACCAATCCCTACTACGGCCCGACCGAGAAGATGCCGGACGATGCCTTCACCAAGATCATGCAGAACAACATCCTGTCGAACATCTGGCTGATCAATCTCTGCGTGCCCGACATGCGCGCGAAGAAGGACGGCTCGGTGATCATCGTCTCCTCGATCGGCGGCGTGCGCGGCACGGCGGTGCTGGGCGCCTACGGCATCTCCAAGGCCGCCGACATGGCGCTGGCACGCAACCTCGCGGTCGAGCTGGGACCCGACAATATCCGCGTCAACGCCATCGCGCCCGGCCTGGTGCGCACCGACTTCGCGCGCGCGCTGTGGGAGAACCCGGAATATCTCAACAAGCGACTGGAGACGGCGCCGCTCCGCCGCATCGGCGAGCCCGACGACATCGGTGGCATCGCGGTCATGCTGGCGGGCAAGGCCGGCGCCTTCATCACCGGCCAGACGATCATTGCCGATGCGGGCGTGACCATCGGAAGCTGATATCTCCGTCTT
>CANIRG010000219.1 GCA_947469635.1 Rhodospirillales bacterium | reverse complement strand
GGCGACCTGGACGTTGCTGTCGTTGCTCTGGGCGAAGGCCGGGACGCTGATCATCGAAGCGAGGAGGGCGGCGGTCAGGATCAGGGTCTTGGTCATCTTGCTCTCCACGTCGCCGGTCGGCTTTCGATGGTGAGAACATACGGGCGCGCAGTTTCCCCGGGATTGCCGGAGCGCCCTGTTTGGTTTCGTGGGTTGCGCACCCCGACCGGGGCTTCCCCCTCCGCCCCTCGGGCACCTTTCTTCTTCTTTTCCTACCCCGTCTTCAGGGGAGGGCAGGGAGGGGGAAAGCGACGCGGCAGGTCTGCGAGGAGAGCCTCGAAACAAAAACGGCGCCCGAAGGGGGCGCCGTTGGCATCGGGAGGATGGGAGGTCTTAGCGGCGGGGGCCGTTCATGTCGGGGGCGGCGATGCCGGCAACCGGGCGCTGGGCGGCGATGAAGGCCCGCAGGGCCTTGGCGGCGGCGACATCGTCGACGCGGACCACCGGGGCGGCCGAGGCGACCTGCACGTCGCTGCCGTTGAACTGGGCGAAGGCCGGAGCGCTGATCATCGAAGCGAGGAGGGCGGCGGTCAGGATCAGGGTCTTGGTCATTGCTCTCTCCACGTCGCCGGGCGGCTTTCGATGGTGAGAACATACGGGCCGGCAGTTTCCCCCGAATTGCACAGAGGCCGTGTTTGGTTTCGTGGGTTGCTTGGGCAGCTTTGGCCGAATCACCGCCGCGAGCGCGCTTCCAGCCCTCTTCCATGGTGGCTGAGCGCCTCGACCCAGCGGCGGCGGATGGTCGGCAGGCCGATGCCGCCGCAGGCGCAGACATAGCGCCGGCCGGCGATCGGCTGGTCGCGCAGGAGACGATCGTGCTTGTCCCGGCTGCTGCCGGTCAGCCGCCGGCGCTCGAAGCAGCGCTGGCAGCGGACCTCGATCTCCTGGTTGAGCCGGTCGAGATCGCCGAAGGTGCGGGGAGCGGGAGGAGCATCGGCCATGCCGATTCGTACCCCTCATCCACAGGCCGATGCGACTCCAATTTTCCTGCTTTGTTCCTCTGCGAATTGCAGCATCCTGTGGCTATGGCCGCGCATACCACTTCATCTTGGAGGGTGCGGTTTCGACTATCCACAGACCTCTGGCGAGTTGTCGGACCGTCGGCTAGGTTCGACGGGTAGCGGGGAGCGATTTCGATGAACGAGCCTGGCATGGTGAGGCGTCTGACGACGATCGTCGCCATCGACACGGTCGGCTTCAGCACGATGTCGGCGCGCAACGAGGAACATGCGCTGGCCCTGCTGCAGGCCCGCATGGCGATCGCCGGGAGCTACATCAAGCAGCACCATGGCCGCGTCTTCAAGATGACGGGCGACGGCCTGCTCGCGGAATTCGCCAGTCCCGTCGAAGCCGTCCGAGCGGCGATCGGGATCCAGGAGGCGATGCGCACGACCAACGCGCTCGCGGCGACCGAGGACCGGCTCGACCTGCGCATCGGCGCCAATCTCGGCGACGTCGTCCAGAGCGGCGACGATCTGATCGGCGATGCCGTCAATGTCGCCGTCCGTCTCGAGTCCATCGCCTCGGCGGGCGGCATCTGCGTCTCCAGCGCGATCTACGACCAGATCGTGGGCAAGCTCACGCTCGGCGCCGAGGACATCGGCCAGCAACAGGTCAAGAATATCCCACGGCCGATCCATGCCTATCGTCTGATGGCGGAGGGCTCGTCTCCGCGCGCTTCCGGGGCGGTACGTTCGCGCACTTTCCTCGTGGCGGGCGCGGTCGCGGCGGTGGTGGTCGTGGCAACGGCGGCGGTGGCGGGCGCGATATTGCTGCGCGACGCCCCGGTGCCGGACAGGATTGCACAGGCGGCACCCGCGCCTGTGGCGGCTGCCCCGGCGCCTGCAGCCGCACCCCGCATCTTCGCCACCGCCGATATACCCTTCACCAGCACCCAGCGCCGGCGCGAGCTCGAACCCTACGAGCAGGCGGAAGGGTACAAGGCGATGGCGATCAACGTCCGGGGCTGGGTCGAGTTCGCGACCCGGCGGATCGACGAGAAGACGGCCCGCGATGTGGCGTTGGAGGCTTGCAACAACACGGTCCACAAGCAGGTGCGGACCGTGCGCGATTTCGACCGCTGCATGATCTACGCCGTCGGCAACAGCGTGGTCTGGTCGTTCAAGACGCCGGCGATGCCGCCGCAGCCCTATGTCGCCGCGGCGCGCCCGATGCCGCCGATCCCGCTCGTGCCGGCGGCGGTCCCCCTGCTCGGTGAGGGTACCCGGAAGCTGCTGGTCGATGTCTATCCCAAGGCCACCGGCACCAGGGTCGTCGTCATCGGTCGCAACAAGATCGACTGGTGGACGTTCAGCGACGTCGAACCCGACGCCGTCCGCCGCGCCCTGCAATCCTGCGGCCATCTCTCTGGCCGCCCCTGCTTCGTCTATGCCATCAACGACCAGGTCGTCGTGCAGACGCCGCAGAACTTCCGCATCGCCGACGTGTTCACCCCGCAGGACCTGACGGGCCTGGAGCCGGCGCAGCAGCAGGCGATCGAGCGCTACCTGGTGGCCGACGACTGGCGGGCGATCGCGGTGGCGCGGAATGGCCGGATCGGCGTGGCGGTGGGCCGCGCCAGCGAGGATTCAGCCGTGGAGACCGCGTTGCGGGAATGCGCCCGGGCGGGCGGGACCGAATGCGCCGTGTCGGCCGTCGGGCCCTACCTCGTCACCCGCAACTGAGCCGCCGTTGTCGAACTCTGCCGTCGCCGGTAGAACGACCTGAGCGTCAACCTTGGGTGCAAGCATGCTGACACGTCGTTCGACCTTCGCCGGTCTGGCTGGAGCCGCCTTGGCTGGCGGCGACGCCCGCGCAGCTGGCAAGCCACTCCTCATCGTGGCCAGCTACGCCAGTTGAGGCCCTTGCCTGACCTGGCGTCGCCAAGTGCAAGAGGAATGGCAGAAGTCGAAGCAGGCGGCACGGGTCGATTTCCGCACCGTCTATACGTCGACCTGGCGGCAGGTCATCGTTCCCAAGGAATGGCCGGCCGACCTTCGTCCCGTCCTCCAGGAATTCCTGGCCAGTCCCGAGAGATGGACCAGTGAGGAGGCGCGCCGCGGGTTTGGCGGCATGGTGGTCTATGGATCGCCCCGCTTCTACGTCGTGGTCGACGGCGAGCTCGCCTTCACCGACGTCGGGCTCAACGGCTGGACCTACGGCGTGGCGCCCAAGCTCAAGAGGCTGGTCGGGGCCTGAAACGCAAACGGCGGGTCCGAAGACCCGCCGTGCGCCAAACTGACCGAGATAGACGGCCCCGACTTTCGATTGGTCGGAGTGAGAGGATTCGAACCTCCGGCCCCTAGCTCCCGAAGCTAGTGCTCTACCAGGCTGAGCTACACTCCGTCAGAACGGCGCGCACCTCTGGCCCTTTTGGAGGCGGGGTTATAACCGCGGCTCCCGACCGTCGCAAGGGCGCCGGTGGCTAAAGGGTTCTTAACCCTGTCGGTCAGTCGGCCACACCGATGACGAAGGCGAGAAGCCGATTGAGCGCCAGCATCGACGCTGGATCGACCTTTCCGATGCGGGCGCCGCAACGGTCTCGGCGCACGGCGGCAATCTTGTCGACCATGACTTGGGAGGGCTTTGCGAGGCCGGTTTCCTTGCCCGCCGGCAATGGAAATCGATAGAGCGGGGCGTCGCGAACAGTCGTCGTGAGCAGGCATACCAGTACCGAATCCACCTCGGTCAGGTGATCCGTCTGAATCACCAGGGCCGGCCGCGGCTTGCCGTAGTCACCGCTCACCGCGACGGTGATCAGATCGCCCCGCTTCACGCGCGGCTACTTTCCCGCATTCCAGTCAGTGACAGCTTCGATGAAATCCAACGCCTCTCGCTCTTCGGAGGCGTCCCGCAGCAACTCTGCCTGTCGGCTCGCTTCGCGGCGGAAACCTGGGGCCTTCGGATCAGGTACCCATAGGCGTACCAGCTTCATGCCGCGTCGCTTCTGGGCGGCTCGATATCGTTGAAACTTGTCGGCGGTGTCTACTCGGGCGGGACGAGGCATGGTCTCTCTGACCTCTGGTAGCGCGCTACCATTGGGACGTAGCGCGCTACCGCCCGAGTTTCAAGCTGGCTATAGTCCTGTCGCTCAGATGAGTCGGGGGAGCGGCATGGCGGCGAAGAAGGTGAAGAAGCGGTTGAGGATCGCGCTGATCGGTTATGGCGCGATCGGGCAGATGCTGTTCGATCTCTTCAAGCAGAAGAAGCCGGCGATCGACATCGTGGGCGTGCTGGTGCGGCCGGGCCGGGCCAAGGCCACGCAGAAGGCCGTGGGCCGCAAGAGCCTGGTCGTGGAGACGCTGCCGGCGCTGCTCAAGCTCAAGCCCGACGTCGTGGTCGAGGCGGCGAGCCAGCAGGCGGTGATCGACTGGGGCGAGACCATCCTCGCCAAGGGCATCGACTTCATGGTGATCGCCACCGGCGCCTATGGCGACGCCAAGCTGTGGCAGAAGCACATCAAGGCGGCCGAGAAGAGCGGCGCGCGTCTGCGCCTGCCGTCGGGCGCCATCGCCGGCCTCGACGGTCTGCTGGCCATGCGGCTCGGCAAGCTCGAGAAGGTGAAATACACCTCGATCAAGCCGCCCCACGCCTGGACCGGCACGCCGGCCGAGACCGAGTTCGACCTGCCCTCGATCAAGGTGCCGACGGTGATCTTCAAGGGCACGCCGGCCGATGCCGGTCGCCTCTATCCGAAGAACGCCAATCTCGCGGTGACGGTGGCGCTGTGCGGCGCCGGCCTCGACAGGACCGACATCGAGCTGGTGGCCGACCCGACGCTGCCGCCCGGCACCAATGCCAGCAAGCTCGAGGTGGTGAGCGATTCGGGCGAGCTCAACATGTATCGCCTCGGCCGCGCCATGCCGGACAATCCCAAGACCGGCGTGCTGACCGCGCTCACCATGGCCGACGACCTCATGAAGATGGTGCGCGCCAGCGACTGGTGAGGGATCTAGTTCGCCAGATCGGCGGGCAAGCCGCGCTCCCGGAGATACGCCTCGACGTCGGCGGTCCATAGCTGCGGCACCGTCCCGATCTGGTGGCCATTTTTCAGCTCCGCCGGCGGCTTGTACGCGTGGAACACGCCCTTGCCGCCTGCCGTTTGGAAGGCGGCGAAGTTGGCCCGCGTGTGCGACAGCGAATAGTAGCTGTCGTTATCGCCATAGAGCCAAAGCGACTTCTGTCCCCAGGCGACGCCGCGGTTGAGCAGGCTCTGGTTGATCGACGTCGAATGCCGGCAGGGCTCGTCGATCCAGCCGCCGACGAAATTGATCACGGCACGCACCTCAGGATGCTGCCCGCTCCACGCGACGCTCAGGATACCGCCGCGCGACTGGCCGCCGATCGCGAGGCGGCTTCGGTCGACGAACGGCTGGGCCGTGAGCACCGGCGTCATGGCCTCGATGTCGCGCAACGCCCGGTCGGCGCCCTGGCGGGCGGAGGCTTCGCTGCATACGAGCCATTCCTCGTCCGAGCCCGTCGAGCCGCCCCGGCCGCGGCGGGCTGGCGCGATCACGGCCCAGCCTCGCACCACGAACCACTGGGCCACGGCTTTGGGATCGCGGAAGCTGCCCGACCCATGATGGAAGACGAGGGTCGGGAAGGGCCCGTCGCCCCTGGGCTTGTAGGTGATCGTGGCGAGATCGACGGTGGCGCCGTCGATCACGACCGGCACCGAGCCTTGCTCCTGCGCCTTTGCCGGCGCGGTGGTGAGTAGGCTCGCGAGAAGAAGCGCCGTCGTCGACCTCATGAAGATGGTGCGCGCCAGCGACTGGTGAGGGCGACGAGGAGCGGCGCCAGCACCACATCGAGGCCGACCGCGCCGGCGCGCTCCTTCACGCCGAACAGCGGCCGCAGCCATCTGCTGCGGCGGATGACCAGCTCGTGGAGTGCCAGCGACACCGTCAGCGCGAAGCAGAGGGTGAAGGCGATCTTGAGGCCGAGCGGCCAGCCGACGGCGTGCAGGTGGACGACGGCATGGACGATCAGCGTCTGGTGCAGGATGTAGACCGGCAGCGCGGCCTCGGTGAAATAGGTGAGGGCGGGCGAGCCCGCCCTGAACCAGCGCGTGAGGAAGGCGAGCGCCGCCAGCGTCCAGCACAGGAGATTGAGCGCCGAGAGGGTCGCCCAGGCAACGGCTTCGGACGGGGGCAGCGGCGTCGGATCCTCGCCGATCGAGGGCCACAGGCCGCGCAGCGAGACATAGGCCGCGATGCCCACGACCAGCAGGATGTAACGCTCGTTCCGGATGGCGGTCAGCACCTGCCGCCACTGCGCCAGCACGCCGCCCAGCATCATCAGCACGGCGAACTCCAGCCAGCCGTGCCCGTCGGTCAGGAACGTATGGTCGTCGCCGCCCTGCAGGCGCAGCAGCCACTGGATGACCGCCAGGGGCAGCAGCAGGAGCCAGTGGAGATGCAGCTCGGCCGCCGCCTGCATCAGCGGGTCGAGCCGCCGCCGCGCGGCCGCCGAACGCGCCCACAGGAACAGCGGCAGCAGGATCGCCGAGAGCGCCAGCACGTAGGGCATGAACCACAGGTGATGCCAGGAGAGGTTGCCCGCGGGATAGATGCCGTCGGCGATGTGCGGCAGGAACTCGAGATAGGAGCCGCGGAACTGGCCGCGCTGCATGCGCTCGAGATAGACCTGCGGCGGCTCCACCACGAGGATGCCGAACAGCAGCGGGATGCCCAGGCGCCGCAGCCGCTCCAGCAGGATGGCGCGCGGCGGATGGCGGCCGAGCGCCAGCATCAGCGCGGCGCCGGAGACGATGAAGACGAGCGCCACGCGCCAGCGCAGCAGGAAATCGAGGAAGGTGTCGAGCACCACGGACTGGTGCGGGTCGCTCACGTGCCAGGGCCACGTGCTGAAGCCCATGGCGCTGTGGAACACCATGAGCATCGCCAGCGCGAGCACGCGCAGCCAGTCGAATTCGGCGCGCCGCGCCGGCCTTTGCTCCAACCCCCAGCTCCCCGGTCTTCCTCTCCCCGTTATGTCACGGGGAGAGGCCTTGTCGTCGCGTCAGTCGCGCATGTCAGCGATGACGATGTCAGCGATGACGATCTCAGCGATGACCGGGGCGATGATGGCCGCCGCGGCCGCCCATCGGACGGTCGAACACGACCTTCTGCTCGGGCGTCAGCGTGGCATAAAGCGCCTGCAGGGCGGGCTTGGTCGCCTGAAGCGACTCCAGCCGCGCCTTCATCATGTCCTCGCGCATGGTCATGCGCTCGGTGAAGCCCGGGGGCGTCTCGACCTTCTCGGGCATCGCGACGCAGCGGGCCTTGGACTTGGCGCTGACCTCGTCGGCGGCCTTCTCGTAGGTGGTCCAGGCCGCCATCTGCTCGGCCTTGAGGTCGAGCTTGGCCTTCAGGTAGGCGCGCATGCCGATGCGGCGGGCGACGCTCTCCTGGCACATGGCCTTGGGCGAGAAGTTGCGCGGGCCGGGGCCGGGACCGCGCATGCGGTCGTTGCCGACGGCCGGCGGCGGGCCCGGAGGGGCCGTCTGGGCCATCAGGATCTCGTCGTCGGCATCGAAGCCGTTGTCGAAGGCGGAAGCCGTCGGCAGCCAGGCGAGGCTGGCCAGGGTGGCCACGGCCACGGGAAGGGCAATCAGGGCACGGACGCGCATTTTGGCAGGCTCCATTGGAGTCAGAGGAACGCTCCCTGGCAGTACGGAGCCATCCCGCGAAACGTGCCCAAGCCTCGCCGCTATTTGTTCGGGAGCTGCTGCCTCATCCAATCTGCGAAATCGGCGCGCTGGGCCGGCGTCATATGCAGCCCCTCCTTGGTCCGGCGCCACAGCACATCGTCTGCATCCACAGCCCATTCCTCGCGCATGCAGAAGCGGACCTCCTTTTCATAGAGATAGCCGCCGAAGTGCCGGCCGAGGTCGGCGACCGTCTTCACCCCCTCCAGAACCTCGTCGAGTCCCGCACCGTGGCGACGGGCGAGGACGTGGACCAGCTCCGGGGGCAGCTCCGGCTTCACCGCCTGTGCGCCGGCCACGAAGCGGTCGAAGGCCTCCTTGAAGCTGGGCGCATCGGCGAGCTCCCCGTCGGCCAGCGGCTTGTGGGCGGTCCAGGCGCCGCCCATCGTCGGATAGAAGCGGCGCAGATCCTCCAGCGCATGCTCGGCCAGCCGCCGGTAGGTCGTGATCTTGCCGCCGAACACCGACAGCAGGGGCGCCGCGCCGTCGGGGGCGTCGACCTCGAGATGATAGTCGCGCGTCACCGCCGAAGGATTGTCGTCGCCGTCGTCGAACAGCGGGCGCACGCCGGAATAGGTCCAGACCACATCGGCCGGCGTCACCGGCTTCTGCATGTAGTGACCGGCGATGTCGCAGAGATAGGCGATCTCCTCCTTGGAGCAGACCGGCGTCTCGCCCGGCTCGGCGGGAATGTCGGTCGTGCCGATGACCGAGAACTCGCGCTCGTAGGGGATGACGAAGACGATGCGGTTGTCGGAGTTCTGCAGGATGAAGGCATGATCGCCCTCGTAGAGGCGCGGCACGACGATATGGCTGCCCTTGATCAGCCGCACCCGCTTCGGCGTGGCGACGTGGGTCTGCTCCTCGAGGAAGCGCTTGACCCAGGGGCCGGCGGCATTGACCAGCCCGCGCGCCTGCAGCTTCACCTGCGTGCCGTCCTTTGCCGCCAGCTCGATGTCCCACAGCTTGCCGTCGGCCGTGCGCCGGGCCGAGGTGCAGCGGTGCCGCGCGAAGATCTTCGCCCCCATGTAGTGCGCCGACTTCAGGTTCACGATCACCATGCGCGCATCGTCGACCCAGGCGTCGGAATAGACGAAGCCGTTCTTGAACGAGGGCTTCAGCCCGGCGCCGAAGGGGGACTGCGGCAGCACAACCGCCTGCGACTTGGGCAGGGTCATGTGCCAGTCGAGATGGTCGTAGAGGAACAGCCCCAGCCGCAGCATCCAACGGGGCCTGAGGTGCGGCTCGTGCGGCAGGACGAAGCGCATGGGCCGCGACAGGTGCGGCGCCTTGGCCAGCAGCACCTCGCGCTCCTGCAGGGCCTCGCGCACCAGGCGGAACTCGTAATGCTCGAGGTAGCGCAGCCCGCCATGGATCAGCTTGCTCGACGCCGAGGAGGTGGCGCTGGCGAAGTCGTTCATCTCGCACAGCCCGACCTTGAGGGTGCGTCCGGCCGCGTCGCAGGCGATTCCCGCCCCGTTTATCCCGCCGCCCACGACGAACAGGTCGAGCGGCCGGTCTTCTGATCCATTCATGCCACGACATTAGCGCGCTTGACCGGCTTATGCTTGGACCGCAAAAGGCCGCATGGGAATACTTCTCAAGCTCATCCTGTTCGGCGTCGCCTGCTACGGCATCTATTCGGTGGCACGGCGCTGGTACGGCATCCTGGGAGGAACCCAGCAGCCCAAGGCCCCGCCACCCACGCCCCGCGAAGCCGCCCCGCCCCCCGCAAGGCCGCGCCCGGCCTCCGTGGAGGAGACCGTGCAGTGCGCCAAATGCGGGGCTTATATCTCCACCTCCAAGGCCGGAACCGACTGTCCGCACGCCTGAAAAGCTTTCCTCCCCATTTGAATGGGGAGGAGGGGATCACACCCTTCCCCGTCCTTGACCGGGTGGGGGGTGGCACCTATTTTGCCGCACCGCACAAACCCCGAAAAGACGCTGAAAACATCGTGTCCATGCCCTCCGAGACACGCTCCAAGCCGAGTTGCTTCCAGGAGCTGATCCTCACCCTTCAGGACTATTGGGCACGCCAAGGCTGCCTCATCCTGCAGCCCTTCGACATGGAGATGGGGGCCGGCACCTTCCATACCGCCACGACGCTGCGCGCGCTGGGCCCAAAGGCCTGGCGGGCGGCCTATGTGCAGCCCTGCCGCCGCCCCTCGGACGGCCGCTACGGCGAAAATCCCATGCGGATGCAGCATTATTACCAGTTCCAGGCGATCCTGAAGCCGTCGCCGCCCGATATCCTCGAACGCTACCTGGGCTCGCTCGACGCCATCGGCATCGACACCACCCTGCACGACATCCGCTTCGTCGAGGACGACTGGGAGAGCCCGACGCTGGGCGCCTGGGGCCTGGGCTGGGAAGTCTGGTGCGACGGCATGGAGATCACCCAGTTCACCTATTTCCAGCAGGTCGGCGGCATCGAGGTCGATCTCGTGGCGGGCGAGATCACCTATGGGCTCGAGCGGCTGGCGATGTACCTGTTCGACAAGAAGACGGTCTACGACCTGCCGTACAACCGCACCGATTCGGAAGTGCCGCTGACCTACGGCGACGTCTTCCTGCAGAACGAGCAGGAGCAGTCGGCCTATAATTTCGAGCATGCCGACACCGAGATGCTGTTCCGCCACTTCGCCGATGCCGAAAAGGAATGCGGCCGCCTGCTGGGCAAGAAGCTGCCGCTGCCGGCCTATGAGCAGTGCATCAAGGCCTCCCACGCCTTCAACCTGCTCGATGCCCGCGGCGTGATCAGCGTCACCGAGCGGCAGAGCTACATCCTGCGCGTCCGCGATCTCGCCAAGGCCTGCTGCGAGGCG
This sequence comes from Rhodospirillales bacterium, assembly GCA_947469635.1. Lineage (GTDB taxonomy): Bacteria > Pseudomonadota > Alphaproteobacteria > Reyranellales > Reyranellaceae > Reyranella. The sequence continues at coordinate 114 of CANIRG010000219.1, read as the reverse complement.
TGGCTGGTGACGCAGACCGCGAAGGCCGCCTGACATGGCCGAGCTTCTTCTCGAACTGTTGAGCGAAGAGATTCCCGCCCGCATGCAGGCGCGGGCGTCGGACGATCTGAAGCG
>CANIRG010000218.1 GCA_947469635.1 Rhodospirillales bacterium | reverse complement strand
GGCGTGATCTCGGGATCGGGATTGGCCATGGCGAAGATGATCGGCTTGGCCGCCATCGACTGGACCATCTCCTTGGTGACGGCGCCCTTGACCGAGAGGCCGAAGAACACGTCGGCGCCCTTCATGGCCTCTTCCAGCGTGCGCGCCTGGGTGCGCACGGCGTGGGCGCTCTTCCACTGGTTCATGCCCTCGGTGCGGCCCTGGTAGATGACGCCCTTGGTGTCGACCAGGATGGCGTTCTCGTGCGGCATGCCCATGGCCTTCACCAGCTCGATGCAGGCGATCGACGCGGCCCCCGCGCCGTTCACCACCATCTTGATGTCCTTGATGTTGCGGCCGGTGAGGTGCAGCGCGTTGATCAGGCCGGCGGCCGAGACGATGGCGGTGCCGTGCTGGTCGTCGTGGAAGATCGGGATGTCCATCAGCTCGCGCAGGCGCTGCTCGATGATGAAGCACTCCGGCGCCTTGATGTCCTCGAGGTTGATGCCGCCGAATGTCGGCCCGAGGTAGCGCACGCAGTTGATGAACTGGTCGACGTCCTTGGTGTCGACCTCGAGGTCGATGCAGTCGACGTCGGCGAAGCGCTTGAACAGGACGGCCTTGCCCTCCATCACCGGCTTGCTGGCGAGCGCCCCGATGTCGCCCAGCCCCAGCACGGCCGTGCCGTTGGAGATGACGGCCACGAGGTTGCCGCGGACGGTGTAGTCGTAGGCGGTCGACGGATCCCTGGCGATCTCCAGGCAGGGCGCGGCCACGCCCGGCGAATAGGCCAGCGCCAGGTCGCGCTGGGTGACCAGCGGCTTGGTGGCGATGATCTCGATCTTACCGGGCCGGCCGGTGCGATGCATGATCAGCGAATCGCCGTCGAGATCGCCCATTTCGTTGCTGACGGCCGCTTCCGAGCTTTTGCTCGCCATCGTTTCACTCCCGTTTGGGGAGCCATATTGGCTGCAATCCCGTGCCGGTGCCAGCGGCGGCACTGTCTCGTGTCGCGCTGCAACGCAGCAGTGCCTATTCCTCCGGTGGCGGCAGCTTCAGCATGTCGTTGAAGCGCTTGCGGGCGTCATCGTCGTCCATCTTGACGACAGGTGCGGCCGGCGCGCCACCGCCCGGCTGGGCGAGATGGGCAAGCCGCGGCATCAGCACGACCAGCGCCAGCACCAGGAGCTGGGCCGCGAGATAAGGGGCGAGCGCGCGGACGAGGGGCCGGATCGAGGTCTTTTGCGCCAGCATGCTTCTGGCCATCATCACCGCATAGCCGCTGGGCGGGACGAGGAAGCTGGCCTGCAAGGCCAATAGCGCCAGCACCGAGATCCAGATGGCGTCGGGCGCCTGGGTCAGCACCGGCGGCATGACGATCGGGACGATAACGAACACGATCTCGAAGGCGTCGAGCACGAAGGCCGCCAGGGCGAACACCACCAGCACGGCGAGAGCGGCGCCGACGGGACCACCCGGCACCAGCTTGATCCAGGCGTCGAGCAGCCGGTCGGTGCCGAAGGTGCGGAACACCAGGGTGAAGGTCGTGGCGGCGACGAACAAGGCGAACAGCGCGCCGCTCACCGCCATGGTGTCGCGCAGGACGGCGCCAAAGATGCCGCCACGCAAGCCGCCGCTCAGCACGCCGAACAGCAGCAGCGCCGTGCCACCCATGGCGGCGGCCTCGACGGCGTAGAAATAGCCCGCCGCGACGCCCGCCAGCAGCCCGACCACGAACAGCGCGGCGAGAACGGCGGTCGCCCATTCCATTGCCGTCGGCCGTTCCTCGGGACCGCGCGGCGGCGCCTTGCGGCCGAGCCACCAGGCGACCAGCAGGCAAAGGACAAGGAACAGCGCCGCCGGCACCAGCGCGCCGCGGAAGATGTCCTGGGTATTGACGATGCGCACCATCGCCTTGGTGGTGTTGGTCGCCTCGGTATGGGCGCGCATCATGGCGTCGCCCAGCAGGATCAGCACCAGCGACGGCGGGATCACCACGCCGAGCGTCGAGGCGACGCAGACCAGCGCCGTGCTCTGCGGCGCCGGCACGCCGTGCGCCGCTAGCTTGGGCGCGATGCTGCGCGACAGCATGGCGACGCTGGCGCCCACCGAGCCGTTCATCGGCGCCTGCAACGCGCCCAGGCCGAGCGTGGCCATCGCCGGCGCGCCGCCGCTCCGGTGGCCGAGCGCCACGCCGCAGCGGAACAGCCGGTCGGCCAGCGGCAGGCGATTGAGCAGCGCGCCCATGAAGACATAGAGCGGCAGCGCCTGCAGCAGGTCCGTCTCGAGCAGGCCGATGATGCGGCCGGGCAGCGCCGTCAGGAGGTTGTATTCGATGCCGCCGCCCAGCACGCCGATGACGGCGAAGGCCGCCGACACGCCCATCAGCACGGCATAGGCGGGCAGGCCCGTCGCCAGCAGGACGATGGCAACGGCCAGCAGCATCCAGAGGCCGGCGACTTCCATCAGCAAACCCCTTTCCTTCCCGCGCGCAGCGGGGGGAGGTGGCGCGCAGCGCCGGAGGGGTCGTAGGCAACGCGGCCGGTGCTCATGACCCCTCCGGCCCTTCGGGCCACCTCCCCACTGCGTGGGGAGGAGAGTCCGGTCGCGCCACGTCGAGCAGCGCCTGCAGCAGCGCCAGCACGGCGAGCAGGAGGGCCGCGACCTTGATCATGAAGTAGCCGGCATTGAAGGTGTCGGGGAATTTCTCCAGCGCCAGCACCGAGCGCTGCACCGTGGGCTCGACGGTCCAGATCATGAAGATCGTCCAGGGCACGACGCAGACGAAGCTGCCCCAGCGTGCGATCGCCGCGCGCACCCGCGCCGGATAATCCTTGGCGATGGCGTCGACCGCGAGATGCGCTCGCTCGCGCGTGGCGAAGGTCATGGCGAGGCTGACGTAAAGAGCGAACAGCCATTGCCCGAGGTCGTTGGCCTCGCGCGACCCCGCGCGCACGAAATCGCGCAGCGGCCATTGCAGGAACAGGATCAGCGCCACCGGCAGCACCAGCCAGCGCCCGGCTTCGACCAGCCGGCCGAGCACCCGGTCCATCTTGTCGAGCGCGCCCATTCCCTAGCCTCTTTCCGCCTGGTGCTTGCGCCAGTGCTTGTCGATTGCCTCGGCGAGGCGGTGGTAATTCTCCCACGTATCCTCAACGGCATAGTCCGTTGCCTGCTTGCCCACCAGCAGGCGGCGATAATCCTTTATGTACTGCTTGGGATAGTAGCTCTCGGCGAAGCCCGCGCCTTTGGCCGTGAGGTCGCCGGACGTGAGCTTGCCGTCGCATTGCTGCAGCAGGAATTGCTGGCCCGTCATCGAGCGCCGACGCACTTTGGTAACGGCGGCGGCCTGGCTCGCTTCGCCTTTCCAGAGGTCGTTCATGATGGTCCAGGCGACGAACAGGCCGATATGCGTGGCAGTGTCGTGCCAGGAGGCGTCGTCGAGCTTTGACATCGCCGCCATGCTAGACCCTCGCCCCGGCGAGTGTCACCGATGTCCCAGGCAAGCCCCAACGACGAAAACCTCCTCCGCGAGCTGGTCCGCACCTTGAGCGATGTGCCCGGCATCCGCGCCATCGTGCTGGGCGGCTCGCGCGCCCGCGGCGAGGCGACCGCCCAGTCCGACTACGATATCGGCCTCTATTACGAGCCCGAGGCGCCGATCGATGTCGGGCGTCTGGCCAAGGTGGCCGGATCGTCCGTGACGGCGATCGGCGACTGGGGACCGTGGATCAATGGCGGCGCCTGGCTCACGGTCGATGGCCGACGGGTCGACCTGCTCTATCGCGATCTCGGCAAGGCGCGTGACGTTATCGAGGCCTGCTGCGCCGGCCGTGTCGAGCGCGTCTACCAGCCCGGCCATCCGCACGCCTTCGTCTCGTCCATCTACATGGGCGAGGTGGCGCTCTGCCGGCCGCTGTGGGATCCCGAGGGTGCGCTGGCCTCCCTGCGGCGGCGGTGTAGTCCCTATCCGCCGGCGCTGGCCGAGGCGCTGATCCGGACCTTTCTGTGGGAAGCCAGGTTCGCGATCGAGAATGCCCTGCACGGTCGCGGCAAGGACGATCCTGCCTATGTCGCCGGCTGTGCCTTCCGTGCCGTCGCCTGTCTGTGCCAAAGCCTTTTCGCGCTGAACGGCGTCTATCTCCTCAACGAGAAAGGGGCGACCCAGGCCGTCGAGAGGCTGCCGCGCCGTCCGGCCGGGTTCGCCACTCGGGTCGCGCAGGCCTTTGGCGCCGGTGCAACTGGCTTGTCGATGTTGAGTGCCGTGGTCGATGAAACCACGTCCCTTTCGAGCTCCTCTCCCCCAAGCGGCGGCTTTAAACAATAATCCCGGCCAGTGATCGTTTTTTTGTGCAGGAGAGGATCATGCGTAAAAGCTCTCTCCAGCTATCGTGACCGAAACGAGGGAGCGCCAGAGAATGCGTAAAGTCATCGGAGAGGCTCACAACAAGGGCAAGCCGAACAAGATGGATAGCGTCGAGGTAGGCGGTGTTTCCTATCGTAGTACATGGGCGGCGTGGCAGGCACTGAATATCGGCGGCACGCCGAAATCGTCGCCGTGTCAGACCTTCAGGGCGAAGCTGAAGCACCCCTCAAATAGAGGCCAGTTGAGCTACACAGATGAGACGACCGGTAGGACATACCTATTCCGGCTCATCCCCTACGATCCAAACCTGTAATCCGCTCAACCGGCTTTTGTGCGACCTCGATCTTTTTGCGCAGACCGGGGTTATTGTGCAAAGCCCCCAAGCGGGGGAAAGGAACAAGAGAGGTTGTCCACGCTATCCCCTTTCCGTTCATGGCGGGGCCGCGACCGCGCGTGTTAAGCGAAGGCATCGTGCCCGACAGCAGCGTCCTTCCCACCATCCCCGCGGACGCGACGCCGATGATGCGCCAGTACCTGGCGATCAAGGCGGCGCATCCCGACCATCTGCTGTTCTACCGCATGGGCGACTTCTACGAGCTGTTCTTCGACGATGCGGTGAAGGCGTCGGCGGCGCTCGACATCGCGCTCACCAAGCGCGGCCAGCATCTGGGCGACGACATCAAGATGTGTGGCGTGCCGGTGCACAGCCACGAGGCCTATCTGTCGCGGCTGATCCGCCAGGGCTTCAAGGTGGCGGTGTGCGAGCAGACCGAGGACCCGGCCGAGGCCCGCAAGCGCGGCGGCAAGTCCGTCGTCGAGCGCGCCGTGGTGCGGGTCATCACGCCGGGCACGCTCACCGAGGATTCGCTGCTCGATGCCCGCAGCCACAACTATCTTGCTGCCCTTGCCGAGGCGCAGGGCGAGCTGGCGCTGGCCTGGCTCGATCTCTCGACGGCCGACTTCGCCACCCAGCCGCTGGCGCCCAACCAGCTCGCGGCGGCCTTGGCGCGCCTCTCGCCCGGCGAGCTGCTGCTGCCCGACCGCTTCCTCGCCCGTGAGCCCCTGAAGGCGGTGCTGGCGGAGTGGAACACGATCCTGACGCCGCTGCCCTCGGCGCGCTTCGATTCCGACAATGCCCGCAAGCGCCTGTTGCAGGCGTTCAATGTCGCAGCGCTGGAAAGCTTCGGCAGCTTCTCGCGCGCCGAGGTCGCGGCTTGCGGCGCGCTGCTCGACTATGTCGAGCTGACGCAAGCCGGCAAGCGACCCGCGCTCGCGCCGCCGCGCCGCGAGCGGGCCGACGGCACGATGGAGATCGATCCGGCGACGCGGCGCAACCTCGAGCTGGTGCGCAGCCTCGACGGCCGCCGCGACGGCAGCCTCTTGGCCACGATCGACCGCACGCTCACCGGCCCCGGCGCGCGCCTGCTGGCCGAGCGGCTGGCGGCCCCGCTCACGGACCGCGCCGACATCGACCGCCGCCTCGACCTGGTGCAGCTCTTCGTCGAGCGGCCGGCCCTTCGCCAGAAGGTGCGCGAGGCGCTGGGCCACACGCCCGACGTCGAACGTGCCTTGCAGCGCCTGTCGGTCGGCCGCGGCGGCCCGCGCGATCTCGCGGCGCTGCACGACGGGCTCGACTCGGCTGAAGCCCTCGCGGCCGTCCTCGGCGCCGAGCCCGAAGCGTTGATGCCGCCGCCGGCACCGCTCGCCTCGATCGTCGCGGCGGCCTCCGGCCATCGCGCGCTGATCGAGGCGCTGGGTGCCGCACTCGCCGACGAGCCGCCGTTGATGGCGCGCGACGGCGGCTTCATCCGCCTCGGCTATCGCGCCGAGCTCGACGAGCAGCGCACGCTGCGCGACGACTCGCGCAAGACGGTGGCTGCGCTGGAGGCCAAGTACCGTACGGCGTCGGGCGTGCCGACGCTCAAGATCCGGCACAACAACATGATCGGCTACCATATCGAGGTGACGACGACGCACGAGGCCAAGCTCGACCTCGCGGCGCTGGGCTTCACTCGGCGGCAATCGATGTCGAACGCCACGCGCTACAGCACCGCCGAGCTGGCCGATCTCGAATCGCGCATCGGCCGTGCCGCCGATTCGGCGCTGGCACTCGAGCTTCAGATCTTCGAGGCGCTGGTGGGCGAGGTCGTCGCGGTTTCCGCGGCCGTCGCGGCGGCCGGTCGCGCTCTCGCGGCGCTCGATGTGGCGGCGGCGCTGGCCGAGCTGGCGGCGAGCGCCAACCATGTGCGGCCGCTGCTGAGCGACGACCAGGAATTCGCCATCGCGGGCGGCCGCCATCCCGTGGTCGAGGCGGCGCTGGCGAAGAACGGCGGCGGCTTCGTGCCCAACGACTGCGCGCTGGGGCCGGATCGCCGGCTGTGGCTGCTCACCGGCCCCAACATGGCCGGCAAGTCGACGTTCCTGCGGCAAAACGCTTTGATCGCCGTGATGGCGCAGGCCGGCTGCTTCGTGCCGGCGCGCGAGGCGCGCATCGGCATCGTCGACCGGCTGTTCAGCCGCGTGGGCGCCGCCGACGATCTGGCGCGCGGGCGCTCCACCTTCATGGTCGAGATGGTCGAGACGGCCGCGATCCTGAACCAGGCGACGGCGCGGAGCCTCGTGATCCTCGACGAGATCGGTCGCGGCACCGCCACCTTCGATGGCCTTTCCATCGCCTGGGCGACGCTCGAGCATCTGCACGAGGCGAACAAGTGCCGCGCTCTCTTCGCCACTCACTTCCACGAGCTCGGTGCGCTCAAGGAACGGCTGAGCGCGCTCGCGCCCTACACGATGCGCGTCAAGGAATGGCAGAAGGAAGTCGTGTTCCTGCACGAGGTGGCGCCCGGCGCCGCCGACCGCTCCTACGGCATCCATGTCGCCGAGCTGGCCGGCCTGCCCGCGTCGGCGGTGGCGCGCGCCGAGGAAGTGCTGGAGGCGCTGGAGAAGGGCGAGCAGTCGGGCGCCGTGGCACGCCTCGCCGACGACCTGCCATTGTTCGCCGCCGCCCCGGCGCGGCCGGGCGGCGGGATCGCCAAGCCGAAACAGTCCGAGGTCGAGACGGCGCTGGCGTCGGTCAATCCCGATGAGCTCAGCCCCAGAGAAGCGCTGGAGATGCTCTACGAGCTGCGGCGGCTCGCTCTCAAAAGCTGAATCATCCGGACCGCGGGCCTGGAGGCCCGCGGTCCGGATGACACTTGAAAAGGCTTCTAAAGCGCCTTGCGCGCCAGGGCCGCGCCTTCGGCCAGCGCGCGCAGCTTGCCGTAGGCGACGGCCAGCGTCATCGGCGCCATGCCGCAATTGGTGCAGGCCTGGATGCGCTCGGGATCGACGAACTGGGTCGCGAGCTTGATCGTCGCCGCCACCTCTTCCGGCGTGTCGATCTTCTCCGAAGCGACGTCGATGGCGCCGACCAGCACCGTCTTGGTCTTCAGGAGCTTCATCAGCTCGGGCGGCACGTGGCTGTTGCGGCATTCCAGCGAGACCTGCTGAATCTTGCTGCGGTCGAGCGCCGGGAAGGTCTGCTCGTACTGACGCCAGCTCTCGCCCAGCGTCTCCTTCCACTTGATGTTGGCCTCGATGCCGTAGCCGTAGCAGATATGGACGGCCGTCGTGCACTTCAGCCCCTCGGCCGCCTTCTCCAGCGCCGGCACGCCCCATTCGATCGTCTCGCCGAGATAGACGTTGAAGGCGGGCTCGTCGAACTGCACCACGTCGACGCCCAGCCTCTCCAGGTCCTTGGCTTCCTGGTTCAAGAGCTCGGCGAAGGCGAAGGCCATCTTCACGCGGTCGCCATAGTAGCCGTCGGCCAGCGTGTCGATCAGGGTCATCGGCCCAGGCAGGGTGAACTTGAGCTTGCGCGAGGTGGCGGCGCGGGCGATGCGGGCCTCGCGCTCGTGCACGAACTTGCGGCGCTTGAGCGGCGCGGTGACGGTGGGGCAGTCGGCATCGTAGCGGTTGTTACGGATGCCCATGCGGATCTTCTTGTCGAAGTCGACGCCGTCGACCTCGGCCAGGAAGCCGTGCACGAAATGTTGCCGCGCCTGCTCGCCGTCGCTCACGATGTCGATGCCGGCCTGCTCCTGGCGGCGGATCGAGAGCGCCGTCGCGTCCTCCTTCGCCTCCTGCAGCGGCGCGCCGGTGAGCGTCCACGGCGCCCACAGCACGTTGGGCGTGGCAAGCCACGACGGCTTGGGCAGGCTTCCGGCGAGGGTCGTCTCGAACATCTATTTCTCCTGGGCCGTCACCATGCTTCGCCCCGTCTCCCCCGTCAGGCGAGGCAGGTTGGTCGAAGGGCTGGTGGGAGCCGTTGGTGTCCCCGGCGCCGTCGGCTGAGGCGGCAGGATCTGGCCGTAGGTGCCGGGCGCGCGCCAATGCATCGTGCCGAAGGCGCCGCAGCTCTCGCACACCGAGCGCCAGCTTTCATGATGGGCGCCGCAGGCCGAGCAGCGCCAGGCGCGATCCGCCGGCGCCACGGCGGCGCGGGCCAGCCATTCATGCACCTTGGCGAGATCGGTCTGGGCGCGTTCCTCGACGTCGGCCATCATCCGGCAGACGCGCACCGGCGGGCTGGTGCCGCCGGCCGCTTCGAGATGGCGCCGCGCCTCGCCCCACAGCTCGGCGTCGAGCGAAGCCTGGGCCAGCGCCAGATGGCTCTCCATGTCGTCGGGCTTCTGTTCCGCAAGCTTGCGCACGATGCCGACGCGCTTCAGCGGATCGGGCTCGCCCGCGGCCTTGAGATAGAGCTGGGCGAGGTCGGGATGCGGCGCCAGCGCCCAGCCGCGTTCGAGCGTGCGCTGCGCGCGCTTGGTATCGCCGGTCTTGAGCAGCATCTCGGCCAGCCGCTGCGACACCGCGATACGTTCGGGCGCGAGCGCGAAGGCCTCGCGGGCAAAAGTCAAAGCCTCGGTGTCGCTGCCGCCGCGCTCGGCGCCACGGCTGCGTTCGACCAGCAGCAGCGCCTTCAGCGTGCGGCCCTTCTCCTGCGTCACCACCTGCGTGCGCAGGCCGGCATCGAGCGTCTCCTGCGCCGGCTGCCACTGGCCGACCTGGGCCTGCATGTCGAACAGCGAATGCACCACCCACGGCGTCTGCGGGCGGATGTGGAAGGCGCGTTCGGCGTAGGTGAGGGCCTGCGTCTGGTCGCCGTCGCGCAGCGCATGGGCGATCAGCCCGCGCAGGCCGAGGAAGGCCATTTCCTCGTCGTTCAGCATGGCGGTGAAGGCGCGCCGCGCGCCGTCGCGGTCGCCGACGAGCTGGGCCGCCTGGGCCGACAGCAGCATGGTGAGGGCGGGCTCGGCCAAAAGCGATTCGGCCTTGCGCGCATGCTTCTGCGCTTCCACTCCGTCGCCCGCGGCGACGGCGGCCAGACCTTGCGTCAGCTCGCGATAGCCGCGCCGGCGGCGGCCTTCGCCCCAGCCTTCAAGCAGGGCGCCGGGGGCGTTGGACAGCCAGCGCCACAGCAGCCACAGCGATACGCCGAGAAACAGCAGCAGCACGATGGCGAGCAGGAGCGCACCGGCGCTGGTGTCGAGTCGCCAGCCGTGCCACTCGGCGGTCACCGTGCCCGGCCGCTCCGACAGCCAGGCCGCGCCGATCATCGCGGTGGCGGCCATGACGAACCACAGCAGGATGCGCAGCGCGGTCTTCATGGGGTGCGGGCCGCGCCGAGCAGCGTGACGGCATGGGCGGCGAGCCTGTCGACCGCGCGCTGGGCGGCGAGATGGGTCTCGGCGCGGCTCAGCCACGAGGCCGTGGCGCGTCTCGTCTGTGCCGGGAGCGCCTTCACCAGCTCGACGGTCTGGGCGAGGTTGCCGGCTTCGAGCGCGGCTTCGGCGCGAGCGAGCTGGGCTTCCGCCGAATTGCCCTCGACGTCGGCGCCGACCCGGCGCAGGGACACCAGGCTGCGCAACTTGCCCAAAAGCCTCTGGCCGAAGGAATCGTCGGCAAGATCATCGGCGAGGGCCGCCTTGGCGATGGCGGGGAAATCGGCCACCAGCACCGCGCGCGACGTGACGCCGCCTGCCGCCTGGGGCTGAAGGGCCGTCACCGCCTCGGCAAGCTTGGGGTCGTCCTTGGCGAGGGGCGCCAGCAGCTCTAGATCCTGGACATAGGGCAGGCCCGATTGCACCGCCGAGGAGAGCCGGGCGGCGATGCCGATCGCGGCCGAGGCGCGCGCCGCGGCAAGCGCGGTCTGCTGCTCGGCGACGCTGCGCCTGGTCGCTTCGGCCTTCGCCTTGTCGAGCGCCTCGCGCTGGCCCTCGACCAGCTGGTCGAGATTGGTCATCGAGGCACGCAAGCCGGCCATGTCCTGCTTGAGGGCAGCTTCGTCCTGCTTGAAGGTGCTCGTTTCCTGCCGGAAG
>CANIRG010000217.1 GCA_947469635.1 Rhodospirillales bacterium | reverse complement strand
GATGCCGAACTGGCCGATCAGCACCTCGAGGTTGACCTCGTAGTCGTCGACCGCGAGCACCCGCTGCCCGACACCCGGCATGGCCAGCGGCGCAACCGTCGTCTGCCGCGGCTTGGGGGCTTCAGTCGCGCGCTTCACGCGCACGGTAACGGTGAAGACCGAACCTCTGCCGGGCGCACTGTCCACGGACACGTCGCCTCCCATCAATTCGGCCAGGCGGCGAACGATAGACAGGCCGAGGCCCGTCCCGCCGTAGCGCCGTGTCGTCGAGCTGTCGGCCTGGGCGAACGGCTGGAACAGCCGCGCCCGCTGCACCTCATCCATGCCGATGCCGGTATCGGCGATCGACAGGGCAAGGGTGACGGACTGTTCGTTCACAGCGAGCGCCCGCGCGCGTACCGTGATCGTGCCAACGTCGGTGAACTTGCTGGCATTGCCGATCAGGTTGAACAGGATCTGCCGCAGCCGGGTCACGTCGGCCAGCAGCGCATCCGGTGTACCCGGCTCGATCGCGGTCGAGATCGCCAGGCCCTTCTTCTCGATCTGCACCGAGAGCGTCTCGGCGGTGCCCTCGATGAGGGCGCGGAGCGAGCAGGGTGCTTCTTCCAGTTCCATGCGGCCAGCCTCGATCTTTGAAAAGTCGAGCACGTCGTCGATGATGCGCAGCAAGGCCGCCGCCGAGCGGCGCACCGTGCCTACGAGCCGCCGCTGTCGCTCATTCAGCGGCTCCCGTTCCAGTAGCTCGGCAGTGCCCACGACACCGTTCATCGGTGTGCGGATTTCGTGACTCATGGTGGCGAGGAAGGTCGACTTCGCCTGATTGGCGGTCTGCGCCTCGTCGCGCGCTCGCTCCAGCTCGGTTTGCTGTTCCTTCAGCTCGGTGATGTCGCGGTAGGTCACCAGCACTTCGCCGTTCTCGAGCGGGCGCGACTTGAACTCGACGATGCGCCCAGACGCCGTCCGTCGCACGTACGACGTGTCGGCGCCGTTGCGCACGGCCTCGACGCTGCGCAGGATCGCCTCGCGCTCCTCGGGATTGGAGAAATCGCCCCGCGCCATCTGATAGTCGCGAATATCGGCACTGTTGGCGCCGAGGTGCGCCACTTCCTTGGGCACGCCCAGAAGTTCCCGCACGCGGTCGCTGTCGATGGCCCACCGCTCGTCGTGATCGAGCAGCATCACGCCGTCGGTCATGTTGTCGAGCACCATCTGCAGCCGGTCGCGCGCGCGTGTCGCGGTGCGTTCGCTCTCGCGCAATTCCGTCACGTCCCGATAGATCGCCAGCGTTCCGCCATCGGGCGTGGGCCTAAAGCGGAACTCAACGATGCGCCCCGAAGCGGTGCGGCGCTCGTAGAGATTACCGCCCGCCTTGCGCATCGCCGCCGCGCGATCCGCGACGAGCGCCTCGATCTGCTCCTTGCCGGCAGCCGGGCCGAAGTCTCCACGGCGCGCCTGGAAGCGCAGGATGTCGAAGCCGGAGGCGCCGGGATGAGCGACCTCCGGCGTGAAGCGCTGGAATTCCATGAGCTGCCGGTTGACGAACCGCCAGCGGAACTCCTTATCGAAAAGCATGACCCCATCGATCATGTTGTCGAGCACGATCTGCAAGGTCTCGCGCGTCCGTTCCGACTCGGCGCGCGCCGCGATCAATCGCTCTTCCTGCTCCACGATGGCCGTGAGATCGCGATGGATCGTGAGCACGCGTCCGTCGGCCAGCCTTCGGTAGGTCACCTCCACGGTCTGGCCGGTCGGCGTCCGCCGTCGCTCAGGCGGCTGGTCGGTCACGATGTTGAAGTGGGCGACGCGTCGGGCTACCAGACCTTCGATTCCGCCCACGATCTGGTCCACCGGCCCGTAGTCGCCGCGCTCGGCACGGTAGCCGATGATGTCGGCGAACATCGGCAGGGTGGCGAGCTTCTCGTCGGAAATGTCATGCAGCACCGCCATCGCGCGGTTCTGATAGACCCAGCGGCCGTCCGGCTCGAAGAGCACCACGCCGTCGGTCAGGTTGTCGAACACCGACTGCAGGACGGCGCGCGACTGGGTCGCTTCCTTCTCGCGGCGCTTGAGCTCCGATATGTCAACGATTGACGTCACGCCACGCCCATCCGGCGTATGACGCGTTTCTCCGCGGTACCACGTGTCTGGCCCGGCCCGATATTCGGACATGCCGCCGGCACGATAGAGTGCCATGGCCGCATCGATGAAGGTCTCTTCCTTCCCGACGGGGCTCAGGCCCATCTTGTAGGTGACCGCCCTGATCGCATCGCTGAACTGGATGCCGGGCGTCGTTGCCTCGGGAATATTATTGAAGCGCTTGGCAAAGGTGTCGTTGCGGAGAACCAGCGAATCGCCGGAATCCCACATCGCAACGGCCACCGGCAGCGCTTCCAGTGCGTCGCGCAGCGAATCGTGCGCCGCCCGTGCCTCGGCCTCGGCGGCGGCGCTTCGTTCGGCCAATGCCTTGGTCGCCAGAGCCAGCTCGATCTGTTCCCGCTGGCCCGCGTGATGCTGGCGATTGAGAAAGAGCAGGCCCGCCAAATAGAGCACCGTTCCCACCGCAAGCGCTATGGACAGTCGCTCGCCCTGCATGAGCAGGCCCAGCGCGTGCAACACGAGCGCAGTGCCGGCGAAGCCTATGTAGGACCGCGGCTCGAAGAGGCGGCCGGGCGCAAGGGCCACCGCCACGGCAATCGCCGCGCAGACCGCAAGACGCTGTTCGACCCCTGGCTGGACGACGAGAATGGCGGCGACGATGCCGAAAGTAACGCCCGTCAACGTTGCGAGCGCGATATAGCGCCGGCGCCATGTCTCGGTCGGCAAGGCATCGGGATCCTTGTCGTAGGCGCGCGCCAGGGCGATGAACAGATAGACCGTCGCCGCGTGCACGATATAGGGCGGCACCAGTGCCAGCCACGGCGCGTCGGCACCGTAGAAGGCGCCGAGCAAGGGAAACAGCGCGAGAGCCAGCAGCCGGTTCGGCGCGGCGTTGCCGAGCAGACGCCGCGTCAGCTCGCGATCGATTGCGTCGGCAGAGACAGCGGCTTTATCTGACATGCTCCCATTGTGTGCCCTCCCTGTTTCGTCGGTGTCACGCGGCAGCATCGAAATGTTTCGTCGGTTACGCCAGATCGTCCGCCTGCGCGCTGCCGAGTAACCCACGAAACCAAGCGGGACATCCCCCGCAATTTTCGGGAAACGCGCCTCCCGTATCTTCCGCCTCACTGAACAAGGTGCCCCGCGCCGACCAGGAGATCCCCATGGCCAACGTCTCGCTCCGCTCAATCTTCACCAACATCATGGTCCTCCTGGGAGCGGGCTTGGTCGCCGCCCTTCTCTGCTCGAAGGTTTTCGCGGCCACCCTGCCCGCCGACGAGCCGCTGCGGACGCCTACCCCGATTGCGGCCTCCGCCACCGCCACCAAGATCGACGATGCGGCTGCTGCTGCCGCGCTCCGCGCCTTCATTGCCGGCCAGCGGCCCGTCGCCGCCGTGATGGTCAGCGGCAACGCCGTCGGCCGCTGACGAACGCAACAGATCATTTCGAGGGGGCAGAGTCGTGAGACGTGAGACAAAGGGCCCTAAAACACTTTGGCCATCGATATCGGAGGTGTCTCACGGGGGTTGAGACAATGTGAGACACATCGCTCTGCGGTCCCCGCCCCGCGTAACCAACGAAACGAATTGCGGTCCTTGCGCAATTTGCCAGAAACCGACGTTCCCTATCCTTCGTACAAGCAACCAACGCCTCAGCACCGTGCTGGAGACCTCGATGGACAAGCAGCTACACGATTTCCGGACGATCCCGCCCCTGCCACCCTTGCTCAGGAACACCCTGATCCTGGTGTCGTGTGCCCTCGTCACGATGTTCGTCTGTGCCCAGCTCTACGTCAGCAAGGCTCCGACCCACGAGGCCGTCAGCGGCTTCGAGCGCCCCTAGGCGCAAAGAGTTCCCCCGCGCCGGGCGCCACACCCGGCGCAAACGACCGGTCCTCGCAACCCGGTCACAAGCGGCGCCCCTCGGGGCGCCGCTTTCTTTTGGGCCGCGACGCACCCCCTTCCGCCATGGCTGACCGGCGCGATTGTCACTTTAACTGCCTTGAGGTTGGAACCTGCGACCGGCAGGATGCGTCCCAATGGCCGTCCGCCCAAAAGATACGCGTCCCCACGTCATTGTCGTCGAAGACGAACAGTTCCAGCGCGAGACCCTGGTCGATTTCCTGAGTGAAAACGGCTACCGGACCTCGGGCGTGGACTCCGGCAATGCCTTGCGCAGGCTCGTGGAGAAAGACCCGCCGGCCCTGGTCCTGCTCGACCTTCGCCTGCCGGGCGGCGAGGACGGCTTCACCCTCGCGCGTTTCCTGCGCGAACGCAGCCGCAAGATGGGCATCATCATGGTGACCGCGAGCGGCGACACGATCGACCAGGTGGTTGGGCTGGAGACCGGTGCCGACGACTATATCGCCAAGCCTTACGAATCGCGCGCCCTGCTCGCCCGCATGAAGGCCGTGCTGCGGCGCGCCGGCGGAGCCGAAGCCGCGACGCCGACCGAGCGGGTCCGCATGGGCAAGTGCCTGCTCGACCTCGAGGCGCGGCGCATGACGGCGCTCACCGGCGAGGACGTGCCGCTGCGCGCCGGCGAGTTCGAGCTGCTGAAGATCTTCGCGGAGAACCCCAACCGGCCGCTCAGCCGCGACTGGCTGCTGGAGACCACGAGCCACCGCGAGATGGAGGCCTTCGACCGCGCCATCGACATTCGCATCCTGCGGATCCGGCGCAAGATCGAGGACGATCCGGCGCATCCGACCTCGATCCGCACGGTGCGCGGCGCGGGCTACATGTTCGTGCCGCCCGAGGACTGATGACCGGCGGAACCCACGGTTGCCCTTGGCGTTTAACGGGCCTGCGATGCCGGGAGGGAGGCGCGAACCATGTCGAGTGAATCACTGCACGAGGATCCCGCCAAGCTGGATGCCCTCACCGTCGACCAGCACCGCGCCATCGTCTCGCTGATGGAAGAGCTGGAGGCCGTCGACTGGTACAATCAGCGCGCCAAGGCGGCCACCGATTCGGAGCTGCGGGCGATCCTCGAGCACAATCGCGACGAGGAGAAGGAGCACGCGGCCATGGCGCTTGAATGGTTGCGGCGCAATGACCCCAAGCTCGAGGAGCATCTGCGCACCTTCCTGTTCAAGGAAGGGCCGATCACAGGGATCGAGAAGGCAATGACCGCCGGCGGTGACGGCACCCCTGCCGCTCCTGCCGCCGCGTCCGACGGTAGCCTGGGCATCGGCAGCCTCCGGCCAACGGCCACTGAGCGAGTGAAGAAATGACCAACCATCTGTTTCGCGATCGCGCCCCAATAACCGAAGCCGGCTGGGAGGAGATCGAGAAGGAAGCCAAGCGCACCTTGCGCGCGCTCCTCGCCGCGCGCCGCGTCGTCGACTTCAAGGGTCCGCTGGGATGGGGCGCCTCGGATGTCGAAATGGGTCGCGCCGATCCGATCGCCTCACCGCCCCATGCCAACGCCGTGCAGGCCCGTCTTCGCCGCATCCAGCCGCTGGTCGAGCTGCGGATACCCTTCGAGGTCGCCCGCGCCGAGCTCGACGCCATCGATCGTGGTGCGCGCGACCCCGACCTCGGCAACGTGACCGCGGCCGCGCGCGAGATCGCCATTGCCGAGGACCGCGCGATTTTCCACGGCTATGCCGCGGCCCAGATCACCGGAATCTGCCAGGCAGGAGCTGCCACGGCGGTGCCGCTCGGGGCGAGCCATGGCGACTATCCCGGCGCGGTTTCCGCCGCGCTCATGAAGCTGCGCGACGAAGGCATCGAAGGCCCGTTCGCCGTCGTGTTGAGCGAGCAGCTCTACAAGGACCTGGCGTCGCGCACCGACGAGGGCTACCCGATCCTGAGCCACGTCCAGCGCCTCATCGATGGCGACATCATCTGGGCGCCGGGCCTCGACGGCGGGCTGGTGATCTCCCTGCGCGGCGGCGACTTCGAGCTCACCGTCGGCCAGGATTTCTCGATCGGCTATCTCGACCATTCCGCCGAGCGCGTGCGGCTCTATCTCGAGGAAAGCTTCACCTTCCTCGTCCTGTCGCCGCAGGCCGCCATCCCACTCACGAGCGGCGACAAGAAGCCTTAGCGACGCGCCTTGGCCGACCGGGCCGACGAACTCAACGCGAGACAGAGCCGGCGCGCGATCGCCTGGTCTGGAAAGCCCGTCGTCTTGCACTCCTGCTCGGCGCGCAGGATGGCCGTCAGCGCATCGCTCAGGCGGCGCAGCGGCCAAGCCCGCAGGTGACGCTCGAATCGCTGCCGGATCGGCCCGCCACGAGGCAGGCCGCGGGCCTTGAACATCGCCGACTCGAGATTGCCGCCGGCGCCGGCATGACCGGACACGAGATGAAGCTGGTCGGCGTGGCGCTGCAGCGACCGCACCAGCTGCACGGCATTGCCACCCTCGGCGAACACGCGGTCGAGCGCCCGGTCGAGCGCCACCAGATCGCCGTCGAAGGTGGCCGCGATCACGTCGTCGGCACCGATCGCCGCGCTGTCGCCCAGGACTGCGACGGCGTCAGCGAGCGTCAGCGTCTTGGCCGGATCGCTCGATTTGTAGAGCAGCAGCTTGTCCATCTCGCTCCGCGTCTGGCCGCGATCACCGCCGATACGATCCACGATCCAGTGGAGCGCGTCTGGATCGACTACTATACCGTGTGTCCGCGCCGCGCTCTCGACCAGTCCGGCCAGCGCCTCGTCGCTGTCCATGTAGCAGGGGAGCGCGGCCAGGTTGGGCTCGGTCTCGGCAAGGGCGCGCAGCGTCGAGCGCGGCGAGAGGTTACCGCCTTCGAGCACCACCAGCGCGTCGCCGGCGACCGCCGCCGCCAGGTTCTCCAAGGCCGCCGCGGATTCCTCCCCCGCCGGCCGCACGCGGATGACGCGCCGGCCGCCCATCAACGACATCGCGCCGAATTCGTCGGCCAGCCGCGCCGGGTCGCCCTTCAGCGCGTCGCCGCCGATATCGACGACGCGGAACGGGTCCTTGAGATCCTCGCACACGGTCTTGGCGAGCTGCACCGCGCGTTCCGCGACCAGCCCGTCGTCGTTGCCGTAGATCACCACGCCCCGGATCCTGGGATCCGGCTTCCTGAGGAAGGCCTCGATCTGGCGTGTTTCGATCTTCACGTCGCGGTCATACGACGACGTTGACGATGCGGTTGGGCACCACGATCACCCGCTTGGGCTCCCGGCCTTCGAGGCCGCGCACGATCTCGGGCAGCGCCAGCGCCGCCCGCTCGGCGAACTCCTTGGGCGCGTCCTTGGCCAGGGCCAGCGTGCCGCGCAGCTTTCCGTTGAGCTGCACCGCCACCGTCACCGTTTCGTCGACCAGCAGAGCCGGATCGGCGACCGGCCAGGCGGCGTCGGCCAGCAGCGTCGTATGCCCGAGCGCCTGCCACAGCTCCTCGGCGAGATGCGGCGTCATCGGCCCGATCAGCCGCACGAAGATCTCCAGCGCCTCGCGCAGCGCCCACTTCGCACCGTCGTCCTGCGGCGCCGCGGCACCGATGGTGTTGGCCAGCTCATAGAGTCGCGCCACCGCCTTGTTGAAATGAAAGGCTTCGATATCGGCGGAGAGGCCCGCAATCGTCTTGTGCGCGGCCCGCCGCAGCTCGGTTGCTGCGTCGGAGAAGGTCTCCGGGCGGCCGGCGTCGGCCGACGGCATCAGCGCCAGCGCCTCGGTGGCGATGCGGTACAGCCGCTGCTGGAAGCGCCAGGCGCCGGCGACGCCGGCTTCCGTCCATTCGAGATCGCGCTCGGGCGGGCTGTCCGACAGCATGAACCAGCGCGCGGTGTCGGCGCCGTAGTCGCGGATGATCTGGTCCGGGTCGACGACGTTCTTCTTCGACTTGGACATCTTCTCCGAGCGGCCGACCTCGACCGGGCTCTTGTCGGAGACGCGCACGACCTTGCCGTCCTCGCGGCCGATCTCCTCGGGGGTGAGCCAGGTGCCATCGTTCGCACGATAGGTCTCGTGGCAGACCATGCCCTGGGTGAACAGCCCGTCGAAGGGCTCGTCCCGGCTGGTCATCTGGACCTCGCGCATCGCCCGGGTCCAGAAGCGTGAATAAAGCAGATGCAGGATCGCATGCTCGACGCCGCCGATATACTGATCGACCGGCATCCAATAGTGGTTTTCATCGCGGTCGAACGGCGCCGTCTCCAGCCCCGGCGAGGTGAAGCGGTCGAAGTACCAGCTCGAATCGATGAAAGTGTCGAACGTGTCGGTCTCGCGCCGCGCGTTGCCGCCGCACTTGGGGCAGGCGACGTGCTTCCAGGTCGGATGGTGGTCGAGCGGATTGCCGGGGCGATCAAAGGTGACGTCGTCCGGCAGCACGACCGGCAGATGCTCCGCCGGCACCGGCACAACGCCGCAGGCCTCGCAGTGGATCGCCGGGATGGGGCAGCCCCAGTAGCGCTGGCGCGACACCAGCCAGTCGCGCAGGCGGTACTGCACCGTGCCCTTGCCGACGCCCATCTCCTCGAGCCGCGCGATCACCCTGGCCTTGGCGTCGTCGACGCCGAGCCCATCGAGGAAATCGGAGTTCACGATCACGCCATCCTCGACGAACGGCACCTCGGCGACGCTGAAGGATTTTGGATCGGCATCCTTCGGCATCACCACCGGCAGGATCGGCAGGCTGTACTTGGTCGCGAACTCATGGTCGCGCTCGTCGTGGCCCGGGCAGCCGAAGATCGCGCCGGTGCCGTATTCCATCAGCACGAAATTGGCCGCGTACACCACCACGGTCTTGCCGGGCACGAGCGGGTGCCTGGCCAGCAACGGCAGCCTGTAGCCCTGCTTCTCCGCCGTTTCGACCTCGGCCGCCGCCGTGCCGGTCTTGCGACACTCCGCGATGAAGCGCTGCAGGCCGGGATCCTTCGCGGCCAGCTCGGCCGTCAGCGGATGCTCGGGCGACAGCGCCATGAAGGAGGCGCCGTAGAGCGTGTCGGGCCGGGTCGTGAAGATCTCGAGCTTGCCGCGATCGGCACCGGAGGCGTCGGTCAGGTCCCAGAAGACCCGGGCGCCGCGGCTCTTGCCGATCCAGTTCGCCTGCATCAGGCGCACCTTCTCGGGCCAGCGGTCGAGCGTATCGAGGCGGCTGAGCAGCTCGTCGGCGAAGTGGGTGATCTTGAGGTTCCACTGCGTGAGCTTGCGCCGCTCCACGGGGGCGCCGGTGCGCCAGCCCTTGCCCTCGATCACCTGCTCGTTGGCCAGCACCGTGTTGTCGACCGGATCCCAGTTGACCCAGGCTTCCCGCCGGTAGGCGAGGCCCGCGTTCCAGAAATCGAGGAACATCTTCTGCTGGTGGCGGTAATAGGAGGGGTCGCAGGTCGCGAGCTCACGGCTCCAGTCGAGGGACAGGCCCATCGACTTCAGCTGCGCCTTCATGGTGGCGATGTTCTCGTAGGTCCACGTCTTGGGATGAACCTTGTTCTGCATCGCCGCGTTCTCGGCCGGCAGGCCGAAGGCATCCCAACCCATGGGATGCAGAACGTTGAAGCCCTTGGCGCGCTTGTAGCGGGCGATCACGTCGCCCTGGGTGTAGTTGCGCACGTGGCCCATGTGGATGCGTCCCGACGGATAGGGAAACATCTCGAGCACGTAGTATTTGGGGCGCGAGCGATCCATGACGGCGCGGAAGGTCTGCCGCTCCTCCCAGACCTCGCGCCATTTGGCCTCGGTCTCGCGAAAATTGTAGCGCGCTGGCGTGGAAGACACTGAGGGAATCCCCAAAAAACTGAGGCCGCAGCGAATGCAAGCTGCGGCCCCTCGCGTCAAGCCCTTAGCGCAGACGTTCTATCCGCCCTGGGCGATACGCAGCTGGCGGGCCCGGGTCAGGATGGCGTTCTCGATATCGATATTGGTACGTGAATCGACCTGGGCGTCGACCCAGCCGCCGCCCCTGGGTGTCGTCTGCTGCTTGAAGACGGACACGCGCACGCCATCGGCGCGCAGCTCGCGGTCGAGGATGGTGATCTGGACCTTCATGCGCTCGCCGGGCGATTCGGCCGGCGTATACCAGTCCGTGATGATGACGCCACCGAACGGATCGGCGGAGACCAGCGGGATGAAGTTGATGGTGTCGAGGCTCGCGCGCCACAGGAAGGCGTTCACGGCGACGCCGGAACCTTCGTCGATCTTCTTTTCTGCCTTCGAGCCGAACAGCCCGCCTGGTCCGAACAGGCTGCCCTGTTCGCGATTGCGGCCGGCCAGGCCCTGCCGGATATCGTCCTTGCTGCGGCCGCCCGTGCCGTCGTTTGCGGATTCCTTGAGGCCGTCGCCGCCGCAGGCCGCGAGCCCGATCGTCAAAGCACCGGCGAGGGTGAGCCCCAAAAAGCGGGGAAAGAAGCTGGACGTACCCGACATGATGCTGGCCTTCGGCAAATTTGGCGGCGAACCCGACGCCGATATCTTACCCAATAGTGTCCCTGTCTCGATACCGAGGAGCCAAGGCGGCGACCGGACCATAGGCGCGCATCGGGTGGACGGCAAGGTCGCCGAGTGCCGTTTTTCATAAGTTGCACCATGCAACCATACTAGGTCTGCGCTGGAAATTTCTTTCCGGGAGAGGCTCAGGGGAGCCCCAAAATGTGACAAAAAGACCACAGGGCCGGGGCGAATCGCGCCGCAGGGTGGCCATTTCTTGACCCGTCTTTTGGTCGTGTGTTTTATAGGGTGGCCAAAAGGCGGGGGCAGTGTGCGCTGCGTTTCTAGCGTTCACATTC
>CANIRG010000216.1 GCA_947469635.1 Rhodospirillales bacterium | reverse complement strand
CGACGAACTTCAGCATCTTCTCGGCCATTGCGGCCCCCAAAGCGCGTGTGAAATTTAATTACGCAATATTGCGCCCCGACGTGATTTCTAGCCGATCGAGGATGAAAGTCAACATAGTTGACCTAATTGCGGCGTGAATTTCTCTGCGTCGACACCGATCATCCAAATAACTAACAATATAGTGAATATTAGAACCATATTAGGACTATATGAATAAGTCGGCCAATATCAGAGACTTAGCATCCTTGATTTCAGGCCGGAGCGTGCTGGTTGTAGCGGCCGCCGATGCGGAAGCGGTCGAGGTAGGTCGGCAGGATGGCTTCCGCGGCGATCGGCTCGATGCCGAGTTCGGCAAAGCCCAGCGCGCCGGCCCGGACGACATTGTCCTGGGTCAGGAGATCGACCTGGTCGCAAGTGAGCGGCGGGACCGGCAGGAACTCTGCGAGGAAGCCCGCGATCTTCATCAAAGGGGCCGGAATGCCGATGATCGGCTTCCTGCGGTCGATCTCGCGCAGCACGAGCTCGGCAAGCTCACGGTAGGTGTAGATGCGCGGGCCCCCCAGCTCGTAGGCCTTCTTGGCCGCTTCCGGCCGCACGACGGCCTCGACGGCGGCCTTGGCGACGTCGCTCACGAACACCGGCTGGACCCGGGCGCGGCCGTTGCCGACAACCGGCATGAACGGCGCCACGCAGGCGATCCGGGCCATGCGATTGAAGACCTGGTCGTTGGGGCCGAACACCACGCTCGGCCGCAGCACGACCGTATTTTCGAAAGCACCGATCATCGCGCTCTCGGCCGCGACCTTCGAGCGGATGAAGCGATTGCGCGAGCTGCGGGAGTCCGCGCCGATGCCGGAAATATGCACCAGCCGCTGCACGCCGAAGGCATTGGCGGCCTGGGCGATGGTGCGGGCGCCGTCGACATGGACCTGCTCGTAGCGCTGGCGACCGCGCTGGAAGGGAATGCCCGCGGCGTTGATCACCGCCTGGCTGCCGGCGATGGCGGCGGCGACCGATTGCGGCACGCGCATATTGGCGCGCATCAGCGTGATCTGGCCGACGTCGCCCGCCGTTTTCAGGGCGTCGGCGACCTCGATGCGCCGGGCGGCGGCCCGTACGACGAAGCCCTGCCGCGCCAGCTCGCGCACAATGGCCCGGCCGATGAAGCCGGAGCCGCCGAAGACCGTGACCTGCCGGATGCTGTTCATACAGGCTGCCTATAGCCCCTGTTGAAGGGACGCAAGAGCACTCTAGTTGACATCGTGACGGCGCCGCCCTAACTCACGCCCCGCACAGACCCGCATGCCGTGCCCAGGTGGCGGAATTGGTAGACGCACTAGTTTCAGGTACTAGCGCTGAAAGGCGTGGAAGTTCGAGTCTTCTCCTGGGCACCATGCTGGGTCGTGCGAGGCATCCACTGAATGGTCAACAAGCTCTATCGCGGCGATTTGCCGGCTGATCTGTCGTTCGGACCGGTGGTCGCGATCGACACCGAGACGATGGGCCTCAATCCCCATCGCGATCGGCTTTGCCTGGTCCAGCTCTCCTCCGGTGATGGCAATGCCCATCTCGTGCAGATGCCGCGCGGCCCGCACAAGGCGCCTCGCCTCGCGGCGCTGCTGGCCGATCCCCAGGTGCTGAAGCTCTTTCATTTCGGCCGTTTCGACATCGCTGTGCTCGAACATGCGCTGGGCGTACGCTGCGAGCCGGTCTACTGCACCAAGATCGCGGCCCGCCTCACCCGGACCTTCACTGACCGGTTCGGCCTGAAGGATCTCTGCAAGGAGCTGCTGGAGGTCGATCTTTCCAAGCAGCAGCAGACCTCCGACTGGGGCGCCGAGACATTGACCGACCAGCAGCTCGCCTATGCTGCCTCCGATGTGCTCTATCTGCATGGGCTCAAGGCCAAGCTCGATGTGCTGCTGGCACGTGAGGGCCGGACCGAGCTGGCCGAGGCTGCCTTCCGCTTCCTGCCCACCCGCGCCCGTCTCGACGTCGCGGGATGGCCTGAGCTGGATATTTTCGCACACTGAAATCACACCACGTGTGATTTGGCACGACCCTTGCTTCACCCCCTCAGGGAGAGGTCAAATGACCTCAGGGGTGGGTGCCATGCGTATCGGTCCGAGTCTCATTATGGCGTCGCGCCAGACACTGGCGATGACTCCACAGCTTCAGCAGGCCATCAAGCTGCTGCAATTTTCGCACCTCGAGCTCGCGGCCTTCATTCAACAGGAACTGGAAAAGAACCCCCTTCTGTCGGAAGGCGCACCCGAGGACGGTCCCGGCCCGGACATCGAGGTCGTGAAGGTCGAGGCGCCCACCGATACGGCGGACGCCCTGGCTGCAGCCGCGCCGGCGCTGGCCGAGGCCGACGAGCGCTGGACCCGTGAATTCGCCGATCGTGGCGGCGATGGCGCCGCCACCCGCAACGCCCAGCGCGACGATCTCCCCGACGCGCTCGATTTCGTGGCCGAGCGACCGCGCTCGCTTGCGGCCTATATCCTGGAGCAGCTCGAGCTCATATTCGCCGACGCAAGCGAGCGCCGCATCGCCCTGAAGCTGGCCGAAGGTCTCGACGAGGCGGGCTATTGCCGCCTGGAAGCACCAGCGGTCGCAGAGGCCGTCGGCGTCACGGTCGAGGTCGTGGAGCGCATCTGGGCGCGGCTGCGCCAGATCGAGCCGGCCGGCCTGTTTGCCCGCAACCTCGCCGAGTGCCTGGCGGCCCAGCTCGCCGAACGCAACCGGCTCGACCCGGCCATGAAGGCGCTGCTCGACAATCTCGACTTCGTCGCGGCCGGCGAGCT
The DNA here is from genome assembly GCA_947469635.1 of Rhodospirillales bacterium. Classification (GTDB taxonomy): domain Bacteria; phylum Pseudomonadota; class Alphaproteobacteria; order Reyranellales; family Reyranellaceae; genus Reyranella. The sequence goes on along the minus strand of CANIRG010000216.1, from coordinate 7,993 downwards.
GGGCCAGCTGCGGCGCCGCTGCGGCGTCGACGAGGAAGACCTGCGCGACATGCTGACCGAGCTGCGCACCCTCGATCCACGCCCCGGCCAGGCCTTCGACTTCGAGCCGATCCAGCCGGTTGCCCCCGATCTCACCCTGACGCCGGCCAAGGATGCGGAGACAGGCGAGGAGGGCTGGCACATCGAGCTCAACACCGAAGCGCTGCCGCGCGTTCTGGTCGACCGCCACTATCACGCCACCCTGATGAAGGGCGCCCGCGCCAAGCCCGACCGCGATTTCGTGGCCGAGCGCTTCCAGTCGGCCAACTGGCTGGTGAAGACGCTGGAGCAGCGCGCCACCACGATCCTCAAGGTCGCCCGCGAGATCGTGCGTCAGCAGGACGGTTTCTTCCGCCACGGCGTGAGCGCGCTGCGCCCGCTGGTGCTGCGCGACATCGCCATCGCCACCGAGCTGCACGAGAGCACCGTGAGCCGCGTCACCTCCAACAAGTACATTGCCACGCCGCGCGGCATCTTCGAGCTGAAGTATTTCTTCACCTCGGCCCTGCCGTCGCGCACGCCCGGCGCCACCGTGTCGTCGGAGTCGATGCGGTCGCGTATCCGCCACCTGGTCGGTGGCGAGAGCTCGAATCAACCCTTGTCGGACGATCGCATCGTCGATCTCCTGAAGGACGAGGGCGTCGAGATCGCCCGCCGGACGGTCGCCAAGTATCGCGAGGCCATGCGCATTCCCTCGTCGGCCGAGCGTCGGCGGCTGGGCAGGCTCGGCATGGGGCGCAGCATGCCCGGCAATCTTCCTTCGGCGGTGATCGCTTCGCAGGCACTGGGCGGCCCGGCCGACTGACGCTGGAGCGATGCCACCAACGAACCTCAGGGGTGGCTTGACCGGTCCGGGCGACGCGCCTATAGGGGCGCGTTCGCGCGCCGGCCGCAGCTTGGCCCCGCCCGTTAACTAACTGGTGACATTGTGGAAATTGCCGATTTGCTGCCCGGTCCAGACGCCATTCTGGCCGCCGTGAAGGCATCCAGCAAGAAGGCTCTGTTAGCCGAGTTGGCAGGTCGCGCCGCCACCCTCTACCAGCTCGACGAGCGGCGATTGTTCGACCGTCTGCTCGAGCGGGAGCGGCTGGGTTCGACCGGCATCGGCGGCGGCATCGCGATTCCGCACGGGCGCATGGCGCCCCTCGGCAAGCCCTGTGGCGTGTTCGCGCGCCTCGCCCATTCCGTCGATTTCGATTCGATCGACGAGCGGCCCGTCGACGTCGTGTTCCTGCTGATGGCGCCGGAAGGCGCCGGCGCCGATCACCTCAAGGCCTTGGCCCGGGTCTCGCGCCTCCTGCGCGACCGCTCCCTGGTCGACAAGCTGCGCGCCACCGACAGTGCCGACGCGCTCTTCGCGTTGCTCGTGGAGCCCATGCAGGCCCAAAGCGCGGCCTAGTCCCTTTCCTCCCCAGTCTTCTGGGGAGGTGTCGGCGTAAGACGTCGACACCTCCCCTTCGCGGATTCCGCGAAGGGGAGGAAAGCAATATCCGCGTGGCCCTCTTTAGTGCACCAGCGCTGGTTCGAGCTCGTGCTGGCGGATCAGCGCCTGGGCGATCTCGATCGAGGGCGCGGCGGCCATCGGCTTGCCGTCGGCGGAGAAGATGCCGACTGCATGGGCGCCGTCGGGCAGGTTGATCGCCTTCACATAGGCGATCTGCTGGTTGCCCAGGCTCAGGAAGGCGTCTTCCGCGAGCGGGGTGAAGACCGGGATATTATTTTCCATGGCTACCTCCTTGGCGGCGAGCAGTGATGTCGATTGTGGTGTCGGAAGCGGCGGAACCCTTTCCGCCGTCGATACGGATGTTGCGAATTCGCGGCTCCGCCGCCGGCCGCACCATGTCGATCGCAAGCAGGCCGTTATCCAGGCGCGCTCCCGTGACCTCGATGCCGTCGGCCAGCATGAAGGCGCGCTGGAACTGGCGTGCGGCGATGCCGCGATGGAGGAACACCCGGTCGCTCTCGTCGGCCTGCTTGCCGCGGACCGTGAGCTGGCTCTCCACCAGCTCGACCGTGAGATCGTCGAGCGTGAAGCCGGCCACGGCCAAGGTGATGCGCAGGCCGTCCTCGCCGATCCTCTCGATATTGTAGGGCGGATAGCCCTCCGCGCTCTTGGTCAGCCGGTCGAGCGTGCGCTCGAGCTGGTCGAATCCCAGCAGCAGGGGCGAGTTGAACATCGACACACGGCTCATAAACCCTCCTCCGTGGAGCGAGCGGCCCAGGAAGCCATCGAGGCCTTCCTTGGGAATCAATCTGGGGAGTGTCAGCTACCGTTCAAGGGCCATCGCCAGACGCCTACAATTGATGTAAACTAGTCAGAACTTCCTCTAAGTCTTTGAAATTATTCATAGGCTAACGAACGTATAATCACCATGACGCTGGTCGCTTCCGATACACGCCGGGGCGGTGATGGTTTGGTCGCCGGAGCCCGGCCCCCCCGTTCAGCCGACAGCTCACCTGCGGGCAACTCCCGCCGGCTCGGCCGTTGGCTCCTTGCGCAGCCCCTCTATTCCCTGACGCTGGGCTATCGCGCGCCCCGGAGCTTTTTCGCCGTGGCGCCCGATTCCTGGCCGGGCGACGCGACGGAAGGCCGCCGCCTGCTCGCGGGCGAGTACATCGCCCATGGCATCGTCGGCGAGGTTTTGCCGACCGGCGACGATCCGCCATGGCAGCGGCCTGACGCCAATCCGCTGTGGCTGGCGGCGCTGAACAGTTTCGGCTGGCTGCGCGACCTGCGCGATTCCGGCGAGACGGGTGCTGCGCAGCTCGCGGTGCGCCTTATCGACGATTGGTCCGATCGCGAATGGCGCTGGTCGCCCCAGACCTGGCGGCGCGACGTCACGGCTGCCCGACTCGTGTCGTGGATTCGTCACTACGACTGGCTGGCCGCCGCCGCGGATCAGGGATTCTCCGGCCGGTTCGTCGCTTCGCTCGCCCGTCAGCGCGTGCATCTGCGGCGCATCGCCCAGTCCGGGCTGTCCGGCCATGAGACAGTGGCGGTGATGAAGGCGCTGGTGTTCGCCGACCTCGCCTTCGTTCATGACGGCAAGACGTTCGACAAGAGCCTCGAGCACACGCTCGCGCGGCTCTCGCGCTTCCTCAAGCGCTACGTGCTGCATGACGGTGTGGTGGCCGAGCGCGCGCCGCATCTGCAGGTCGAGGTGCTGCGTGACCTGATCGACATCAAGGCGGCCCTGATCTCGGCCGAGCGCCAGGCCCCCGCGGAGCTGGTGGCCGCGATCGACCGGCTGGCGCCGATGTTGCGCTTCTTCCGCCATGGCGACGGCGGTCTCTCCCTGTTCAACGGCAGCTGGGAGGGCGACCGCACGCTGATCGATCTCATCCTGGCGCGCTCCGGCTCCAACCAGGGCGCGCCCGGCCTCGCGCTGATGAGCGGCTTCCAGCGCCTCGCCGCCGGCACCTCGCTGGTCATCGTCGATGCCGGCAGCCCGCCCGGCCGCGGCATGGATGCCATGGCCCATGCCGGCACCCTGTCGTTCGAGATGAGCGCCGCGCACGAGCGGTTGGTGGTCAACTGCGGCATCTACCCCGGCGCCCCGCGCGAATGGCGGCACTTCATGCGCTTCACCGCCGCCCATTCAACGGCGGTGATCGACGACACCAACTCGACCGAGATCAACGAGCTCGGCACGATGGAGTACCGTGCCGGCAACGTCGTGATCGACCGCGCCGAGGAGCAGGGCGCGCAATGGCTCGACATGAGCCACGACGGCTACCGCTCGCTCTACGGCATCGTCCATCGCCGGCGGCTGTGGCTCTCGCCCGACGGCGGCGACCTGCGCGGCGAGGACATGTTCGCGGGGCCGGAGGGCGGTCCGGTGACCCATCCCGACCGGCGCTTCATCGTGCGCTTCCATCTCCATCCCGGCGTGCAGGCGACCATGGCGCAAAGCGGCCAGGCCGTTCTGATGCGCCTGCCCAGTGGCCGCGGCTGGCGCCTGCGCGCGACGGGCGCCGGCATCGGCCTCGCCGAAAGCATCTATCTCGGCGAGGAAGGCCGCCAGCGCCGCACCGAGCAGATCGTGCTGGTCGGCCGGGTTCCGGGCGAGGGCCTCACCGTCAAATGGGCCCTCACGCGGATGGAGGGGTAAGCTCTTATCGGACCGCGGGCCTCCAGGAGGCCCGCGGTCCAATGAGTAACGACCGAAATAGGTCGTCCTCTGGCGCGCGCCTATGGTCGACGGATGATTGCGTCCGCGACCCTGCGACTCGTGCCTGCCGTGGCGCGGGCCGACGCCCGCCCGTTTGATTCATCGTTATTTAACACGTCACTTTTCGTAACCAAGGCCTCACGGCCTGAGGAAACCGACCGTCCGATAGACCTCGGCCAGGATCGGCTCGGCCATCGCCCGCGCCCGCTCGCCGCCGTCGCGCAGGACGGCGTCGACATGGCCGGGGTCCTTCATCAACCGCTGCATCTCCCCGCCGATCGGGCCGAGCTTGGCCACCGCGATCTCGGTGAGGGCGCCCTTGAACTCGGAGAACTGCTTGCCGGCGAAGGCAGCGATCACCGCGTCCTTCTCCTGGTCGGCCAGGGCCGCATAGATGCCGAGCAGGTTGTCGGCATCGGGCCGCTTCTCGGCATCGGCCGCCGTGTCGGGCATGGGATGCGGGTCGGTCTTGGCGCGGCGGATCTTTCCCGCAATGGCGTCGGCATCGTCGGTGAGGTTGATGCGCGAGAATTCCGATGGGTCGGACTTGCTCATCTTCTTGGTGCCGTCGCGCAGGCTCATGACGCGGGTCGCGGCGCCGAAGATCAGCGGCTCGGTGATCGGAAAGAAGTCGGGCGCCTTGAAGTCGTTGTTGAACTTGATGGCGATGTCGCGCGTGAGCTCGAGATGCTGCTTCTGGTCTTCGCCCACGGGCACGTGCGTGGCCTTGTAGATCAGGATGTCGGCCGCCATCAGCGCCGGATAGGCGTAGAGGCCGAGCGAGGCGGCCTCGCGGTCCTTGCCCGCCTTCTCCTTGAACTGCGTCATGCGGTTCATCCAGCCGACGCGGGCCACGCAGTTGAACACCCAGGCGAGCTGGGCATGTGCCGGCACCAGCGACTGGGCGAAGATGATCTGCTTCTTGGCGTCGATACCGGCGGCCAGGAAGGCGGCCGCGATCTCGCGCGTCTGCGCCGCGAGCTGCGCCGGGTCCTGCGGCTGGGTGATGGCGTGGAGGTCGACCACGCAATAGAGGCACTCGTAGTCGTCCTGCAGCCGCGCGAAGTTGCGGATGGCGCCGAGATAGTTGCCGAGGTGGAGATTGCCGGTGGGCTGCACGCCGGAAAGGATGCGGCCCTTGAGCCCGCGGGCGGCGTAGGCCGCGAGATGGGGATTGGGCGCGGCGGCGGTCGTGGTGACGTCGGGCATGGGATGTGGACTCCGCTGGAGATGGAAGGCACGGGGTTTGGACCGCCGCGCACCCCGCCGGTGGAAGGCTTGGGGGCAGGCGGGTATCGCGCGCCGCGCGACCGGAATCAAGCCTGTGCGCAGTCGTTGACGGCCCCGGCGCAGCCTGTTCCGATCGAAACTGCACGCATCTTGCAGGATAGCGGGAGCGGCGACAGGGCGACTTCAACAATCAAGGATGGGAGCATCCGATGAACGAACGTGATCTGCGTGGTCTGATCGACCGGGTGAAGGGCGGCGGCATGTCCCGTCGCGCCTTCGCGCGACGGCTGGTGGCGGTGGGGCTGACGGCGCCGCTGGCCGCTCAGCTCCTGGCCCATGCCGGCGTGGCGATGGCCCAGACATCTCCGGTCTACAAGCCGACCAAGCGCGGCGGCGGCGGCCTTCTCAAGGTGATGTGGTGGCAGGGTCCGACCCTGCTCAATCCGCATTTCGCCGTCGGCACCAAGGACCAGGACGGCTCGCGCGTCTTCTACGAGCCGCTGGCCGGCTGGGACGGCGAGGGCAACCTCCGGCCCGTCCTGGCGGAGACCATTCCGGGCCGCGAGGACGGCACGCTGGCGGCCGACGGCAAATCGGTGACCTGGAAGCTGAAGAAGGGCGTGACCTGGCACGACGGCAAGCCCTTCACCGCCGACGATGTCGTCTTCACCTGGGAATATGCCCGCCATCCGGGCACGGCCGCGGTGACCAGCGGCTCGTACAAGGACGTGGTCGTCGAGAAGGTCGATTCCCACACCGTCGTCGTGAAGTTCCCGCAGCCGACGCCCTTCTGGGCCGACGCCTTCGTGGCCCAGGCCGGCTGCATCATTCCCAAGCATCTGTTCGCCGACTACATCGGCGACAAGTCGCGCGACGCGCCGACCAACCTCAAGCCGGTCGGCACCGGCCCCTACATGTTCAAGGACTTCAAGCCCGGCGACATGGTCGCGGGGGTGATCAACCCGAACTACCACCAGCCCAACCGCCCGCATTTCGACGCCATCGAGATGAAGGGCGGCGGCGATGCCGTGTCGGCGGCGCGCGCGGTGCTGCAGACCGGCGAGTTCGACTTCGCCTGGAACCTGCAGGTCGAGGACGAGATCCTTCTGCGCCTCGAGAAGGGCGGCAAGGGCCAGGTCGTGCTGAGCAAGGGCGGCGGCATCGAGCACATCCAGCTCAACACGCGCGATCCCTGGACCGAGGTCGACGGCGAGCGCGCCAGCATGAAGACGACCCATCCGCTGCTGTCGGACCTCGCGGTCCGTCAGGCGCTGGCACTGCTGGTCGACAAGGACTCGGTCGAGAAGCACATCTATGGCCGCACCGGCGTCGCCACGGCGAACTTCATCAACAATCCGGACCGCTTCCGCTCCAAGGCGACGAAGTATGAGTTCAACGTCGACAAGGCCATCGCCATCCTCGACAAGGCCGGCTGGAAGCCGGGCGCCGACGGCGTCCGCGCCAAGGACGGCAAGAAGCTCAAGCTCGTCTACCAGACCTCGATCAACCAGCCGCGCCAGAAGAACCAGGCCATCGTCAAGCAGGCCTGCCAGAAGGCCGGCATCGACATCGAGGTCAAGGCGGTGACGGCGTCGGTGTTCTTCTCGTCGGACGTCGCCAACCCCGACACCTACACCAAGTTCTACTGCGACCTGCAGATGTACAACAACAGCAGCCAGCCCGACCCCGAGGCCTTCCTGCGCCAGTTCGTTTCCTGGGAGGTGGCGACCAAGGAGAACAAGTGGCAGGGCCGCAACATCACGCGCTGGCAGAACAAGGAATACGACGACACGCACAAGGCGGCCCAGATCGAGCTCGATCCCGTGAAGCGCGCCGCCATGCTCATCAAGCTGAACGAGCTGGTGATCGAGAACGTCGTCGTAATCCCAGTGGTGGCCCGGCTCGGCGCCGCGGCGGTCAAGCACAAGCTCGTGGTCGAGCTCAGCGGCTGGGACAACAACACCTGGGACCTCGCCAACTGGTTCCGCGAGGCGTGAGGGTCGGGCCCCCTTGAACGGCAGGCCGGCGCGCTCCTAGATGCGCGCTGGCAAACGGGGGAGAGACCAATGTTCGGCGTGCGTTTCATCAAGAGCGAGCCCACCCAGCACATCCTCTACTTTCGCAACGGCAAGCTCGCGCGCGAGGGTGCGGGCCTGTCGTTCTTCTACTTCGCGCCGACCGCGGGCATCGCGCTGGTGCCGACCGCCAGCGCCGACGATCCCTTCATGGTCGAGGAGACGACGGCCGACTTCCAGGACGTGACCGTGCAGGGCCAGGTGTCCTACCGCGTGCGCGATCCGCGGCGGCTGGCGGAGATGATGAACTTCAACCTCGACGCCAAGGGCAAGTACGCCTCCGACGATCCGACCAAGCTGTCCCAGCGCGTGCTGCACCAGGTCCAGGTGCTGATGCGCTCGGAGATCCAGGCGCTCGACCTGCGCTCGGTCCTGGGTGCCGGCGACAAGCTCGGCCGCAATGTCGGCGCCACGCTCGCCGCCAACGCCGTGATCGAGGCGCTGGGCATCGAGATCCTGGGCCTCTCGGTGCTGATG
>CANIRG010000215.1 GCA_947469635.1 Rhodospirillales bacterium | reverse complement strand
TGCTGGCCATGGCTCATCTCCAGCGCGAGGTGCAGACGGCCGCCCTCAATCTCGCCGAAGCTGAGGCGACGCGGAAAATCTGGGAGCGGCGCGTTGCGGCCTTGCGCAATCAGAGCCTCGACCCCGATATGCTCGACGAGCGCGCCCGCATCCTGCTGAACTATGCGCGCAAGGACGACATTATCATCTTCACGCCAACGCGGTGAGTGTTGCTGGGATGACGCCTCGCTGAGCGGCTGTTCGAAAGAAACTTTCCGGCGCGCTCGGTCGTAGGCAAACAATCGCTCAATTGCTGCGCCGCACGCCCCAAGACACTCGATTTTTTGTCGACGGATCAACCACATCGTCATCGGCAATGCTATAAGCCGCCGTGGGGCTCACGAGGAGAACTGCGATGGCGAATCCGGCTGCAACGCCGACGGTCGAATCTCTTCCCGCCAAGAAGTCGTCGCAGCCAGGCGACAACAGCGTGAGCGCCGAAGACCTGAAATCCTTTTATCGCGACATGCTGCTGATCCGCCGCTTCGAGGAGCGGGCGGGCCAGCTCTACGGCATGGGGCTGATCGGCGGCTTCTGCCATCTCTACATCGGCCAGGAAGCGGTCGTGGTGGGCATGCAGTCGACGCTGGTCAAGGGCGACGCGATCATCACTTCATACCGCGATCACGGCCATATGCTGGCCGCGGGCATGGACTCCAAGGGCGTGATGGCCGAGCTCACGGGCCGCAGCACCGGCTACTCCAAGGGCAAGGGCGGCTCGATGCACATGTTCAGCCGCGAGAAGAATTTCTACGGCGGCCACGGCATCGTTGGCGCCCAGGTGCCGATCGGCACCGGCCTCGCCTTCGCCCACAAGTACAACGACAGCAAGAACGTGTCGGTGACCTACTTCGGTGACGGCAGCGCCAACCAGGGGCAAGTCTACGAGGCCATGAACATGGCCGCCCTCTGGAAGCTTCCTGTAATTTACGTGATCGAGAACAACCGTTACGGCATGGGCACGTCGGTCGAGCGGGCCTCGGCCACGACCCAGCTCTATCGCCATGGCGAGGCCTTCGGCATTCCGGGCGAGGAGATAGACGGCATGGATGTGCTGGCGGTGCGGGCGGCGGCGGAGAAGGCCGTGGAGCATGCGCGCAGCGGCGCCGGTCCCTATATCCTCGAGATGCAGACCTACAGGTATCGCGGCCATTCGATGAGCGACCCGGCCAAGTACCGGACCAAGGAGGAGGTCGACAAGTATCGCAACGAACGCGATCCGATCGACCATCTGCGCAAGCGCCTGATGGAGGACAAGTTGACCGACGAGGCGGCGCTGAAGGCGGTTGATGCCGAGATCCGCAAGATCGTGAACGACGCTGCCGAGTTTGCGCAACATAGCCCCGAGCCCGACCCGTCGGAATTGTGGACGAACGTGCTGGTCGGAGTCTGATCGAATGTCCACCCAGGTTCTGATGCCCGCGCTCTCGCCCACCATGACGGAGGGCAAGCTCGCCAAGTGGCACGTGAAGGTCGGCGATACCGTCAAGTCGGGCCAGGTCATCTGCGAGATCGAGACCGACAAGGCGACGATGGAAGTCGAGGCCGTCGACGAAGGCACGATCGCGCAGATCCTCGTCCAGGAGGGCACTGAAGGCGTGGCCGTGAACACGCCGATCTGCATCCTAGCGGCCGAAGGAGAGACCGTTTCGGAGACTCCGGCTGCCGCGCCGACAGCGCCGAAGGCCGAGGCTCCCAAGGCGGAGCCCCAGCCGAAGGCGGCGGCGCCCCAGGCGCCGAGCACGCCGGCACCGGCGGCCGAGCCCGAATGGACGGGCAAGACGGTGCGCGCCACCGTGCGCGAAGCCTTGCGCGACGCCATGGCCGAGGAGATGCGCCGCGACGGCAAGATCTTCCTGATGGGCGAGGAGGTGGCGCAGTACCAGGGCGCCTACAAGGTGAGCCAGGGGCTGCTGGAAGAGTTCGGCGACAAGCGCGTCATCGACACGCCGATCACCGAGCACGGCTTCGCCGGCCTCGGCGTCGGCGCGGCCTTCGGCGGGCTGAAGCCGATCGTCGAGTTCATGACCTTCAACTTCGCCATGCAGGCGATCGACCAGATCATCAACTCGGCGGCCAAGACCCACTATATGTCGGGCGGCCAGATGACCTGCCCGATCGTATTCCGCGGCCCCAACGGCGCGGCGGCGCGTGTCGGCGCCCAGCATTCGCAATGCTACGCGAGCTGGTACGCGCATGTGCCGGGCCTGCGGGTGCTGGCGCCGTGGAGCGCGGCCGACGCCAAGGGCCTGCTCAAGGCCGCGATCCGCGATCCCAATCCGGTGATCTTCCTGGAGAACGAAATCCTCTACGGCCAGTCGTTCGACATGCCGGACGATCCCGATTTCGTGCTGCCGATCGGCAAGGCCAAGATCGAGCGGCCGGGCAAGGACGTCACCATCGTTGCCTTCTCGATCATGGTCGGCAAGGCGCTGGCGGCGGCCGAAGAGCTCGCCAAGAGCGGCATCGATGCCGAGGTGATCAACCTCCGCAGCATCCGCCCCTTCGACACCGAGACCATCGTGGCCTCGGTGAAGAAGACCAGCCGGCTGGTGTCGGTGGAGGAGGGCTGGCCGTTCGCCGGCATCGGCTCCGAGCTGGCGGCGCTGGTGATGGAGGAGGCCTTCGACTGGCTCGACGCGCCGGTGAAGCGCGTACACGGGCTCGATGTGCCGCTGCCTTACGCCGCGAACCTCGAGAAGATGGCGCTGCCGCAGATCGACACTATCGTCGAGGCCGCCCGCGCGGTCTGCAATCGCTGAACGCGGAGCAGGACCATGTCGATCAATATCCTGATGCCCGCCCTGTCGCCGACCATGACAGAGGGCAAGCTCGCCAAGTGGCACGTCAAGGCCGGCGACACGGTCAAGTCCGGCCAGGTCGTCTGCGAGATCGAGACCGATAAGGCGACGATGGAAGTCGAAGCCGTCGACGAGGGCAAAATCGGCCAGATCGTCGTGCCTGAAGGCACCGAGGGCGTGAAGGTGAATGCCGTCATTGCCATCCTGCTGGAGGAGGGCGAGACGGAAGCCAAGGCGCCGCCGCCTCAGGCTGCTGCGCCGCAGGCTGAGGCCCCTGTGCCGAAGGCCGCTCCCCCTCCTGCTGCAGCAACTCCGGCACCGGTACTGGCGAAGCCTGCCGAGCCGCAGGGCACCCGCCTCTTCGCTTCACCACTCGCCAAACGCATCGCCAAGGAGAAGGGTATCGATCTGGCGAGCCTGAAGGGCTCCGGCCCCAACGGCCGCATCGTCAGGGCCGATGTCGACGCGGCCAAGCCAGGCGCCCCGGCACCGGCCGCTGCGCCCAAGCCGCCGACGCAGGCACCGGCGCCCAAGGCGGCAACGCCGGCACCACAGCCGATCTTCACCGCGCCGGGCGACCAGCGCGTGCCGCATACGTCGATCCGCAAGGTGATCGCGCGGCGCATGCTCGAGTCCAAGCAGACCGTGCCGCATTTCTATCTCACCGGCGAGTTCGAGATCGACGCGCTGCTGGCGGCACGCCAGGCGATCAACACGGTGCTGGAGAAGAAGGGCACCAAGGTCTCGGTCAACGACATGGTGATCAAGGCCTGCGCCAAGGCGCTGCGCGATCATCCCGACTGCAACGCCTCCTGGACCGAGGACGAGATGATCCAGTACGGCGCCGTCGACATCTCCGTCGCCGTCGCCACCGACCGCGGCCTGATCACGCCGATCGTGCGCAATGCCGACCTGAAGGGGCTGGCCCAGATCGCGACCGACATGAAGGATCTCGCGGCGCGTGCCAAGGTGGGCAAGCTGAAGCTCGAGGAGTTCCAGGGCGGCGGCTTCACCATCTCCAATCTCGGCATGTTCGGCGTGAAGGACTTTTCCGCCATCATCAACCCGCCGCAGGCCATGATTCTGGCCGTCGGCGTCGGCGAGGAGCGCGTCGTCGCCCGCAAGGGCCAGATGGTCATCCGCAACATGATGAACTGCACGCTGGCCGTCGATCACCGCGTCGTCGACGGCGCCATGGGCGCGCAGTTCCTCCAGACGCTGCGCGGCTATATCGAGCAACCCGCCGCGATGCTGGCCTAGGAGCACGCCATGGCCGAGACCAGTTTCGACCTCATCGTGGTGGGCGGCGGACCGGGCGGCTACGTCGCCGCCATCCGCGCGGCTCAGCTTGGCCTGAAGACGGCCGTCGTCGAGCGCGAGCATATGGGCGGCATCTGCCTCAACTGGGGCTGCATCCCGACCAAGGCGCTGCTGCGCACATCCGAGGTCTACAACCTCTTCAAGCATGCCGAGGATTTCGGCCTGTCGGTGAAGGAGGTGTCGTTCGATCCGGCCAAGATCGTTGCGCGCTCGCGCAAGGTGGCAAGCCAGCTGAGCAACGGCGTCAAAGGCCTGATGAAGAAGAACAAGGTCACCGTGTTCGACGGCGCGGCCAAGCTCGCGGGGAGCGGCAAGCTCGCCGTGGCGATGAACGACAAGAGCAACGTGACGCTCAGCTACAAGAACGTGATCCTGGCCACGGGCGCGCGGGCGCGGCAGCTTCCCGGTCTCGAGTCCGACGGCAAGCTCGTCTGGACCTACAAGGAAGCGATGGTGCCGCCGGAGTTTCCCAAGTCGCTGCTGGTGATCGGCTCGGGCGCGATCGGCATCGAGTTCGCGAGCTTCTATCGCACCATGGGCGCCGAGGTGACGGTGTGCGAGGTGCTCGACCGCATCCTGCCCGTCGAGGACGAGGAGGTCTCGGCCTTCGCCAAGCGCGCCTTCGAGAAGCAGGGGATGAAGATCCTGACCGGCGCCACCGTGTCGAACCTGAAGAAGGGCGTCAACAACGTCACCGCGACGATCACGTCGGGTGGCAAGGCCCAGGAGGTCACCGTCGATCGTGTGATCTCGGCCGTCGGTATCGTCGGTAATGTCGAGAATCTCGGGCTCGATGGTACCAAGGTCAGGGTCGAGAAGACGCATATCGTCATCGACCAGTGGGGCTTCACCGGCGAGCCGAACGTCTATGCCATCGGCGATGTCGCCGGCCCGCCCTGGCTTGCCCATAAGGCGATGCACGAGGGCGTGCTGGTGGTGGAGAAGATCGCGGGTGTGAAGGGCGTTCATCCGATGAACACCGCCAACATCCCGGGCTGCACCTATTGCCAGCCGCAGGTCGCCAGCATCGGGATGACCGAGGCTGCGGCCAAGGCCAAGGGCCTGGCGGTCAAGGTCGGCAAATTTCCCTTCATCGGCAACGGCAAGGCAATCGCGCTCGGCGAACCCGAAGGCTTCATCAAGACGATCTTCGACGCCAAGACCGGCGAGCTTCTGGGCGCCCACATGATCGGCGCCGAGGTGACCGAGCTGATCCAGGGCTACAGCATCGCCAAGACGCTGGAGACCACCGAGGCCGAGCTGATGGCCACGGTGTTCCCGCATCCCACCCTGTCGGAAATGATGCACGAGTCGGTGCTGGCGGCCTACGGCCGGACGCTCCATATCTGACGTGTCATGGACGGTTCGCTCGACAAGCCACTTCTGACCCGCGCCGAACGCCATCCCGAGAAGGCGCATCGGCCGGACAGTCCCATCCAGCGCAAGCCGGACTGGATTCGCGTACGTGCGCCCAACTCGCCGGAATATGCCGAGACCAAGCGGCTGATGCGCCAGTACGGCCTCTCCACCGTGTGCGAGGAGGCGGCCTGTCCCAACATCGGCGAGTGCTGGAAGCAGAAGCACGCCACCTTCATGATCATGGGCGAGGTCTGCACCCGCGCCTGCGCCTTCTGCAACGTGGCGACGGGCAAGCCGGGCGCGCTGAATCCCCATGAGCCGGCCAACATCGCCGAAGCCGTGGGCAAGCTCGGCCTCGGCCATGTCGTCGTGACCTCCGTCGATCGCGACGATCTTCCCGACGGCGGCGCTGCCCATTTCGCGGAAGTCATCATCGCGCTCCATCGCGCGGCGCCCACGACCACGGTCGAGGTGCTGACTCCCGACTTCATGCGCAAGGAGGGCGCCGTGGCGACGGTAGTCGCCGCGCGTCCCGACGTCTTCAACCACAATCTCGAGACGGTGCCGCGGCTCTATCCCACGATCCGTCCGGGTGCGCGCTACTTCACGTCGCTTCGCCTGCTGGCGCGCGTGAAGGAGATCGACCCCTCGATGTTCACCAAGTCCGGCCTGATGGTCGGGTTGGGCGAGACGCGCGAGGAGCTGCTGCAGGTCATGGACGACCTGCGCGCCGCCGACGTCGATTTCCTGACGGTCGGCCAGTACCTCCAGCCGACTCCCAAGCACGCGCCTGTCGACCGCTTCTGGACGCCGGCCGAGTTCGACGAGCTGGCCGCGATGGCGCGAGCCAAGGGCTTCCACATGGTGTCGGCCTCGCCGCTCACCCGGTCGAGCTATCACGCGGGCGATGATTTTGCCCGCCTGCGCGCGGCGCGAGGGCGTCGTTCGACTTGATCACGCGTCACGCCGAGCGGCGCGCCGTCCGCTACACGCCGATGCAGATGTTCGAGCTGGTGGCGGACGTCGGACGCTATCCGGAGTTCCTGCCGTGGTGTCACGCTGCGCGCATCCGAAGGCGTGAGGGCGCGGTCGAGATCGCCGAGTTCGCGATCGGCTTCGGCCCTTTCCATGAAAAGTTCGTGTCGCGCGTCGTGCGGGCGTCGGACCACGCCGACGGCCCCCGCATCGACACCACCGGCACCGAAGGGCCGTTTCGCCATCTCGTCAGCCATTGGAAGTTTCTGCCGCACGCCGACGGAACGTTGATCGATTTCGAGCTCGAGTTCGACTTCCGCTCGATGCTGCTGCAGCAGACCGTGCGCCTGCTGTTCGCAGAAGCGGTTCGCCGCATGGTCGCCGCCTTCGAGGCGCGGGCGAGCAAGCTCTACGGCGGGTCTACCGCTCGGCCAGCGACGCCAGCATCGTCAACGCAGTAAGCACCGTCACGCGGCGGATGCCGTCGCGGTCGCCCGGGAAGACATGGTGCTCGGCCACCGCCTCGAAGCCCCGGCGCACCGCAGCCAGGTGCACCAGCCCAACCGGCTTCTCCGCGGAACCGCCGCCTGGTCCGGCGACGCCGGTGACGGACACTGAGATGTCGGCATTCGACCGGGCGAGGGCGCCTGTCGCCATGGCACGCGCCACCGGTTCGCTCACCGCGCCATGGTCCAGGATCGCGTCCCAGGGAACGCCGATCATCTCGCGCTTGGCCTCGTTCGAGTAGGTGACGAAGGCGCGGTCGACGACGTCGGAGGAGCCGGCGATGGCGGTCAGGGTCGCGGCGATCAGGCCGCCGGTGCAGGATTCGGCCGTGACGACCTTGAGCTTGTGTTTGCGGCACAGGAGAAGCACACGCTCGGCGGTTTCCCTCATCTCGTGATCGAACATCCTTCAGCTCCTTGGCAGCTCGACGGTGGCAATGGCCTGGGCCGCGATGCCTTCGCGGCGGCCGGTGAAGCCCAATCCTTCGGTCGTGGTCGCCTTCACGCTCACCCGGTCGGGCGCAATGCCGGTGATGCGCGCGATGCTGGCCACCATCGCGTCGCGATGAGGCCCGACGCGCGGCGCCTCGCAGATCAACGTGAGGTCGAGATGGACGATCCGGCCCCCGCGCGCCGTCAGCAGGTCGACGGCGTGGCGCAGGAAACGGTCGGACGAGGCGCCGCGCCACTGCGGGTCGGACGGCGGGAAATGCTTGCCGATATCGCCGGCGCCGATCGTGCCCAGCACCGCGTCGGTCAAGGCATGCAGCGCCACGTCGGCATCGGAATGGCCGGCCAGCGCCTGGGCATGTGGAATGGTGACGCCGCCCAGCATGACCGAATCGCCTGGAGCGAAGCCGTGAACGTCGAAGCCTGAGGCTGTCCGAGTCTCCATCCTGGTAGCGCGCTGCAAGTCCTCTGACCTGGTGATCTTGAAGTTGTCCTCGCTGCCGGCAACCATGACAAGTCTCAGTCCCGCACGCTCGGCGACGGCGGCATCGTCGGTCAGCGCCGTGGCCTCTCTCTCTGCCAGGGAAGCCACCGCGCGGTGGGCGGCCAGCAGCGCGCCGAATCGGAAGATCTGTGGTGTCTGGGCGCGCCACAGGTGCAAGCGCGGGACGGTCTCGAAGATGGCGCCGGTCTTGTCGACACGCTTCAACGTGTCTGTCACGGGCACGCCCAGGATCGCGCCATCGGTGCCGGGCTTCGCAGCCTCACCGAGGCATGCGCCAACATCGGCGGGGCGTACGAAGGGGCGGGCAGCGTCATGGATGGCGACGAAATCGGGAGCCTCGGCGACGAGGGCTTCCAGACCGTTCAGGACGGATTGCTGACGGCTCGCACCGCCAGTGACCGGTGGAGGGAGATTGAGGCCAGCCGTGGCCGCCTCATACAGAAGCTCGTCGCCGGATGCGATCACGACCCTCGAACCGGCGATTTGCGGTGCCGCCTTGAAAGCCAGTAATGTGTGGTAGAGCACCGTTCGCGCCCCCAGCAGGGCATATTGCTTGGGCAGGGGGCCGCCGAACCGAGTTCCACGGCCGGCGGCGACGATCAGGGCTATGCATCTGGTCATCGGCTGTTGATAACATTGGGGCGCATGCGACGCACTTGAGGTGCTTGCCTGAATTGGGTGGACCGGCTATCTGTCGCTCAATTATTGTGCACTGCACAAGATGCTTAGAAACTAATCAGAGGCCCAAACTGAAACCGCGCCCCACTCCCATCGACATCGGCTCCATCCGCATCGAAGACCCGGTCATCCTGGCACCGATGTCCGGTGTGACCGACATGCCCTTCCGCCAGATGGTGAAGCGGGCGGGGGCAGGGCTGGTCGTGTCCGAAATGATCGCCTCGGCGGCGATGGTGCGTGAGAACCGCAAGACCTTGCTGATGGCCAAGAACTCGCCGGAAGAATTCCCGATGTCCGTCCAGCTCGCCGGCTGCGAGCCCCAGGTGATGGCCGACGCGGCCAAGCTCAACGAGGATCGCGGCGCCGCCATCATCGACATCAATTTCGGCTGTCCGGTGAAGAAGGTGGTCAACGGCCATGCCGGGTCGTCGCTGATGCGCGACGAGGTGCACGCGGCGAAGATCCTGGCCGCCACCGTCGAGGCCGTGAAGCTGCCGGTGACGCTCAAGATGCGCACGGGCTGGGACTCGACCAACCGCAACGCGCCCAACCTCGCGCGCATCGCCGAGCAGTGCGGCATCAAGATGCTCACCGTGCACGGCCGGACCCGCTGCCAGTTCTACGACGGCCATGCCGACTGGGCGTTCGTTGCCGAGGTGAAGGCCGCGACCAGGCTGCCGGTCATCGTCAACGGCGACATCAACACGCTCGACGATGTCGACGAGGCGCTGGCGCAGTCCGGCGCGGATGGTGTCATGATCGGACGCGGCGCCTATGGGCGGCCCTGGTTCCTCAATCAGGCGATCCACTATCTGCGCACAGGCGAGCGTACGGCCGACCCGTCGCTCACGGAGCAATACGCCGTGGTGCGCGAGCATTTCGAGACGATGCTGATCCACTATGGTGCCGAGACCGGCGTACGCATGGCGCGCAAGCATCTCGGCTGGTACTCCAAGGGCCTGCCGGCTTCGGCCGAGTTCCGGGCTGCGGTGAATCGCGAGACCGAGCCCGCCAAGGTGAAGGCCCTGCTGGCGTCGTTCTATCTGCCTGCGCTCGACCGTCAGGCCGCCTGACATGGTCTTGCGCACCCTCAGGCGTTCCGATGCCGCCAGCGAGCAGTTCTCCAACTCGATCCTCGATTCGCTTTCCGAAGCGATCGTCGTGGTCGACGGTTCCGGCCTCATCCACTACGCCAATCTTTCGGCCGAGCAGTTCTTCGGTGTCGGTCGGGCGCGCCTGGTCAATCATCCCTTGAGCGAGTTCGTGCCGGAGGAGACGCCGCTTTTCTCCCTGCTCGAGCAGGTGCTGGCGACCGGTGGTGCCGTTGCCGAGAACGGCGTCACGCTCGCCTCGCCACGTATCGGCAATCGCTTCTGTGCCCTGAGACTCTCTCCGATCGTCGAGAGCGACGGGCTGGTGGCGGTGTCTCTGGTCGAGCAGTCGATTGCACGCAACATCGACCGGCAGATGTCTCATCGCAGCGCCGCCCGCGCGGTGAGCGCGCTGGCGGCCATGCTGGCGCACGAGGTCAAGAACCCGCTGTCGGGCATCCGTGGCGCGGCCCAGCTTCTCGAGCAATCGGTTCCCGACAGCGAGCGCGAGCTCACCACCCTGATTTGCGAGGAGACCGATCGCATCGTCGCCCTGGTCGACCGCATGGAAGCCTTCGCCGACGGCCGGCCGATCGAGCGCGGGCCACTCAACATCCATCAGGTGCTGAACCATGTGCGCCGCATCGCCGAGAACGGCTTCGGCAAGAATGTCCGCTTCGTCGAGAGCTACGATCCGTCGTTGCCCGACGTCTACGGCGACCGCGACCAGCTGATCCAGGTCCTGCTCAACCTCGTGAAGAACGCATGCGAGGTGCCGGGCGACGGCGAGCGCGAGATCGAGCTGTCGACCGCCTTCCGCCACGGACTGCGGCTGGCGCTGCCGGGGCAGCAGGCGCGCGTGAACCTGCCGCTGGTCGTATCGGTACGCGACAACGGACGCGGCATCGCCGACGAGATGCGTCCGCATCTCTTCGACGCCTTCGTCACCAACAAGCCGACCGGGACAGGCCTTGGCCTCGCCCTGGTCGCGAAGATCGTCAACGATCATGGCGGGACCATCGAGTACGACAGCGAACCCGGTAGAACGGTGTTTCGCGTCATGCTGCCGATGCAGATGCCGCAGGCAAATTCATGACGACAAGCTCC
>CANIRG010000214.1 GCA_947469635.1 Rhodospirillales bacterium | reverse complement strand
TCACCGTCGTCTGGGTGGCCTACCTGATCGCCTATCTCGGCACGGTGCTGAAGCGCCGCGAGCCGCACATCTACGTCGCCAACTGGTTCTACCTCGCCTTCATCATCACCATCGCGATGCTGCACATCGTCAACAACCTCTCGATGCCGGTGTCGATCGGCGGCACCAAGAGCTATGGCGTCTGGACCGGCGTGCAGGACGCGATGATCCAGTGGTGGTACGGCCACAACGCCGTCGGCTTCTTCCTGACCGCGGCCTTCCTGGGGATGATGTACTACTTCATTCCCAAGGCCGCGAACCGGCCGGTCTATTCCTACCGTCTGTCGATCGTCCACTTCTGGTCCCTGGTGTTCATGTACATCTGGGCCGGGCCGCATCACCTGCACTACACGTCGCTGCCCGACTGGGCGCAGACGCTCGGCATGGCCTTCTCGGTGATGCTGTGGATGCCGAGCTGGGGCGGCATGATCAACGGCCTGATGACGCTGTCGGGCGCCTGGGACAAGCTGCGCACCGATCCCGGCCTGCGCTTCTCGGTCACCGCCGTCGGCTTCTACGGCATGGCGACCTTCGAGGGCCCGGTCATGTCGATCAAGGCCGTGAACTCGCTCAGCCACTACACCGACTGGACGATCGGCCATGTCCATTCCGGCGCGCTGGGCTGGGTCGCCTTCATCGTCTTCGGCACGCTCTACTATCTCGTGCCGGTGCTGTGGGGCCGCACGCAGATGTGGTCGACGCGGCTGATCAGCTGGCACTTCTGGATCGCCACCATCGGCATCGTTCTCTACATCACCGCGATGTGGGTGAGCGGCATCATGCAGGGCCTGATGTGGCGCGCCTACGACGAGCTCGGCTTCCTCCAGTACTCGTTCGTCGAGACGGTGGCCGCCATGAAGCCCTTCTACATGATCCGCCTGCTGGGTGGCCTGTTCTTCCTGAGCGGCGGCCTGATCATGGCCTACAACATGTGGCGCACGATCCGCGGCACGGCCGAGATCGCCGTCGCGCGTCCCCGCCTCGCCATCGCGGCCTAGGAGACGCGCACCATGTTCTTTCGTCACGAGAAGATCGAGACCAACGTCATCCTGATGGTGGTCCTCACCCTGATCACCGTCTCGATCGGCGGGCTGGTGCAGATCATCCCGCTGTTCACCATCGAGACCACGATCGAGCGCGTCGACGGGGTGCGTCCCTACTCGCCGCTCGAGCAGTTGGGACGCAACATCTACATCCGCGAAGGCTGCTACCTCTGCCACAGCCAGCAGATCCGTCCCTTCAAGGACGAGGTCGAGCGCTACGGACCCTACAGCCTGGCGGCCGAGAGCATGTACGACCGGCCGTTCCAGTGGGGCTCCAAGCGCACGGGCCCCGATCTCGCCCGCGTCGGCGGCCGCTATTCCAACGACTGGCACGCCGCCCACCTGGTCTCGCCGCGCGCCGTCGTGCCCGAGAGCATCATGCCGGCCTATCCGTTCCTGGCCCAACGCAAGCTCGAGTTCGACGACATCGCCCGGCACCTCGAGGCGCTGCGCGCCGTCGGCTCCCCCTACAGCGACGAGATGATCGCCAAGGCGCGCGTCGATCTCGAAGCCCAGGTCACTCCCGATGCCGACCCGACCGACCTGCTCAAGCGCTACCCGCGCGCGGTCGTGGGCAAGTTCAATACAGCCTCGCCCGCCATCACCGAGCTCGATGCCCTGATCGCCTACCTTCAGGTGCTGGGCACGATGGTGCGCTTCGGCGACATCCCGCCCGACCGTCTGCGGCAGTGAGGAGAGGATCATGAGCATCGACACATTGGGCGAGGCCCTGTCCTCGATCTGGACGGTATGGGCGGTGATGCTGTTCGCGGGCCTCCTGTTCTGGGTCCTGCGCCCGGCCAACCGCCGCCGCTTCGAGCAGGACGCCCGCATCCCGCTCAACGACGAATCCTGAGGAGCCGGCGATGCCGACCAAGATCGAGAAGGATGCCGTTTCCGGCCAGGACACGACCGGCCACGAATGGGACGGCGTCAAGGAGCTGAACACGCCGCTGCCGACCTGGTGGGTCTATACCTTCTATGCCTGCATCGTGTTCGCTCTCGTCTATTGCGTGCTCTACCCGTCCTGGCCGTCGCTGCGCGGACACACCGAGGGCCTGCTCGGCCACACCAATCGCGCCGACCTCGCACGCTCGCTCGAGGCCCAGACGAAATCCCGGGCCGCCTTCGTCGACCGCATCCGCACGACCTCCCTCGCCGACATCCGCAAGGACACCGGCCTGTTCAACTTCGCCCTGGCCGGCGGGCGCTCGGCCTTCCAGACAAACTGCATCCAGTGCCATGGCGCCGGCGGTGCGGGGAGCGTCGGCTATCCCAACCTGGCCGACGACAAGTGGCTGTGGGGCGGCGAGATCGGGCAGATCCACACGACCATCCAGCACGGCATCCGCAACGCCAACGAAAAGTCGCGCCAGGGGCTGATGCCGCGCTTCGGCGCCGACGAGCTGCTGACCGCGGCGCAGGTCGCGGCTGTCACCGACCATGTGCTGAGCCTCTCGGGTCGCGCCAAGCCGACGCCCGAGGGCGCCAAGGTCTTCCAGGAACAGTGCCTCGCCTGCCACCAGGCCGACGGCAAGGGCAACCAGGAGCTCGGCGCACCCAACCTCACCGACGGCATCTGGCTCTACGGCGGGGATCGCGACTCGCTCTACCGCACGATCTTCTACGCCCGCAATGGCAGCATGCCGGCATGGGGCGAGCGGCTCGACGAGGCCACGCTCAAGATGCTCGCCCTCTACGTCCATTCGCTCGGCGGCGGACGCTGAGCGCCCGCAGGCATGAAATGGACACCAGGCACAAGGACGACGATGCGGTGTCGCTGCGCACCGCCAAGGCCGCGCTGCCGCTCTATCTCACCCGGATCAAGGTCTATCCGCGTGCGGTCCGAGGCCTGTGGCGACGCGTCAAGTGGGCGGCGCTCATCCTTCTGCTCGGCATCTACTATCTCGTGCCGTGGCTGCGCTGGGATCGCGGTCCCGGCGTGCCCGACCAGGCGATCCTGATCGACCTCGACGGAAGGCGCGGCTGGTTCTTCGACGTCGTCATCTGGCCGCAGGAGATCTACTTCGTCACCGGCCTGCTGATCCTGGCGGCCTTCGGCCTGTTCTTCGCCACCTCGCTGTTCGGCCGCGTCTGGTGCGGCTTCGCCTGCCCGCAGACGGTCTGGACCGACCTCTTCATGCTGGTGGAACGGCTGATCGAAGGCGACCGCAACGAGCGCATGCGCCTCGACAAGGCGCCCATCTCGTTCGGCAAGGCCGCGCGCAAGGGCCTCAAGCACGCGGCGTGGCTCGTCATCGCGGCGGCGACGGGCGGTGCCTGGATCTTCTACTATGTCGACGCGCCGACCACGCTGGTAAGCATTTTCCGCGGCACGGCCTCGCTCGAAGTCTACTTCTTCATCGGCCTGCTGACCGCCACGACCTACCTGCTGGCCGGCTGGGCCCGCGAGCAGGTCTGCACCTACATGTGCCCGTGGCCGCGCTTCCAGGCCGCGATGCTCGACGAGCAGAGCGTCATCGTCACCTACCAGAAATGGCGCGGCGAGCAACGTGGCAAGCACAAGGCCGGCCAGGGCTGGGAGGGGCGCGGCGACTGCGTCGACTGCAACCTCTGCGTCGCGGTCTGCCCCACGGGCATCGATATCCGCGACGGCCAGCAGACGGAATGCATCGGCTGCGGCCTCTGCATCGATGCCTGCAACCAGACGATGGTAAAGGTCGGCCGGCCGCAGGACCTGATCCGCTGGGACACGCTGGCCAACCAGCAGGCCAAGGAACAGGGCGCTCGCGGCGTCGAGTGGACGCCGCTGCGCCCGCGCACGCTTCTATATGCAGCCCTGCTCGCCGTCGTCTCGGCGGTGATCCTGGTGGCGTTCTTCCTGCGCACCGACACGGAGCTCACCGTCCAGCGCGACCGCAGCCCGAACATCGTGCGGCTCTCGAACGGCGACGTGCGCAACTCCTACACCGTGAAGATCCTCAATAAGACCCAGGCCGAGGTGCGCTTCGAGCTCGCCGTCGAAAAGCTCCCCGGCGTCACGCTCGGCTTCCTCGCGCCCGAGGTCGAGGGCGCAGGCGCCGGCACCCGGATGACGGTGCGGCCGGATTCAGTGGGGACCTTTCGCGTCTTCCTCACCGTCGCCGCCGGCACCGCGCCCCGCGGCTCCAGGCCGATCGAGTTCATTGTCCGCGACACGGCGGGGCGGCAACGCGCAGCGCACGCTTCGGTCTTCGTCGGCCCCGCGCCCTAGGAGGAACCATGTCCACCGCCCTCGCCTCGCGCAGCCGCTACATCCCCTGGCTCTTCGTCGCCGGCTTCGCCGTCGTCATCTCCGTCAACGCGATCATGATCACCTTTGCCGTCAGCTCGTTCTCGGGGCTCTCCACGCCCAAGCCGCGCGACCGTGGGCTACGCTACAACACCATCGTCGCCGCCCAGCAAAGCCAGGACGCGCCCGGCTGGCGTGTCGACACCGCATGGCGCGCCGACGCCAACCGCCTCGAGCTTGCCGTGTCCGATGCGTCGGGACGGCCGCTGACCGCCGCCCGCGTATCGGCCGAGCTGGTGCGGCCCGTCGAGAAGCGGGCACCGATCGGCGTCGCCCTCGACGATCTCGGCAACGGCCGCTTCGGCGGTCGCGCCGAGCTGCCCGCACGGGGCAACTGGGACCTCGACGTCGTCGTCGAGCGCGACGGCCAGCGCTTCGCCGTCACGCGGCGGATGTTCCTCCAGTGACCGACGCGATCCTCTTCGCGGCGCCTGCCGCCGCCTCGGCCGCGCGAACCTGCGCGCACTGTGGCGAGCCGGTGCGCGGGCGTGGCGACGAGACCTTCTGCTGCGCCGGTTGCGCCGGCGCCCATGCCATCATCGGCGCCGCCGGCCTCGGCTCCTTCTATCGGCGCCTCGAGGACAGCCACGCCCATCGGCCGGTGCCGCTCGAGATCGACTTCTCGACATTCGCGCGCGCGGCCGGTGCGGACGAGGCCGAGCTCGACCTGCTGGTGGACGGCCTCGACTGCGCCGCCTGTGTCTGGGTGATCGAATGCCTGCTCGCCCGCGACCCGGCGATGCGGCGCGCCCGCGTGAGCCTGTCGACGCGGCGCCTGTCGCTGCGCTGGCAGGGAACGGTGGCCGAGGCCAACGCCCACGCAGGCGTGGTGGCGGCGCTGGGCTTTCGGCCCGTGCCCTATGAGGCGCTGGCCGCCGCGGCCGACGACGACCGCGAGTCGCGCGCGCTGCTGCGCTGCCTCGCCGTGGCGGGCTTCGCCGCGGCCAACGTGATGCTGCTGTCGGTGGCGGTCTGGTCGGGCCACGACGGCTCGATGGGCGACGCCACCCGCACGCTCTTCCACTGGCTCTCCGCCGCCATCGCCCTGCCGGCCGTGGCCTATGCCGGACGGCCGTTCTTTCGCTCCGCCTTCGGCGCGCTCAAGGCCGGCCGCACCAACATGGACGTGCCGATCTCGATCGGCGTCGTGCTCGCCTGCGTCATCAGCCTGCACGAGACCTGGATCGGCCAGCAACATGCCTTCTTCGATTCGGCGATCACCCTTGTCTTCTTCCTGCTGATCGGAAGGACCCTCGACCGCCGCGCCCGTGGGCGCGCCCGGCGGGCGGTGCGCGCCCTGCTCGCCCTCGCCAGCCGCAGCGCCACCGTCGTCTCGGCCGATGGCAGGACCGTGTCCCGCCGCGTCGAGCAGCTAGTGGCGGGCGACATGCTGCTGGTCGCCGCCGGCGAGCACACGCTGCTGTCGGAGATCGTGCGGCTGGTCGAGGCGGCCGAGCGTGGCCGGTCGCGCTTCATCGCCCTCGCCGACCGCGTTGCGCGCGCCTACGCGCCGGTGGTTCACCTGACCGCGCTGCTCACCTTCTTCGGCTGGATCGTCGTGGGAGGCCTCGCCTGGGATCGCGCCCTGGTGATCGCCACCGCCGTGCTGATCATCACCTGCCCCTGCGCGCTGGCCCTGGCGGTGCCGGTCGTGCAGGTCGTGGCCAGCACGCGGCTGCTGCGCTCGGGCGTGCTGCTGCTCGCCCCCACCGCGCTGGAGCGGCTGGCGCGGATCGACCATGTCGTGCTCGACAAGACCGGCACCCTGACGCTCGGCCGGCCGGAGCTCGTGGGCGGCGGCGGCGACAGCGAGGGGCTCCGGCTCGCGTCGGGCATCGCCGCCAGCTCCCGCCATCCGCTCGCCCAGGCTTTGAGGCGCAGCGCGCCCGACGCGGCCACGGTAGAAGGAGTCGTCGAGCATCCAGGTCTCGGACTGGCGCATGGCAATACGCGGCTGGGCTCGGCCGGCTTCTGCGGCGTCGCCACGGTGATCGACGA
Organism: Rhodospirillales bacterium; assembly: GCA_947469635.1. Lineage (GTDB taxonomy): Bacteria > Pseudomonadota > Alphaproteobacteria > Reyranellales > Reyranellaceae > Reyranella. The sequence continues at coordinate 4,462 of CANIRG010000214.1, read as the reverse complement.
CGGTCATTCCGAGCTCTGGCTTGCCCGCCCTGGCCGCGCCGCCGTGAGGTTCGCCTTCGCCGACCGGCTGCGTCCGGACGCGGTCGCGGCAATCGCCGCCCTGCAGCGCGACGGCCTGTCCGTCGAACTTCTGTCGGGAGATCGCGTTGCCGCCGTCTCGCGGACGGCAGCCGAAGCGGGCCTCACCTCGTGGCGGGCCGAGGTCGCGCCGGCCGCCAAGGTCGAGCGGCTGGCGGCGCTCGCCCGCGACGGCAAGCGCGTGCTGATGGTGGGCGATGGGCTGAACGATGCCCCGGCCCTTGCCGCGGCCCATGCCTCCGTCTCCCCCGCGAGTGCCGCCGAAGCCACGCAGAATGCCGCCGACGCCGTGTTCCAGGGCGACGCGCTGTTTCCCGTGGTCGAGTTGCTGCGCGTGGCGCGGCGCGCCCAGCGCCTGATCCGCCAGAACCTCGCCCTGGCGTTGCTCTACAATCTCGGCGCCGTGCCGCTGGCGATCGGCGGCGAGGTGACGCCGCTGATCGCCGCCATCGCCATGTCCTCGTCCTCGCTGCTGGTGATCGGCAATGCGCTGCGCCTCGGCATCAGGGTGCGCCGCGATGGATAGCCTGCTCATCCTCGTGCCGGCAGCCCTGCTGCTCGGCCTGCTCGCGCTCGCGGCGTTCCTGTGGGCGCTGCGCAATGGCCAGTACGACGACCCCGACGGGGCGGCGGGCCGAATCCTGTTCGACGACGACGATTGAGGAGAAAGACGATGTCTCACTGGATCATGGGAATCTTTGCCGGCCTGTGCGGCCTCACGGGGCTGTTCCTGGCGTCTGCCGCGCACGACTTCGGCATCCTGTTCTTCGGCCTGGCGCTCGCCCTGTTCGGCGCGCTGTTCTGCTGGTGGATGATCAAGACGGCCTACGACGAGGCCGAGCGCCCTTGATCTGGATCATGGCCGGCACGGCGGGGCGAGCGCCAAGGTGATGGCGACACTCGAGGAGGTGCACATGACCCTGAAGCGCATTCGACTGGAATTGGCCCGGACACCGGATTTCCCCGACGGCAGCTCGCAGCACGGCTACGAATTCACCGCCCCGCTCGACGACAAGGGGCATCTCGACCGCGCGGGCTGGTCGCTGAACAAGGCCGGCTGCACGGTCCGGCGCTTCTGGAAGGGCGACGACGACGAGATCGGCCGGCTGATCCACCGGCGCGGCGGCAAATGGGCGTTTTCCTACAAGGAAGGCGACGAGGACGATGAGCCGATCTTCAAGTTCGACCGACACAACTTCCTCATCGGCGAATATGTGTCGGTGACCGAGCACGACGGCGTCCAGCGGACCTTCAAGGTGATCGACGTCGCCTGACGCACCGCCCATGACGTGAAATCCGGAAATTCCTTCCTATATAGGCCGACGGAAGGAATCGCCCGATGAACAGAGACGACCCGCGCAACTGGATGTGGTCCGAGGCGTTGAGCATGCTGGCCCAGGCCGAACGCATGCACCGCCAGGTGTTCAAGCCGCAGGTCTCGGCGGCGCAGCATCGCGTCGCCTGGGAGCCGCCGGTCGACGTGCTGGAGACCGACGATGCCGTCGTCATCTTCGCGGCGTTGCCCGGCGTCGATGCCGAGAAGGTCCAGGCCGTCATCCAGGACGGCGTGCTGATCCTCGCCGGCGAGCGCCTGCTGCCCGACGAGCTGAAGCGCGCCACCATCCATCGACTGGAATTGCCGCAGGGCCGCTTCGAGCGGCGCATCCCGCTGCCTGCCGGCCGTTACGGCGCCGTGCGCAGCCTCTCCGCCAACGGCTGCCTGGTGATACGCCTCGGCAAGCTCGATTCACGCCCGCTCGATCCTCGGAGGCTCGGCCAATGACCCCCGACAATGTCACTGCCGTCGATCGCCCTGCCGCGAGCACGCTACCGTCCGACGCGCTGATCGTCCTGCCCGTACGCAGCTTCGTGCTGTTCCCGGAGATGGTGTTCCCCATCACGCTCGCTCGTCCGTCGTCCGTGGCGGCGGCGCAGCAGGCGGCGCGCGAGCAGCGCCAGGTCGTCATCCTCCTGCAGCGCGATCCCGCCAAGGAAGAACCGGGTCCCGACGACCTGCACCGCATCGGCACCGTCGCCAACATCCTGCGCTACGTCACGACCCCCGATGGCAACCATCATCTGGTCTGCCAGGGCGTGCAGCGCTTCAGCGTCACCGACTTCGTCGAGGGCCATCCCTTCCTGATGGCGCGTGGCCTGCATCTCGTGGAGCCCACCGCCAGCGGCGCCGACATGGAAGCGCGCTTCCTGGTGCTGCAGCAGCAGGTCCGCGAGGTGCTCGACCTCCTGCCCCAGGTGCCGGCGGAGCTGCGCCAGACCGTCGAGGCGACGGAGCAGCCGGGCGCGCTGGCCGACCTCGCCGCCACCTACCTCGACGCCAAGCCCGAGGACAAGCAGGACATCCTCGAGACAGTCGACCTCGCGTCGCGCCTCAACAAGGTGTCGCGCCTGCTCGCCAACCGGCTGGAGGTGCTGCGTCTCTCCAAGGAGATCGGCCAGCAGACCAAGGCGTCGCTCGATGCCCGCCAGCGCGAGATTCTCCTGCGGGAGCAGATGGCGGCGATCCAGCGCGAGCTGGGTGACGACAGCTCGGGCAAGCAGGAGCTCGCCGATCTCGAAAAGGCGATCGCCGAGGCGAAGATGCCTGCCGAGGTCGAGACGGCGGCGCGCAAGGAGCTGCGCCGGCTGCAGCGCACGCCCGAGGCCTCGGCCGAGCACGGCATCATCCGCACCTATCTCGACACGCTGATCGAGCTGCCGTGGGCGTCGCCCGAGCCGAAGCCGATCGACATCGCCGAGGCGCGCCGCGTCCTCGATGCGGATCACTTCGGCCTGGAGAAGATCAAGCTGCGGATCGTCGAGTATCTCGCGGTGCGCAAGCTCGCCCCCGAGGGCAAGGCGCCGATCCTGTGCTTCGTCGGCCCGCCCGGCGTCGGCAAGACCTCGCTCGGCCAGTCGATCGCGCGCGCCATGGGCCGCAAGTTCGCGCGCGTCAGCCTGGGCGGCCTGCACGACGAGGCCGAGATCCGCGGCCATCGCCGCACCTACATCGGCGCCATGCCCGGCAACATCATCCAGGCGATCCGCAAGGCCGGCACGCGCGACTGCGTGCTGATGCTCGACGAGATCGACAAGATGGGCTCCGGCGTGCACGGCGATCCGTCGGCGGCGATGCTGGAGGTGCTCGACCCCGAGCAGAACGGCACCTTCCGCGACAACTATCTCGACGTGCCGTTCGACTTGAGCCGCATCGTCTTCATCGCCACGGCCAACATGCTGGAGACCGTGCCCGGCCCGCTGCGCGACCGCATGGAGATCATCTCGCTCACCGGCTACACCGCCGGCGAGAAGCTGGAGATCGCGCGGCGCTATCTCGTGCGGCGCCAGCTCGACGCCAACGGGCTGAAGCCCGAGCAGGTCGAGGTCGGCGACACCGCGCTGAAGCACATCATCCAGGGCTACACGCGCGAAGCGGGCGTGCGCAGCCTCGAACGCGAGATCGGCCGCACGCTGCGCCATGTCGCGGTAGAGGTGGCCGAAGGCTCGGTGGCCAAGGTCGCGTTCGACCCGGCCGAGGTCGAGAAGATCCTGGGCGCACCGCGCTTCGAGAACGAGGTGGCGCAACGCACCAGCGTGCCCGGCGTGGCGACCGGTCTCGCCTGGACACCGGTGGGCGGCGACATCCTGTTCATCGAGGCGGCGCGCAGCCCCGGCGGCGGCAAGCTGATCCTGACCGGCCAGCTGGGCGAGGTCATGCGCGAGAGCGTGCAGGCCGCCCTCAGCCTGCTGAAGGGCCAGCTCTCGACGCTCGGCATCGAGGCGGGCCTGCTGGAGAAGAGCGACATCCATGTCCATGTGCCGGCCGGCGCCACGCCCAAGGACGGGCCGAGCGCCGGTGTGGCCATGTACATGGCGCTGACCTCGCTGCTGACCGGCCGCACGATCCGCAGCGACACCGCCATGACCGGCGAGATCAGCCTGCGCGGCCTGGTGCTGCCGGTGGGCGGCATCAAGGAGAAGGTCGTGGCGGCGGCGGCGGCCGGCATCAAGCGCGTGATGCTGCCGGCCCGCAACCGCCGCGACTACGACGACATCCCCGAGGAGGTCCGCAAGAGCCTGGAGTTCATCTGGCTCGAGCGCGTCGACGAAGCGGTGGCGCAGGGGTTGGAACCGAAGGCGTCCTGACAGGTCTTTGCTGGGAGCGCGCCACTCATAGGCGCTAACTTTAACGCTTCTTCCAAAGACAACCTCATCCTGAGGAGCGAGCGCAGCGAGCGTCTCGAAGGATGGACCACGGGCAAGGTCGTGGAAGAGCCGAGGTTGCAGCATCCGTTGCGTTGCCCACCTAAGCGCGGGGGTTACCCCGCGCTAGTGGTGGGCCCCAGTCTTGGTGTTGCCCATCCTTCGAGACGCGCGCCTGCGGCGT
>CANIRG010000213.1 GCA_947469635.1 Rhodospirillales bacterium | reverse complement strand
TCGGGGCAGCGCTGCAGCGGATCGTCCATCGGCAAGGGCCGGCTGACGACGATCTTCGACTTGCCGTTGTTCACCAGCTTCAGGATCCGCTCCGCAAGATGCTTCACCGGCAGCTCTACCGGGTTGCCGAGATTGACCGGGCCGGTGAAATCGTCGGGCGTGTGGTCCATCAGGCGCAGCCAGCCGTCGAGCAGATCGTCGACATAGCAGAAGGCGCGGGTCTGCATGCCGTCGCCGTAGAGCGTGATGTCCTCGCCGCGCAGCGCCTGGACGATGAAGTTCGACACCACACGACCGTCGTTGGGGTGCATGCGCGGGCCGTAGGTGTTGAAGATGCGCGCCACCTTGATCCGCAGCCTGTGCTGGCGATGATAGTCGAAGAACAGCGTCTCGGCGCAGCGCTTGCCCTCGTCGTAGCAGGCGCGCGGCCCCAGCGGATTGACGTTGCCTCGGTAGCTCTCGACCTGCGGATGCACGGTCGGATCGCCATAGACCTCGCTGGTGGAGGCCTGGAAGATCTTGGCGCGCACCCGCTTGGCCAGCCCGAGCATGTTGATGGCGCCGTGCACGCTGGTCTTGGTCGTCTGCACCGGATCGTGCTGGTAGTGCACCGGCGAGGCGGGACAGGCGAGGTTGTAGATCTCGTCGACCTCGACATAGAGCGGGAAGGTCACGTCGTGGCGCATCAGCTCGAAATGCGGATTGCCGATGCAGGCAGCGACGTTGCGCTTGGTGCCGGTGAAGTAGTTGTCGACGCACAGCACGTCGTGCCCCGCGCCCAGCAGGCGCTCGCACAGATGCGAGCCCAGAAAGCCGGCGCCGCCGGTGACCAATATCCTCTTGCCCATGCGGCGGACACTAGGCGATCGGGGTGTCGAAATCACTCCCAAACGAAAATCGGCGGCCCCCGAGGGAGCCGCCGATCTTCAGCAGGTCTTGTCAGCCGTCAGCGATGACGGCCCGCGCCACCGAAGCTGCGGCCGCCGGTGCCGGCGGTCGTGGCCGTCCGCGCGCCGCCACGGGGAGTGGTGGCGACATGCGTGCTGGTGCGGGGCGTGGTGGCCACCCGCGCGGGCGTGCCGGGCGACGTGCCGCGCGTGCCCGTCCAACCGTGATGCGACGGCGCGGTGCCGGTCGCCGGAGCTGTCTGGCCGTAGTGATGAGCGGTGCCGTCGCGGCCGCCGTGGGCCTGCTGGTTTCCACCGCGGTGGTCGAAGCCGCGGTTGGCCTGCCAGCCGCGGTGACCGTCACGGTTCCAGCCCTGGTGACCATCGCGGTTCCAGCTGTGCTGACCATCGCGGTGCTGGCCGCCCCAGCCGTCACGCCGCTGGCCGTCGTTGCGCTCATGGGTGATGGCGCGGCTCTCGCGATCGAGCATGCCGTCGAGACGGCGACGCTCGGCCGGCGTCACGACGCCGTCGGCGCGGGCGCGTTGCTGTGCGCGGTCGATACGCTGCTCGCCCTGCTGGAGACGATTGGCTTCCGAACGGGTGATCGACCCGTCGCGGATACCCTCGCGGATGCGCTGCTCCTGGTATTCCTGTCGGCCATCGATGGTCGACATCGATTGCGCGAAGGCGCCGCCGCTTGCCAGCAAGCCCGCTGCAAGCACGGCGTAGGGGATGAGACGAAGTCTGGACATTGATTCCCTCTGGGCATGAGTGACGGCAACTACACCGTCTTGAGAATCGCTACGCCCCTCCCTCCCCAATCATCCCTCGAATTAATTTCTTCCGAGCGTTAGAAAGAGCGCGTCCCTGAAACGACATGACGGCGCCACAGCGATGTCCGAATTGCCCCCGAATCTCACCGCCGTCCGCGAGGCTCACGTCTTCGACCAGGCGAAGCTCGCCGGCTACATGAAGGAAAACGTCGAGGGCTTTCGCGGCCCGATCGACGTGCTGCAGTTCGAGGGCGGACAGAGCAACCCGACCTTCCACCTCACCGACGGCGGCGGGCGCATGTACGTGCTGCGCAAGAAGCCGCCGGGCAAGCTGCTGCCGTCGGCGCATCAGGTCGATCGCGAGTACCGGGTCATCAAGGCGCTGTCGGACCACAGCGACGTTCCGGTGCCCAGGCCCTACGCCCTCTGCCAGGACGATTCGGTCATCGGCACGGCCTTCTACCTGATGGAGTTCCTGCCCGGCCGCATCATCACCGATCCCGAGATGACCGGCGTAGCGCCGGGCGATCGCGCCAAGGTGTTCGATTCGATGAACGACGTGCTGGCGCGCATCCACAACGTCGATTACCGCGCCGCCGGGCTCGGCGAGTTCGGCCGCGAGGGGCAGTACATCCCGCGCCAGATCGCCCGCTGGTCGAGCCAGTACGACCTCGCGCGCACCGACGACATCCCGGCGATGGAGAGCCTCAAGGCGTGGCTGCCGGCCAACATCCCACCGGGCGACGAGACGCGCATCAACCACGGCGACTATCGCCTGGGCAACACCATCCTCCACCCCACCGAGCCGCGCATCGTGGCGGTGCTCGACTGGGAGCTGTCGACGCTCGGCCATCCGCTGGCCGACCTCGGCTACAACTGCATGGTCTATCATTTTGCCGAAGGCTTCGGCGCCTCGGGCGGCTATGCCGGCATGGACCTGAAGGCGTTCGGCATCCCTACCGAGCAGGAGTATCTCGCCGCCTATGCCCGCCGCACGGGGCGCCAGGGCATCGAGCACTGGAGCTTCTATCTCGCCTTCTCGCTGTTCCGCCTCGCCTCGATCGTGCAGGGCGTCTACAAGCGCGGCCTCGACGGCAATGCCTCGTCGACCACCGCGACGCTCTACGGCGACCGCGCGCGGGCGCTCGCCACTCTCGGCTGGTCGATGGTCGAGAAGCGGGTCTGAGCGACCTTATTCGTCGGCGACGGGCACGCTCGAGGCATCGTTGCCCTTGGGGCATCCCAGCGTATCGACGAAGGCATTGGCGGGATTGCGCAGCTTCTCGATATCGTAGGGCGCGCTCTCGCTCGGCGGCCGGGTCGGCGGCGTGCGCAAGGTCCACGACACCAGCCGCTTCATGACGCTGCCCAGGGCCTGGTCGAACGCCTCGACGACCTTGGGCACCTTGTCGGCGCGCGCCCGCACGCAGCGTTCGAAGGCGCCGACGCCGATGATCTGCCGATCGGGCATGCGCACCAGCTTGGCGATGATGCGGACATGGGCGATCGGGTCGCCGCCGTAGAAATACATCGCTTCGAAGTTGCGCAGGTCGGGCTGCAGCACGTAGTTGGCCCTGAGCCCGATCGATTCGCGGGCCACCGCCACGATCTTGTGGGAGTTCTCGAAGGAATCGACGATGCGCGTCTGCACCATCAGCGGGGCGCGATCGGTCCACGCCGCCTTGGCGAAATAGTCCGACGAGGTCGGCGACATGGCGATGGCGATGCGGCCGGTGTTGAGGTTGGCCGCCGCCGCCGGGACCTCGACCGCGAGTTGCCAGAGCACGTCGGGCATGTCGCCGTCGAACGTGCTCTTGGGCGTCACCGTGTAGAGATCGGAGGCTTCGGTCGCCGAATTCGCCGCCGCCAGGAACTGACAGCCGGCGAGCGGAACCGTCAGGAGGGCCGCCAGAGCCAGCAGGCTGGATTTCATTTAGGCGTGTATCCCTGCTTGCCGCTGAAGACGAAACCCGCCGGATCGCGCTCGAGCTTGGTGGCGATGATGTTGATGTTGGCGGTGAGCTGGCGCAGCTCGCGCACGGCCAGCGAAAGCTCGTTCAAGCCGGTCTCCGTGAAGCTCCGCACCGGCCCCTTGCTCTCGGCCAGGATCTTGTTGAGCTGGCCAGCCGCGGAATCGATGTTGGCCATCGCCGATCGCGCCTCGCCGATGGTCTTGCGCAGCTCGCTCGGCTCCCTGCCGGCCAGCGCCTTCTTGCTCTCGGCGTCCTGCGGCCCGAGCTCCATGGCGATCAGGCCGAGCGATTCTGTGAGCTTGTTCACCTTGTCGAAGGTCTTGTTGATCTCGGCCACCGCCCCCGGCAGCTCGGCCAGCGTCGTCTGGATGGCGCCGTCCTGCTTGGCCAGGCCCGCCGTCACCGTCGACAGGTTCTTCAGCATGTCCTTCACGGAGGTGATGTTGTCGTCGCTCAGCAGCTTGTTCAGCTGGTCGACGGTGGTGGTCGACTTGGCCAGCACCTGCCGCGCCGAGGTCGACGTCTCCTGGATGAAGGACGTACCTTCGCGGATCTCGGGGTAGGGCTTCTTGTCGACCTTGTTCTTCGACTTGACGACGTCGACCTCGTTGCGCGGCACGATCTGCACGAAGGCGGAGCCGGCGATGAAGGGACGCTCGAACACGGCGTAGGAATTCTCGCGGATGTCGATGTCGGCGTTGATCGCGACCGTGACCTCGATCCTCTCCCGGATGCGTTCCCGGCCCGTCGTGGGCGCGGTGTCGTGCAGCGTCTTGAGCTCGATGGCGTGCACCCGACCGACGCGCAGGCCCTTGTAGAAGACGCCGGAATCGGGCGTGAGCCCCTGGACGTCCTCGGAGAAGCGGATGAAATAATAGGCGTACGACGTCCGGTCGCCGGCGCGCAGCTTCCAGACGACGAACCCGACCAGGGCGGCGATGAACACGATCATCGCGGCACCGACCAGCACATAAGGCGATCTATTTTCCATGCCCGCCCCTATTCATGTCGAGCCGCTCGTCCGCGTGGACCGTGGAAATAGTCTTTAACCCAATCATCCTCATAGACGAGCAATTCCTCCATGGTACCCACCACGACGCGCTTGTCGAGCAGGACCGCGATGCGATCGCAGGCGGCGGTAAGACTGTCGAGATCATGTGTGACCATCAAGATGGTCAAACCAAGGCTCTTTTGCAGGTTCTTGACCAGATCGTCGTAATGCGCCGCCCCGATCGGGTCGAGGCCGGCCGTCGGCTCGTCGAGGAAAAGCAGCTCCGGATCCAGAGCGAGGGCGCGCGCCAGGCTCGCCCGCTTGCGCATGCCGCCCGACAGCTCCGACGGCTTCTTGTGGCCGGTGTCCGCCGGCAGGCCCACCAGTGCGATCTTCAGCGCCGCGATGCCGCGCATGGTGGCTTCGTCGAGCCCGGCATGCTCGCGAATCGGCAGCATGATGTTCTCCTCGACGGTCAGGGAGGAGAACAGCGCGCCGTCCTGGAACTGCACGCCGGTGCGGCCCTGCAGGGCGCGCTCCTCCTTGCCGCTCACCTTGCGCGTGTCGACACCCAGCATCTCGATGCTGCCGCCGCGCAGATCGTTGAGGCCGATGATGGTCCGCAGCAGCACCGACTTGCCGGTGCCCGAGCCACCCACCAGCCCCAGGATCTCGCCGCGAAAGACATCGAGGTCGAGCTTGTCGTGGATCACGTTGTCGCCGAACTGGGTGCGCACATCGCGCAGCTTCAGGACGACATCGCGGCCGTCGCTGTGATCGGTGAGCTGGCCGCCCTCCAACACCTCCATCATCACACCTCCGCCAGCAGAAAGATGATTGAGAAGACGGCATCGAGGACGATGACGCAGAAGATCGCTTCAACCACCGAGCGCGTGGTGAGCTGGCCGACGCTCTCGGCGCTGCCCTTGACCTGCAGGCCTTCGTAGCAGCCGATGGCGGCGATGATCAGGCCGAACACGGGCGCCTTGATCATGCCGATGTAGAAGTGCCAGGGCGGAACCTGGTCGCGCAGCCGGTCGAAGAACTGGACGAAGGAGAAATCGAGATAGAAGGTGCAGGCGACGGCGCCGCCCACGATCCCCGTCATGTCGCCCCAGAAGGCCAGCAGCGGCATCGATATCACCAGCGCCGCTATCCGCGGCATGACCAGCCATTCGATCGGGTTGAGGCCGATGGTGCGCATGGCATCGACCTCCTGGTTGACCTGCATGGTTCCGATCTGCGCGGTGAAGGCGCTGCCGGAGCGGCCGGCCACGATGATGGCGGTCAGCAGCACGCCCAGCTCACGGAACATGCCGATGCCCACGGCTTCGACGGTGAAGGTCTCGGCGCCGAACTGCTTGAGCTGCTGCACGCCCTGATAGGCGATGACCACGCCGATCAGGAAGCACAGGACGCCCACGATGGGCAGCGCCTTGATCCAGACCTCGTACATCTGTCGAATCACAGCGGTGATGCGGAAGCGGCGTGGCTGCAGGCACGCCTGCAGCGAGATGACCAGGATCTCGCCGAAGAAGGCGCACAGCGAGACGACCTGTTGCGAGATGTGGAGCACACTGGCCCCCACTTCCTCGAGCCAATGGGTGATCCAGTTCTCGTGCTTTGCGTCCGGCGTCGGCGCCATATGGCTCTGGACGACCTCGAACACGCTGGCATGGCCTTCCTGGCCGGTCTTCACCTCGATCTTGGCACCTTCGGCGGCATTCGCGAGCCGAAGGATCTCCAGGGCGCCGGCCGTATCCAGCCGTTCCAGCTTGCTGGCATCGACGACGCCGGCCGCACGCTTGCCGACCTTTCGCCGGGCCTCCTCGGCCTTGCGGGCGATGCCTCGGATGGTGAACACCGTCCAGGTCCCGCCCACTTCGAGAACCGGCGTGCCGGCGCGCTCGGAGTAGCGAATCGTCGGTTCGGAGTCAGCCATTTCGGAGATTAGTCGTCCTGCCCGTTGTCCTGTCAATCTCGGCGCCGATTGCCCTGTCCTGCCGCGGCTGGCACGATCCGCCACCGGAGGAACAGATGGGCAAGTGGCCGAAGCTCGACAAGATCGACATGATCGAAGGACCGATCGACGAGAAGCAATACGAACGCGAGCTGAAAAAGTTGCAGAACAAACTGGTGGACCTGCAGGTTCATCATCTGCGGACCGGCGGGCGGGTCGTGGTCGGCCTCGATGGCTGGGATGCCGCGGGCAAAGGCGGCCTGATCCAGCGTGTGGTCGGTGGCCTGGAGCCGCGCTCGACGCTGGTCTGGCGCATCGGCGCTCCCACCCGGGAAGAGCAGGGCCGCCACTATCTGTGGCGCTTCTGGCAGCGCCTCCCCGCCCCCGGCAACTGGTCGATCTTCGACCGGACATGGTACGGCCGCGTGCTGGTCGAGCGCGTCGAGGGCCTGTGCGAGAAATCGGCCTGGAAGCGGGCCTATGACGAGATCAACGAGTTCGAGCGCCAGCTCGCCGACGACGGCGTGCGCATCGTCAAGCTCCTGGTGCATGTCAGCGCCAAGGAACAGAAGAAGCGCATGATCGAGCGGCTGAGCAAGCCGCACAAACGGCACAAGGTCGGGTTGGAGGATTTCCGCAACATCGCGAGGCGCGAGCAGTATCTCGAAGCCTACGACGAGATGCTGGAGAAGACCGACACCAGGCACGCGCCCTGGCACGTCATCGCCAGCGACGACAAGGAGCATGCGCGGCTCGAGGGTCTCAGGGTCCTGGTCGAGGAAATCGGGCGCGGCGTGACGCTCGTGGAGACGGGGCTCGACCCTGCCCTCGCAGAGGCCGCCTTCAAGATGTGGGGCTGGAAGCTGGACGACGAGAAGAAGTGAGCGGCCAGCGCGTTTTTGCCGGCTGGTGGGTGGTCGCCGGCGCGTTCCTCTGCATGCTGACGGGCTATGCGGTGGCCTATTCCTTCGCGCCCTTCTTCCTGCCGCTGGAAACCGAGTTCGGCGCACGGCGCGGCGAGACTTCGCTGGTCTTCTCGATCTGCGCCTTCCTCTATTTCATGCTGGGCTTTCCCGCCGGGCTGATTGCCGATCGCATCGGCCCGCGCCCGGTGGTGATCGGCGGCCTGCTGCTGGTGGCGCTGGGCCTCGTGGCGGCCTCGCAGGCCACGACCCTGTGGCAGGTCTATCTCGGCTACAGCGTCGGCGTGGGGGTCGGCGTCGGCCTCTCCTACGTGCCCAGCATCGCCTCGGTGCAGCGCTGGTTCGTGCGCCGGCGCGGCGCCGCCACGGGCCTCGCGGTCGCGGGCATCGGTGTCGGCACGCTGGTCGGCGCGCCGCTGGCCTACGAGCTGATCGCGGCCTTCGGCTGGCGCAAGACCTACCTGATCCTCGCCGCCCTGACGGTGGTCGGGGCGATCGTCTCGGGCATCCTGATCCGCTGGAGTCCCGAGCGTTACGGCCAGGCGCCCGACGGCGATGCCCTGCCGCCCGGCGGCATCCACGCGCCGGCGACCGGTTTCACCATCGGCGAGGCGCTGCGGTCGGGGCCCTTCTGGGCGATCTATTCAGGCGCCATGCTGATGTCGTTCGGCCTGTTCGTGCCCTTCGTCCATCTCGCGCCCTACGCCCGCGACATCGGCCTCAGCGAGCGCTTCGGGGTCATGCTGATCGTGCTGCTGGGCGTCGGCAGCACGGTGGGGCGCTTCCTGTTCGCCAGCGTCACGAGCTGGCTGGGACGCCGCCTGTCCTTCGCCCTGATGTATATCGGTGCCGGCCTGATGCTGATCCTGTGGTCGCTCTCCACCAGCGGCTGGGCGCTGGTGGGCTTCGCCCTGGTCTTCGGCGCCTTCTACGGCGGGTTCGTGGCCATCGCGCCATCGCTGGCGGCGGACTATTTCGGCGGCAAGGCGTTGGGCTCGATCATCGGCGGGCTCTACAGCGGCGTGGCCTTCGGCGCCCTGCTGGGCTCGCCGGCGGCGGGCTACGCTTACGATTTCTTCGGCTCCTACACCGGCGCGATCCTGGCCGGCGCGGCGCTGTGCTTCGTGTCGTTCTTCATCACGCTGCTGGTGCCCGAGCCGGCGCGGTGGAATGAGCGCCGGCTGGCGGCGCAACGACGCTAGCCGTCCCGCCCAGCACGCCGGCGATCCACGGCAGCGCGGCGCTCATCGCCTCCTCGAACTGCCACGGCGGATTGACGACCAGCAGACCGCAGGCCGCGAGCTTGCCCGCCGCCGTTTCCGGCACCTGCAGCTCCAGCCGCAGCATCTTTGGCGAAGCGACCGAGGCGACGAAGGCCTCGACCGCGGCGGTGTCCTTGATCGGATACCAGACCGCGTAGCAGCCGATCGCGAAGCGGCGCAGACCGTGCTTGAGCGCGCGCGCCAGCCGCTCGAACTCGTCGGTCGCCTCGAACGGCGGATCGATCAGCACCAGCGCCCGCCGCTCCGGCGGCGGCAGGTCGGCCTTGAGCGCGTGGTAGCCGTCGGCGCTGCGCACCTCGACCTTGAGGTCGCCGGCGAACTCCCGCTTCAGCGCCTGGGCATCGGCAGGGTGCTTCTCGCAGGCGACGAAACGATCCTGCGGCCGCAACGCCGCCCGGATCAGGCGCGGTGAGCCGGGATAGCGGCGCGGCGGGCCGGCATGGGCGCCGAACTTGCGGTCGTAGGCGGCGACGGCCGCCAGATAGCGCGTCACCGCCGCCGGAGCATCGGGCTTCGCCGCCGCCACGAGGCGCGCGATCCCGGCCTCCGCCTCGCCGGTCCGGGCCGCCCGGTCGCTGGCGAGATCGTAGCCGCCCGTCCCGGCGTGGGTGTCGAGCACGAACAGCTTCTTGTCCTTGGCCGTGAGCAGCCGCAGCAGCTCGCAAAGCGCTGTGTGCTTGAGCGCATCGGCAAAATTGCCGGCATGAAAGACATGGCGGTAGTTCATTGGAGAACCATCGCCACGTTGGCGCAGGCGCCGAAGGGCTTCTCCTTCAGCACGCCTGCCGCGACCAGTGACGCTCTATCGCCGTCGCAGAATTCAGCCGCCTTTAAGTCAAGCTCCGGAAGATTGCGCGGAAAGTTCATGATGCAACCATTCGTTCTTAGGCCAGACAGGAATGCAATCGACTTCAGCATCAGTTTGTAGAGCCGATCGGCGGTGATATCCGACACACGCTTGCGCGACAGGTTGCGGTCGGTCGGGGTCAGCCGAATGTTGGACATAACAGCCACCGGCTCCCCATCGGGCTGGGTGCTGGAGAACACGTAATTCAGGCCTTCGGCCTTGAGATCGGAAGGGAGGAGCAGATACCTGAACACACGCCCCTCGCCCGCGGTGGCGGCTGCGAACGGTTGCGCCACCTTGTCCACGTCCAACTGGGTTCGGGTCGCGAGGTAGCTCGTCAGCAGCGGCAAATCGATTGTCGTCGCACGAACGGGCGCCACGAGGACGCGCCCCAATTCGCAGACCAGTCCCTCCACGAAATCGGTGTTCTTCATTTCGGTGTGGACGTAGATCACGATCTCGTCCGGCGCGAGGGACGACGTCTGAGCTGCCGCAGCGCACGCCGAAGCGACAGCGGCAACAGCAGCCAAGGCCGCGAGCGTAGGATTTTGCATGGCGTGCATCTTACCGGTTTTGCGCGGATGGCGCCTCGATTTCGATGGTTGGCAGGGCACAGTTCGTGCTTCAAGGAGCACACGATTTCGAGGGGGACCGCATGGCCACGCACGAGCTTCATTCATCACCCGAGACCTGCCACTGGGGTTATTTCGACAGCCAGCTGCCGCCCCAGCTCAGGATCAAGTCGGGCGACATCGCCACCATCCATTGCGTGTCGGGCGCGGCCGAGATCCTGCCGCAGCCACCGATGAACGTGCTGCCCGAGCACCGTACCATCCTGAGCACGCTGAAGCCCCACCTCGGCCGGCACATCCTCACCGGCCCGGTCCATGTCGAGGGCGCCGAGCGCGGCGACGTGCTGGCGGTCGAGGTGCTCGACATCAAGTTCCGCACCAACTGGGGCTGGAACGTGCAGCGGCCGCTGATGGGCACGCTGCCCGAGGACTTCCAGTTCCATCGCCTGACCCACATCCCGATCGATTCCAACCGCGGCGTCTGCACCATGCCCTGGGGGCTGGAGATCGAGCTGAAGCCGTTCTTCGGCATCATGGGCGTGGCGCCGCCGCCGGAATGGGGCCAGTGCAGCTCGGTCGAGCCGCGCGCCTTCGGCGGCAACATCGACAACAAGCATTTCAACATCGGCACCACTGTCTAC
>CANIRG010000212.1 GCA_947469635.1 Rhodospirillales bacterium | reverse complement strand
CTTGCCGCCGGCGCCTGGCTGGGCGGCCAGCGCTCGGTGCTGCTGATGCAGAGCTCGGGCGTGGGCAACACCATCAACCTGATGGGCCTCACCAAGACGCTGCGCTTTCCCTTCCTGACGCTGATCACCATGCGCGGCGACTATGGCGAGTTCAATTCCTGGCAATATCCGATGGGCCAGGGAACGCCCAAGGTGCTCGAAGCCATGGGCGTTCTGCTCTACTCGGTCGAGACGGCGGACGAGGTGAAGGCCACGGTCGACGCCGCGGCGCGCGCCGCCTTCAACGGTGGCCAGGCCGTCGCGGTCCTGCTGCGCCAGAAGCTCATCGGCATCAAGAATTTCGGGAAGAAGTAAGATGGCGACCTTGCAACGCCGACCGCTCGTGAAGCAGATCCTCGCGGGCGCGGACGACAACCTCCTGGTGATCGCGGGGCTGGGCTCCTCGAACTGGGACATCACCGACGCCGGCGACCGGCCGCTCAACATGCCGCTGTGGGGCGCCATGGGCGCCACCGTGCCGATGGCGCTGGGCCTGGCGCTCGCCCAGCCGACCAGGCGCGTGCTGGTGATCACCGGCGACGGCGACATGCTGATGGGCATGGGCTCGCTCGCCACGGTGGCCGCGCAGCAGCCCGACAATCTCGCCATCTGCGTCCTCGACAACGAGAAGTTCGGCGAAACCGGCAACCAGGCGACCCACACCTCGCCACTCAACAATGGACCGACCGATTCGGGCGCAGGCACCGACCTCAGCCTCATCGCCAAGGGATGCGGCATCGCCGATGTCGGCACCGTGCACGAGGCGTCGGAGATCGCCCAGCTCGTGACCGATCTCCGGCGCAAGAAGGGCCCCGTCTTCCGCCTCGTGAAGGTGATCGTGGAGAAGCTCGAGTTCGTCATGCCGCCGCAGGACGGCGCCTATCTCAAGGACCGGTTCCGCCAAGCCCTGCTCGGGAGCACCTGATGGACTACGCGCCGTTTCCTCTCATCGACCTCTCGGGGACGCCGCGCGAACGCGGCCGCATGCATGGCAAGGCGGCGGCAGACCGGCTGCGTCGCGGCGCCAGGATGTATGCCGAGTCGCTGCTGAAGAGCGGCGTCGACTGGAAGGAGCTGGAGCGACGCGCCGAAGCGATGGTGCCCGGGATCGAAAAGTTCGATCCAACCTATGTCGAGGAGATGCGCGGCATCGCCGAAGGCGCCGGTGAGCCCTTCGCTGCCGTCGTGCTGATGAACGCCCGCACCGAGATGGTGGCGGCCGCGCGCCGCCAGCAGGCGACCAAGCATTTCCCCGACGGCTGCACTGCAGCCTTCGCACTGCCCGAAGCAACGGCCGATGGCGTGCTGCTGCATGGCCAGAACTGGGACTGGCGGGCGGAGTGCGCCGAGACCGGCGTGATCCTGCGCATCCGCAACGACGACGGGCCGGACATCCTCACCTTCACCGAAGCGGGCGGGCTGGCGCGCTCAGGGCTCAACTCGGCGGGCATCGGCCTCACCGCCAACGCGCTGGAGTGCGACCGCGACTATCAGCACGGCGCCGGCGTGCCGCTGCCTTTCATCCGTCGCAAGGTGCTGGAGAGCGCCCATCTCGCCCAGGCCGTGCACACGATCTTCTCCACGCCCAAGCTCGGCTCCAACCACATGGCCGTGAGCCAGGCCGTTGCGGGCGGATCGTCCGCCGAGGCCTTCGGCTTCGAATGCGCGCCCGACGAGACGTTCTGGGTCTCTGCCGACCGTGGCGTCTATGTCCATGCCAACCACTGGATCGCCGAGCCGGCGCGCGCCAAGGTGAAGGATACCGGTCTCGCCGAGACGCCCTGCTCGATCTATCGCGACAAGCGGGTGCGCGACCAGCTGGTCCCCAAGCGCGGCAAGCTCACGCTGGAGGATTTCCGCGCCGCCTTCTTCGACGATTGGGGCGCGCCCTGGTCGGTGTGCCGGCCGCCTCGGCTCAACACGCGTGGCGTCCAGACCGCCACGACAGCCATGATCCTGATGCGGCCGGGCGAGGGCCATCTCGAAGCCTGTCCCATGCCAGCGCTCAACCGCCGCTTCACCACGTACAGCCTGACGCCCGACCGGACCGCCCAGCGCGCGGCGGCGGAATAAAAGCCAGAAAGACTCCCATGAACCACGCTCCCGAGTTCCGCGGCCGCATCTATTCCGACATCACCGAGACCATGGGCGCCACGCCGCTGGTGCGGCTGAACCGCCTGCCGCAGCGCGACGGCGGCAAGGCCGAGATCCTGGCCAAGCTCGAGTTCTTCAATCCGATGTCATCGGTGAAGGATCGCATCGGTGTCGCCATGATCGATGCCGCCGAGAAGGCAGGCAAGATCAAGCCCGGCGTCAGCACCATCATCGAGCCGACCTCCGGCAACACCGGCATCGGCCTCGCCTTCGTGGCCGCCGCCCGTGGCTACAAGGTGATCTTCACCATGCCCGATTCGATGTCGATCGAGCGGCGCAAGATGCTGCGCTTCCTGGGTGCGCGGCTCGAATTGACGCCGCGCGAAAAGGGCATGAAAGGCTCGATCGCCCGCGCCGAGGAGCTTCTCAAGGAGGTGCCCGACAGCTTCATGCCGCAGCAGTTCCAGAACCCGGCCAACCCCGCGATCCATGTCCGCACCACGGCCGAGGAGATTCTCCGCGATACCGGCGGCAAGCTCGACTTCTTCGTGGCGGGCGTCGGCACCGGCGGCACCATCAGCGGCGTGGGCCAGGTGCTGAAGCAGAAGCTGTCCTCGGCCAAGGTCATCGCCGTCGAGCCCGAGGCGAGCCCGGTGCTCTCCGGCGGCACGCATTCGCCGCATCCCATCCAGGGCATTGGTGCGGGTTTCGTGCCCGATATCCTCGACCGCGAGGTGATCGACGAGGTGGTGAAGGTGGCCAATGCGGCGGCCATCCAGACCGCCAAGGACATGGCGACGCTCGAAGGCATCCCCATCGGCATCTCGGGCGGTGCGGCGATCGCGGCGGCGCTGGCCGTTGGCGCACGGTCGGAGAACGCCGGCAAGCGCATCGTGGTGATCGTGCCGGACTTCGCCGAGCGCTACCTCTCGACGGTGCTGTTCGAAGGGCTCGACTGACGTCCTCGGGGTATCCTATTACCCCATGACCTAGAGGCGCGGGAAAGCGGGAACCCGGCCTGAAAGCCCCACGCCATAGGCGTCAAAGGCTTCCCGCCCCAGTGGGAAAGAGCGGGAAGCCCTATCCCGGATACCAGCCCGGCTTCCGCTTCTCGCGAAAGCTCGCGAGGCCTTCCGAGGCCTCGTCCTGCTGACGAGCCCGCGCGTGCTCGTCGATCAGGTCGCGGAATTCACCCTCGTCGATGAAGGCGCGCGCCGAGCCGAGCGCCCGTAGCTTGGTGGAACGAGTGACGGCCGGCGCATTCATCAGCACGGCCTCGATGATCTTCTTGCCCGCTTCTTCGAGGCCGCCCGTCGGACACATCTCGTGGACGAGGCCCAGCCGCCGCGCCTCGGCCGCGCCGAAGCGCTCGCCGGTCAGCGCGTAGCGGCGCACCTGCCGCAAGCCCATCGCCTGGCAGAGCTGCGGCAGGATGATGCCTGCCATCAGCCCCCAGCGCGTTTCGGAGATGGAGAAGATGGCGTCTTCGCTCGCCACGACGACATCGCAGGCCGCCGCGATGCCGGTGCCGCCGCCGAAGCAACCGCCGTGGATCAAAGCGAGCGTCGGCACCGGGCAGGTGTCGAGCCGACGGATCGCCTCGGCCGTCAGCCGGCTCACTCTCTCGTTCTCCTGCGGCGATTGTTTCGCCACGCCCGAGATCCAGGCGAGATCGGCGCCGGCCTGGAAGTGCCGGCCGTTGCCCTTCAGCACCACGATGCGCAGACCGCTCTCGCCGCCCAGCGCATCCATCGCGTCGTGCAGGCCCTGGATCAGCGCGCCATCATAAGCGTTGTTGACCGCGGGCCGGTTGAGCGTGACCGTCGCCACGCCGCGAGGATCGATCGCCCAGAGGACTTCGTCGGCCATCACTCGACCTTGAGGTAGCTGTCCTTGAGCGCGATCTTGCCGTCGCGCACTTCATAGAGGTCGATGCCGTAGCGATCGAAGGCCTTGCCGGCGTGGTCGATGCCGGTGACGCGGAAGGTGCCCAACAATTTGTCGCCGGCGCGATGGATACGTGCCTCCGAGTAGCGCGCCTCGCGATGGGCCTGGCTCCTGTCGGCGAAGTGGCGCTTGAGCTCGTCCTTGCCCTTGAGCACGCGGCCCGACGGCGCGCCGCCCGAGGCCAGGCGCCATTCGAAATCGTCGGTCACGCAGGCCGCGATCTCCTCGGCGTCGGCCTTGTTGAAGGCCTTGCCGAAGCGGCGGAACAGGTCGTCGATGGCGTCGGGCATGATTTCCTCCGTTGTCGTCCCACTATATCTCCCCCGCCTATATTTCCCATGGCGGCGGCGTGAACTTCTCGATCAGGAAATCGACGAAGGCCGGCACCTTGGGCGCGAGATGGCGGCGGTGCGGGTAGACCGCGTGGATGGGCACCGGCTCGTCGGCCGAGAATTCCGCCAGCAGCGAGACCAGCCGTCCCTCGCGGACGGCCTGGGCCACGGTGAGGCGCGTCAGCCGCACGATGCCGATGCCGAGCAGGGCGAACTGCATCTGCGCCTCGCCTTCGTTGACCGAGACGCGGCCCCCGACCTCGATCTCGCGCACGCCGCCCGCCTCTCGGAAGGACCAGCGGTTGAGATAGGCGCGCTCGCGGCTGACGATGCATTGATGCCGCGCGAGATCCTGCGGCCGCTTGGGCGTGCCGTGGCGCGCGAGATAGTCGGGCGAGGCGCAGATGAGGCGTATGTCCTCGCCGATCCGCCGCGCCATGAAGGAGCTGTCGGCCAGCCGGCCGATGCGCAGCGCCACGTCGATCCCTTCTTCCACCATGTCGATCACCCGGTCGGTCGGCGAGAGCTCGAGCTGCACCAGCGGATGGCGCGCCATGAATTCCGGCAGCACCGGTGCCAGCTGATGGGTGGCGAAGGCCAGCGACGTCGTCACCCGCAGCACGCCTTGCGGCGTGCCGCGCCGGCCCATCAGCTCGTCCTCCAGCGTCTCGATCTCGCCCACGATGCGCCGGGCAGCCGCATAGAAGGCCTCGCCCTCCTGGGTGAGATGGATCGCGCGGGTCGTGCGCTGCAGCAGCCGCACGCCCAATCGCGTCTCCAGCCGGGTCACCAGCTTGCTGACGGCCGAAGGCGTGAGCCCGAGCGCTGGTCCCGCAGCCGAAAATCCCTTGGCCTCGACGACCCGGACAAAGGCGGCCATTTCGCTGGCGTGGTCAATCATTGCCAGATTAGTGAATAGAATTCACGAGTGTTGGTCAATCAAACCGAATTATCGCCGATGAGCCGCTCAATTAGGTTACCTCCAGTCAACTCCCTTGGAGGTTTCCCAATGCTGCCGATCCCGTTCCCCGTCCTCTCCACCGACCGCCGCGCCGACATCGTCCGGGCGCACCGCATGCGCAGCGCCGTCGTGGCGACGCTGCTCCGCGATATTGCCCGTTGGGTTTCCATCGCCGCTCGCTAAAACGGGACGGCATGACCAGCCCCTGGACCCACTACGCCCGCTACAACACGCTGGCGAACCAGACCCTCTACCAGGCCTGCGCCGCGCTCTCCGAAGAGGAGCGCCGGCGCGACCTGCGGGCCTTCTTCAAGAGCGTGCACGGCACTCTCAACCATCTGTTGCTGGGCGACCGCATCTGGATGTTCCGCTTCGAAGGCGGCAACCACCCGTCGACTGATCTCGGCGCCATTCTCTACGACAATTTCGAGACCCTGCGGGCACAGCGCGCGGCGATGGACGCGCGCATCGAGAGCCTGTTCGGAGATCCGCCCCAGGGCTTCTTCGAGCGGGGCGTGCGCTACATCAACAATGCCGGTATCGACACCGTCGATCCGCTCGAGGTGATCGTCCCGCACTTCTTCAATCACCAGACCCACCACCGCGCGCAGGTCCATACGTTGCTCTCCCAGCTCGGCCACACGCCCCCGGTGCTCGATCTCCACCGCGTGCTGAGGCCGAACCCGGCTTAGTCGGCGCGCCTACATCCCCGTCTTGGAGACCAGCGCCGGCTCGGCGCGGTAGGTGTCGACGAACAGCCGCTTCAGGTTGGCGATCTTCGGCAGGTCGTGGATCACGATGTAGGGTTGGTGTGGGTTCAGCGTCAGATAGTCCTGGTGATAGGCCTCGGCGGCATAGAACGGCTTCTCCATCTCGATCGTGGTCGCGATCCTGGCGCCGAACAGCTTCGCCTGGTCGAGCTGCTCGATATAGGCCCGGGCGATGTGGGCCTGCTCGGCGTTGGCCGCGAAGATGGTCGAGCGGTATTGTGGGCCGACGTCCGGCCCTTGCCGATTCAGCTCCGTCGGATCGTGGGCGACCGAGAAGAAGATCTGCAGCAGGCGGCCGTAGCTGATCTTGCGCGGGTCGTAGGTGATGCGCACGGCCTCGGCGTGCTTCGTCCGACCGCCGCTCACCTTGGCGTAATCCGCGCTCGCCTTGTCGCCGCCGGCATAGCCGGAGACGGCGCTGGTGACGCCCTCGACATGCTGGAACACGCCCTGCACGCCCCAGAAGCAGCCGCCCGCGATGACGGCCACCTCGGATGTCGCCTGCCCCGGCGCCGCGTCGACGATCGGGGCGGGGATCACCCGCGCCGACTCGGCGGCCGACGGCCATACCTTCACGCCGACGATGCCCACCAGCGCCAGCAGCGCGGCGACGGTCACGAGGCGGGAGAGAGTCATGTCGTTTCCTTCTCAGCGATCAATGGCTTGCGGCGCCGGAAGCGGAACTCGCCCAGACCCGTGCACACCACATAGAACACCGGCGTGAATATCAGGCCGAAGATGGTGACGCCCAGCATGCCCACGAACACCGCGGTGCCGAGCGATTGCCGCATCTCCGCGCCCGCGCCCTCGCTGAACACCAACGGGACGACGCCCAGGATGAAGGCGAGAGAGGTCATGAGGATCGGTCGCAGCCGCGTACGGGCGGCCGAGACCGCCGCGTCCCAACGGCTCATCCCCGCTTCGTGTGCCTGCTTGGCGAACTCGACGATCAGGATGGCGTTCTTGGCCGCGAGGCCCACCAGCACGACGAGGCCGATCTCGACCAGGATGTTGCGGTCGAGCCCGCGCAGGTTGACGCCGATCATGGCGGCAAGGATGCACATCGGCACGATCAGGATGACGGCGAGCGGCAGCAGCCAGCTCTCGTAGAGCGCCGCCAGCAGCAGGAACACGAACACGACGGCCAAGCCAAAGGCCATCACCGCGGTATCGCCCGCGAGCTTCTCCTGCAGCGCGAACTCCGTCCATTCGAAGCCAAAGCCCGAAGGCAGCACCTTCTCCTGGAGCTTCTCCATGGCGACGATGCCTTGCCCGGAGGAGAAGCCGCGTTGCAGCGCCACCTGGACCTCGGCCGCCGGATAGAGGTTGTAGCGCGCCACGCGATAGGGGCCGGTGGTGTCGCTGAAGGTGGCGACCGAGCCGATCGGCACCATCTCGCCGGTGGAGCTGCGCGTCTTGAGGTTGGCGACGTCGCGCAGCGTCAATCGATAGGGATTGTCGGCCTGCGCCGTCACGCGATAGGTGCGGCCGAGGATATTGAAGTCGTTCACATAGGCCGAGCCCATGTAGACCGACAGCGCCTCGAACACGCGGCCGATCGGCACGCCCAGCTGCTCGGCCTTGGTGCGGTCGATATCGGCCCAGACCTGCGGCGTGCGCGTGCTGAACAAGGTGAAGGCCTGGGTCAGGCCGGGGGTCTGGCCGGCGGCACCGGCCAGCGCCCAAGTGGCGCCTTCGAGTGCCGGCAAGCCGCGCGCGGAGCGATCCTGCACATAGCCCTTGAGGCCGCCGCCGGTGCCGATGCCCGGCACCGAAGGGGGCTCGAGCACGAACACGAAGGCCTCGCGCAGCGCGAACATCTTGCCCCGCAGATCCGCCAGGATCTTCTCCTTGGGGATATGCCGCCGCTCGGCAAAGGGCTTCAGCGGGATGAAGATGACGCCTGTATTGGGCGCATTGGTGAAGGTGGCGCCGTCGAAGCCCACGAAGGCCACGGCGTTCTGCACGCCCTCCGTCTTGGTGATCAGGTCCGATGCCTGCCGCACCAGCGCGTCGGCACGCTCGAGGGTGGAGCCCGGCGGCAACTGCATCGCGGCGATGAAGTAGGAGCGGTCGAGCTGTGGGATCAGCCCGGTCGGCGTCGACACCAGCCGGTTGCCGGTCAGTACCAGCAGGCCGGCGTAGAGCACGAAGACCACGACGACCATGCGGATCAGACGCGCCGTCACCCGGCCGTAGAAGTTCGCCAGACCTTCGAAGCCGCGATTGAATTGCTTGAAGAACCAGCGCACCGGTGCGCCCAGCCGGTCCCCCAGCGTCGGCGTTGCATGCTCCACGGGCGACAGCGCGTGGCTCTTGAGCAGGAGCGCCGCCATCGCGGGCGACAGCGTCAGCGACACGAAGGCCGAGATCGCCGTGGAGGCCGCGATGGTGATGGCGAACTGCCGGTAGAACGAGCCCTGCAGGCCGGTGATGAAGGCCGTCGGAAGGAACACCGCGATCAGCACCAGCGAGATGGCGATCAGGGCGCCGCCGACCTCGTCCATGGTCTTGTGCGCGGCCTCCTTCGGCGACATGCCCTGCGACAGGTAGCGCTCGACGTTCTCGACCACGACGATGGCGTCGTCGACCACGATGCCGATGGCCAGCACCAGCCCGAACAGCGACAGCGTGTTGAACGACAGGCCCGCCGCCGCCATCACGGCGAAGGCGCCGATCAGCGACACCGGGATCGCCATCAGCGGAATGATCGCGGCCCGCCACGTCTGCAGGAACATGATGACGACGATCACGACCAGGATCAGCGCCTCGAACAGCGTATGGATGACAGCGTCGACCGAGGCCTGGATGAACTCGGTGGGATTGTAGACGACCTGGTAGTCGAGGCCGGGCGGGAAGCCCTTCTTCAGCGTCTCCATCGCGGCCTTCACGCCGTCGGCGGTCGACAGCGCGTTGGAGCCGGGCCGCTGGAAGATGGCGAGCGCCGCCGCGGTCTTGTTGTCGAGATAGGCGTTGAGCGTATAGTCCTGCGCTCCGAGCTCGATGCGCGCCACGTCGCGCAGCCGGGTCACCGAGCCGTTGGGCTCGGCACGCAGCACGATGTTGGCGAATTCCTCGGGCGACGAGAGACGGCCCAGCGTCTGCACCGAGAGCGTGAAGCCGCCGGGCGACACGGCCGGCGCCTGGTTGATGGCGCCGGCGGCGACCTGCAGGTTGGCCGCCCGCATCGCCAGCACCACCTCGCCCGCCGTCATGTTGCGCGAGGCCACGCGCGCCGGATCGAGCCAGACGCGCATCGCATAGTCGCGCGCGCCGAACACCAGCACGTTGCCGACGCCGTCGACGCGGCCCAGCACGTCCTTCACGTAGAGCGTGGCGTAGTTGGAAATGTATTGCTGGTCGCGCGTGCCGTCGGGCGAGGTCATGTGCACGACCATCATCAGGTCGGGCGAGGCCTTGCGCACGACAACGCCCAGCCGCTGCACGTCGTCGGGCAGGCGCGGCTGGGCGACGGCGACGCGGTTCTGCACGTTGACCTGCGCCTGGTCGATGTTGACGCCGGGCTTGAAGACCACGTTGATCGACAGCCGCCCGTCGCCGGTCGACTGCGAGGAGATGTACAGCATGTCGTCGACGCCGTTGATCTCGAGCTCGAGCGGCGTGGCGACGGTCTCGGCGATGACCTGCGCCGAGGCGCCGGGATAGGTCGCGGTGACGTTGACCGTGGGCGGCGCGATCTCGGGATATTCCGCCACCGGCAGCGTGCGCTGGGCGATGAAGCCCACGATCAGGATGATGAGCGACAGGACCGACGCGAAGATCGGCCGGTCGATGAAGAAATGGGAGAAGCGCATGATGGGTGGCTACTTGGTCTTGGCCGCGATGTCGGCCTTCTGCGGCACGACCTTGGCGCCCGGCCGGACCATGGGATTGGCGAGCCCGTCGACCACCACCTTTTCGGTGGCCTTGAGCCCGCCGCGCACCACGCGCAGCCCGTCGACCAGCGGGCCCAGCGTCACCGGCCGCACCTGCACGACACCGTCGTCGCCGACCACGAACACGATCTTGCGGGCCTGGTCGGAGATGATCGACGAATCGGGCACCAGCAGCGCGTCGTACTCGCCGCCGAACAGCTGGATACGGCCGAAGATGCCGGGCGTCAGCAGCGCGTCCTTGTTGGGAAGGATGGCGCGGGTGCGGATGGTGCCGGAGCGCGCGCTCAGCACATTGTCGACGAAGTCGACGGTGCCGGTGCGCGTCCACTCCGTCTCGTCGGCGAGGCGGATGCGGACCGGCAGCGAGGTGTTGGAGGCCGGCATGCCGCCCGACAGGAAGAGGCGGGTGTAGCGCAGATGGTCGGACTCCGAGACGTCGAACACGAAGTTGATCGGGTCGACCTGCATGATGGTGGCCAGCAGCGTGGCGCCGCTCTGGCCGCCCTGGATCAGGTTGCCGGGGTCGACCTTGCGGTCGGAGATGCGGCCGGTGATCGGCGCCGTCACCTCGGTCCATTCGAGATTGAGCTCGGCATTGCGCAGTCCCGCCTCCGCGGCCTTGAGCTGGGCGCGCGCGACGTCGAGGTTGGCCTTGCGGGTGTCGTAGTCCTGGTCGGTGATGGTGCGCGAGGCGATCAGCGAGGAGCCGCGCTGGACCTGCGTCTCGGTCAGGCTGACCTGCGCCCGGGTGCGCGCCACATCGGCCTGCGCCTGCTCGACGGCGATGTCGTAGGGCCGCTTGTCGATGGTGAACAGCTTGTCGCCGG
>CANIRG010000211.1 GCA_947469635.1 Rhodospirillales bacterium | reverse complement strand
CTGCCGGTGGTGATCGACCAGCGTCGTGCTGCGCTCGATCCCGACAAGACGCCGTGGGAGACCTTGGCCGACCGCAACGACCACGTGCTGGTGCGCGGCCATCTCACGCACGTCATGACCTACCTGCGCGAATATCTGTTTCGCGACGAGCAGGCGCGCCAGCCGGTGCGCACCCTGTCGGGCGGCGAGCGCAACCGCCTGCTGCTGGCCAAGGCGCTGGCCGCGCCCTCCAACATGATCGTGCTCGACGAGCCCACCAACGACCTCGACGCCGACACGCTCGACCTGCTGCAGGATGCGCTGGGCGATTACGACGGCACTGTCCTGCTGGTGAGCCACGACCGCGATTTCCTCGACCGGCTGGTGACCTCGACCATCGCGCTGGAAGGCGACGGCACGGCGATCGAATATGCCGGCGGCTACAGCGACTACCTGATCCAGCGCGGGCCGCGCGAGATGCCAGGCACCGTCAGCATCGCCCGGCGCAAGGCCAAGCCCGCGGCGCGCGAGGGCGCCCAGGGCAAGCGCCTGGGCTACAAGCGCGAGCGGGCGCTGGTCGAGCTGCCCAAGAAGATCGCCGCGCTGCAGGCCGAGATGGCCGCGATCGATACAGCCATGGCCGACCCCGATTTCTACACGCGCGATCCCAAGGGTTTCCAGGCCAAGACCACGCGGCTGGGGACCGCTCAGGCCGAGCTCGATGTGGCCGAGATGGAGTGGCTGGAGCTGGAGATGCTGAAGGAAGAGCTGGGCGGCTGACGCAAGGCGCGCGTCCCCTCAGGCAATGATCGGCGCACTGCTCCAATGCCATCAACACTGTCATCCTGAGCGCAGCGAAGGATCTCATGCCCTCGGCAGGCGATGATGAGATCCTTCGCTGCGCTCAGGATGACAAGTTTGTTGGAGCTGACGCAGTGCGCCGATCATCAGGCCGGTGTCCATGTGATAGCGCCATCTCGACAGGCCAGGAGCGACTTCGATACTGTCGGATTCTCGATGGGTCTGGAGTAGCGGATGCTGAAGCCTCCCATGCCTGCGAACGAAGCCGGGCGGCTGCGCACGCTCCAGCTCTATAAGGTGCTCGACACCGGCGCCGAGAAGGCGCTCGACGATCTCACGCGCCTCGCCGCCCGTATCTGCGGCACGTCGATCGCGCTGATCTCCCTGATCGACAAGGATCGCCAGTGGTTCAAGTCGAACGTCGGCCTCGACGCTTCGGAGACGCCGCGCGACGTCGCCTTCTGCGCCCATGCCATTCTCGACGACACGCTCTTCGTCGTGGACGATGCCACCCAGGACAGCCGCTTCGCCGACAATCCGCTGGTCACCTCGGCGCCCAACATTCGGTTCTATGCCGGCGCGCCGCTGACGATGGCCGACGGCCACGCGCTCGGCACGCTTTGCGTGATCGACCGCAAGCCGCGACATCTGACCGACGAGCAGCGCGAGGCGCTCGAGACCCTGCGCCATGCCGTCGTGACGCAGCTCGAGTTGCGCCGTGCCCTGGACGACTTCAAGGCTGTCCAGTCGATGCTCAACATGTGTGCCTGGTGCCGCAGCGTGAAGAAGCCCGACGGCGGCTGGCGGCCGCTGCACGAATACGTGATGCAGGTCGAGCTGGTGACCCACGGTATTTGCCCGAGCTGCGCCAAGACGGCATTCGAGGAGGACTGACGCGCCGGAATAGATGAAACTTCCTCATCCCCCGTTGTCAGCTTTGATTTTGCTCCGCCGCGACCCGGCCTCTATACGGCGGCGGCACCATCACGATCGGTGCCGAGCAGGAGCGATGCATGTCACCGGATACCCTGACGCGACGGTCGATCTATCAGCCTGAGCAGCCCGGCCTCTATTTCCCGCTGCCGCCGGTCTTCGAGACTCCCGCCGAGGAGCGGCTGCACCGCAAGCAGCGGCTCGCCGCCACCTGCCGGATCTTCGCCTCGCTGCGCTATGGCTACGGCATGGCCGGGCACATCACCGTGCGCGATCCCGAGCATCCCAACCTCTATTGGACCAACCCCTTCGCGATGGATTTCGGCCGGGTCCGGGTGTCCGACCTGATCCTGGTCGATCATCACGGCACGGTCGTGCAGGGGACCTGGGCGGTGAATCGCGCGGGCTTCGTCCTGCACGCGGCGATCCATCAGGCCAACCCGCATGTGCTGGCGTCGTGCCATGCGCATACGACCAACGGCATGGCCTGGGCGTCGCTCGGGCGAAAGCTCGATCCGATCACGCAGACGGCGGCGAGCTTCTACAACGACCATGCGCTGATCACCGAGGAGGCCGGCGCCGTCGTCGTCGACCATGACGCCGGCCATTCCGTCGCGGCGGCCTTCGGCTCCAACAAGATCGCGATCCACCAGAACCATGGTCTGTTCTCGGCCGGCCGGGAAAGCGTCGACGAGGCGGCGTGGTGGTTCATCGCCGCCGAACGCGCCTGCGAAATCCAGCTCAAGGCCGAAGCGACGGGAAGCACGCCGATCAAGATCGGCCCGGAGGCGGCGGCCCATTCCTCGGCGCATCTCGGCACGCCGTTCATGGCCTGGCTGCACTTCCAGCCCATGTACGATGCCATTTGCCGGTCCGACCCGGATTTGTTCGACTGAGCCGATGATGCAGGAAGGCTACAAGCGAACGCTCGAACGGGCCGTCGGCTATCTGCGCAACGGCGCCGACGTGGTTTGCGACGACCTGAAGCGCGCCCGTGGGGTGCCTCGGCTCAACGCGATGACCGGCGGCTATGGCTGGGACGAGGACTACGTCTGGGACAGCTGGGCCAACTTCCAATGGGCCGGTTTCCTCGCGGGCCGTCTCTGGCTTCTGCATCTGTTGTCGCGCGAGCAGCGATACGCCGACGCGGCCATGACGATCTGCGAGCGCATCGGTCCCGTTCTCGCCCGGCATCCGACGGTGTTCTCCTCGACCGGTATCGACATGTATTATGCGTTGACGCTGGGGTATCGGATCACCGGTCGCGAAGTGCTGAAGGAGTGGGTCTTCGCGGGCGGCGACAATTTCGCGAACATCTTCGACCGCAAGGCGCGGGCGTTTCTCCAGATCGCCAATGCCGATCGCATCGTCATCGATACCGGCCTCAATCTCCCGTCGATGCTGTGGGCCGCGCAATGGGAACCCAAGCGGGCGGCGCTCGCCTATCGCCATCTCGATACCGTCCTCTCGGTGGGGCTGATCCGCGCCGACGGGTCGAACTGCCATGCCGCGTCGCTCGATCCCGAGACGCGTGCGGTCACCGGACTGTTCAGCCTCCAGGGATGGAGCAACAGCAGCACCTGGGCGCGCGGGCAGGGTTGGGCGATGCTGGGTTTTGCCCATGGCTACGAGGCGAGCGGTGAAGCCCGCTATCTGAACGCAGCGCGACTGGCCGCCGACTGGTATGTCGAGCATGCGCCTCCCGGCTGGGTGCCGCGGTACGACTACGACGATCCGGAGCGCGAGACACTGCCCTATGATTCCTGCGCCGCCTGCATCGCAACGGCGGTTCTGCTTCGCCTGGCACGGTGGCTGCCGGATCGGGCCGAGCGCTATCGACGTGTCGCGCGCGAGACGCTGAAGGCGCTGATTTCCGACTTTCTGACCGTTGGCGGTGTCGTGCTGCACGGAAGCTGGGGCCGCATGAGGCATATCGAACCGGGCAGGCCGCGCCTCGGCCGTTTCCCGCAGGAAGACGTCATGCCCTACGGCAACTACTGGATCGCCGAGTGCCTCTATCGCGAGCTGTCGGACGACTGGTCGGTCCTGTCCCTCGAGGGGTGACGTGCTACCGTGAGCCATGCCCGAGCCGAAGCTGCCGTTGCGAGGCCTGACGGTCTTTGAAGCCGCCGCGCGGCTCTGCAGCTTCCGGGAGGCGGCAGCCGAGCTCCACCTCACCGCGTCCGCCGTCAGCCATCAGATTGCCCTGCTGGAAAAGTCGCTGGGCGTGGAGCTGTTCGAGCGCAGTGCCCGGGGCGTGACGCTCACCCTGGAGGGTGCCAGCTATGCGCGGTCCATTCGGCCGCTGCTCGCGCAGCTCCAGCAGGCGACGCAGGACATCGCGCGCCGCGGCGGCCGACGGGGCGCGCGCGAGATCGTGCGCATCAGGACGCCGCCGTCGCTTGCCAGCCGTTGGGTGGTGCCGAGGCTGCCGAAGTTTCTCGCCCGGCATCCGACCATCGACATCCAGGTCAATGCACCCTTCGTCCATCAGCAGGGCGAGGAGGCCGACGTGATCGTGACCTATGGAAGCGCTGCGCGGTGGCAGGCGACGGCCGTTCCGTTTCTCTCCGAGACGACCCAGCCCCTCTGCGCTCCGGCGTTGCTGGCGTCAGGCCAAGTCCGCACCCCGGACGATCTGCTGGGGCAGACGTTGATCACGACCAAGCTCAATGCGGTCTCCTGGGAGGACTGGTTCCAGAAGCAGGGGGTCAGACTGGATCGCCTGCTGACGCGGCCGATACGGTTCGATCCGTCCCATCTCGCGATCGACGCCGCCCTCGGCGGGCTGGGCTTCATCCTGGAAAGCGACATCCTCACCCGCACCGAGCTCGGGGCGGGCAGGCTCGTCGCGCCCTTCCCGGGCTCGGGGATCTCGATGCCCTCCTATTGGCTGCTGCCGTTGAAGCAGGGTGGCGCGCGGTCGGCGGTGGTGACGGCCTACGATTGGCTGCTGGCCGAGGCCGGCTCGTGTGCGTAGTGGGTGATCGTCACGAACGGGACGAGGCCCACGGATCGGGCGAGAGCGATCGATGCCGTGTTGTGTTCCTCGACCTGGTATCGCGGCGCCAGCCGGCGGCCACCTAGTTCGGCAAGCGCCGTGCGGACGACGCGTGCGCCCAGGCCTTTGCGGCGATGCGCACGTGCGGTGACCACACCGCCCACCTCCCACACTGGGCCATGGTTCTCGAAGGCAAAGCATGCCGCCTGGATCTCGCCATCGCGCTCCGCCACGCAGGCGAAGGCCTTGCCGCTCCGCAGGAATGGTTCGAGCCAACCTCGGTCGTGACCCTGTGTCTCGAACAGCCGGAATGCTAAGTCGCCGGGGGCCGAGGTGACCTGAACACCGGCTGCCGGCTCGAAGTCGCCGGCCGACGTGAACGACACGAACGCAGTGCGCCGTGCGACCGGGAAGTGCGCTTCGACCGGTTCCAGGTCGGTTTCTTTCGACAGCTTGAACACGATGCCGACGCCGCGAGGAACTTTGGTCATGAGCGAGGCGGTGAGGGACGGATGGTCGCTGGAGACGAAGGCGGCGATGGCTGCCTTCGGATAGGCCTGCCGGTCGTAGGGACTGGCCGACGTTTCCAGGGCGATCAGCACGGCGGTCCCCTCCGGGCCGAACACTTGATGGACCGTTACATGTTCGGGATAGGCCAGCAGCTGCTTCAGGAGCACGATGTTGGGCAGCGGCTCGCGGGCGAGCTGGTCGACGACGTCCTGGAAGGCCATGGGCGCGGACATCCGGCGACCCTATCGGCGCGAGTTGACGTCCCGCAAGCCCTCCGCTACGCCCTCGCCACCCCCGAAGGTTATTGAAAAGTGCCAGATTCCGCCGTTTCCACCGCGTCCGACGTCTCCCTGGCCGGCCACCCGGCCGGGCTCAGGCGGACGTTCGCCATCATCTCGCATCCCGACGCCGGCAAGACGACGCTGACTGAGAAGCTGCTGCTGTTCGGCGGCGCCATCCATGTCGCTGGAGCGGTCAAGGCGCGCGGCGAAGCCCGGCGCGCGCGCTCGGACTGGATGAAGATCGAGCAGCAGCGCGGCATCTCGGTCACCACCTCGGTGATGCATTTCGAGTATGGCGGCGCGGTCTTCAACTTGCTCGACACGCCGGGCCACGAGGATTTCAGCGAGGACACCTACCGCACGCTGACGGCCGTCGATTCGGCGGTCATGGTGATCGACGCGGCCAAGGGCATCGAGGCGCGCACCCGCAAGCTGTTCGAGATCTGCCGGCTGCGCGACGTGCCGATCATCACCTTCATCAACAAGATGGACCGCGAGTCCAAGGACCCGATCGAGCTGCTGGACGAGATCGCCTCGACGCTGGCCCTCGACGTCACGCCCATGAGCTGGCCGCAGGGCTCGGGCAACCAGTTCAAGGGCACCTACGACCTGGCCCACAATCGCATGCTGGTGTTCGACAACAAGGACCGGTCGCGCATCGGTGCGCTGATCGAGAATTACGAGATCACCGATCCCAAGCTCGCCGAGGATGTCGAGCTGGTGCGCGCGGGCTACCCCGAGTTCGATATCGAGTCCTATCGCGCCGGGCACCTGTCGCCGGTGTTCTTCGGCAGCGCCTACAATAACTTCGGCGTGCGCGAGCTGCTCGATGCGATCGCGGAGTGGGCGCCGCCGCCGCGCCCGCAGCCGGCCGAGCCGCGCGCCATCGCGCCGACCGAGCCCAAGGTCTCGGGCTTCGTGTTCAAGGTCCAGGCCAACATGGACCCCAACCATCGCGACCGCATCGCCTTCCTGCGCCTGTGCAGCGGCAAGTTCCGCCGCGGCATGAAGCTCACGCAGATGGGCACCGGCAAGGTGCTATCGGTGAACTCGCCCATCCTGTTCTTCGCCCGCGAGCGCGAGATCGTCGACGAGGCCTGGCCGGGCGACATCATCGGCATCCCCAACCACGGCGTGCTGCGCGTCGGCGACACGCTGACCGAAGGGGAAGTGATCAAGATCGTCGGCATCCCCAACTTTGCGCCGGAAATCCTGCGCCGCGTGCGGCTGGAGGATCCGATGAAGTCCAAGCAGCTGAAACGCGCGCTCGAAGATCTGGCCGAGGAGGGCGTGACCCAGGTGTTCCGCCGCGTCATCGGCGGCGATCACATCGTGGGCGTGGTGGGCGAGCTGCAGCTCGACGTGCTCAAGACCCGTGTCGAGGCCGAGTATTCGGTGATGATCGAGCTCGAGCAGGCGCCGTTCGAGACGGCGCGCTGGATTTCCGCCGACAGCAAGGCCGACCTCGAAGCCTTCATGTCGGCCAACCGCGGCGGCATGTCGGAGGATCGCGACGGCGCCCCGGTGTTCCTGGCGCGCAACGCCTGGGAGCTGGGCTACATCGCCGAGAAGAGCCCCAAGGTGAAGTTCGCCGACATCCGCGAGCGGTCTTGAGGGACCTTTCCCTTAGCTTCTGGTCGTCGGTGACCAGCCGTAGGCCTTGGCGCAGGCGCCGCCCATCAGCATGGCTCGTTCGGAGGCGCTGAGGCGGGTGGTCTCGATGAAGGGTCTGACGGCTTTCTCGTAGTCGACCACGGCGAAGGCGCGTGTCCAATCCGTGCCCCACAGGCAGCGCTCGAAGCCCCAGGCATCGAAGATGCGGGCGAGCGGGTCCCAGATATCCGGGAACGGGTATGGCTCCTTCGACAGCGTGCAGGCGCCGCTCACCTTGATCACCACGTTCGGGCGTTTGGCGAGTTCCAGCACCTTCGGCAGATCGGCCCATGGCTCAGGCGGCGCCGGGGGAACACGCGGCTGCAGGATGCCCAGATGGTCGAGGATGAATCGCACGTCGGGATGGCGATCGATGATCGCGGCGCCGGCGTCGAGATTGTCCCAGCACAGGATGTTGACCGGAAAATCGTGACGCACGGCGGCCTTCAGGATCCGCTCGAAGCCGGGATCGGTGGCCGCGCGCCCTTCCTCTTTCCTGAGCATGATGCGGATGCCGACCGTGCCCGGCGTCTTCTTCCACTCGGCGACGACGTCGGCCACCGCCGGATCGTCCGGATCCACCGGCTTGACGATGGCCATCCGGCCGGGATGCGCCCGCTGCACCTCGACCGCGTAGCTGGCGTCGTAGCGGTACATGGAGAAGGACGAGATGAAGATCGCGCCGTCGACGCCGACCTTGTCCATGGCCGCGACCATCTCGTCGCCGGTGACCTGGGCGGGCCAATTTGGAACGGTGGCCCAGGGCCGCTTGGGCGTGTTCGCCTCGTAGGCATGCACCTGGCTGTCGATGATGGCCATCGGTCGTTCTCCCTCGACGTTATTTTTCGGTGATGGGCGTGGTGATCTTGTCCGCGCGCAGCTTGGCGAGCTCATCGGCCTTCAGCCCGAGCAGTTCGCCCAGCACGGCGTCGGTGTCCTGTCCCAGCGTCGGTGCGGGGCGGCGGATCTCCGACTTCCCGCCGGTGTGGAGCCGGATCGGCGAGATTGGCACGCGCGTCTTGCCACGGCGCGGATGGTCGACGTCGACCCAGAAGCCACGCGCCTCGAGATGCGGATCGGTCGCCACTTCGCGCGCGGTCTTCACCGGCGCGCAGGGCACGTGCGCCTCGTTGAGCGCCCTCAGCACCTCTTCCTTGGTGCGCGTCAGCGTCCAGGAGCCCACGATATCGTCGACCTCCGCCATATTCTTGGCGCGGCCGATGGTGCTCGACAGTTCGGGGTCCTGGAGCAGCGCAGGGCGGCCCAGCATGTGGCACATCGAATGCCAGTGGCGCTCGGCGGCGGTGAAGATCGCCACATATCCGTCGGCGCATTTGTAGGTGTTGTAGGGCGCCATCGCCAAGGCGGGGTGCCGGTTGCCGGTGCGGTCGGGCACGTTGGTGTCGCCGTCCATCACCGCGCCCAGCGCCGACGCAAGGGAGATCACGCCTGCTTCGTGCATGGCGATCTCGACCCTCTGGCCCTTGCCGGTACGCTCACGCTGCACCAGCGCGCCCAGGATGCCCGAGCAGAGATGGATGCCGGCCAGGAAGTCGCAGACCGCGGCGCCCGCCTTGGTCGGCGGCCCGTCGGCCTCGCCGGTGGCGTTGGTGATGCCGCTCATCGCTTGAATAGTGACGTCCATGGCGGCGTAATCGCGGTAGGGGCCGTCGAGGCCGAAGCCCGAGCTGCCACCATAGATCAGGCGCGGGTTGAGCTTGGAGAGCACCTCGTAGCCCAGTCCGAGGCGTTCCATCACGCCGGCGGCAAAGTTCTCGATCACCACGTCGGCCTTGGCGACCAGCGCCAGGAAGATCTCCTTGGCGCGCGGCTGCTTGAGGTCGAGCACGACCGACTCCTTGTTGGAGTTCAGCATGACCAGCGGGTAGGGCTCGGTCTCGCGCTTGCGGCGGCGCAGGACGTCGCCTTCGGGCGGCTCGATCTTGAGCACGCGCGCGCCCATGAAAGAGAGCTGCAGGCCGGCATAGGGGCCGTTGTAGATCTGTCCCATGTCGAGGACGAGCATCCCCTCGAGAGGGCGTTTGATCTCCGTCATGGGGCGGCATGCTCCTTCTTCCAGTGTCGCGCGATGTCGACCCGGCGCGTCACCCAGACGCGCGGCTGGTCGGCCAGCCAGTCGAGCAGACGGGCGAGCCCCAGCGCGCGGCCGGGATGGGCGATGATCCTGTTGTGCAGGCCGAAGCTCAGCATGCGCGGCGGATCCTCCTCCAGCACGCACTGCACGGCGTTCTTCATGTAGGCGAAGTATTCATCGCCCGAGGTCATCCCCTGGCGCGCGAACCGTACGTCGTTGTGAACCACCGAATAGGGAAGGATGAGCTGCTGCCGCGCGCCGACCCTGAGCCAGTAAGGCAGCTCGTCGTCATAGGAATCGCTGTCGTACTCATAGCCATTGTCGAGCAGCAGGTTGCGCGTGTGCATCGACGGGGCATAGCGGCTGTACCAGCCGGCCGGGCGCGTGCCGATGGTCTTTTCGATGCTGGCCGTTGCCATCTCGATCTGCTGGCGCTCGTAGTCGGGCGCCATGTTGCCGTGGATCTCCCATCTGTAGCCATGGCCGGCAACATCCCAGCCGGCCTCGCGCATGGCGGCGCAGGCCTCGGGATTGCGCTCCAGGGCGCGGGCGATGGCGAAGACCGTGCAGGGCAGACCACGCTTGGTGAACATGCGGTGCAAGCGCCAGAAGCCCACGCGGCTGCCGTACTCGAACATGCTTTCGGCGCCGAGGTCGCGTCCCGGCACCGACGCCGTCGAGCCTTCGGTCAGGCCGGTCTCGGAGGCTGCATCGCCGTCCGGCACGGAGCGCTCGCCGCCCTCCTCGTAGTTGATGACGAAATTCACCGCGACATGCGCGCCGCCCGGCCATTTCGGGTCGGGCGGGTTGCGCCCGTAGCCTACGAAGTCGCGGACGCGGCCGGCCTCTTCATCGGTCATGGATACCTCCCACGGCGACTCTATCCCGAACCTGCGGGAGGTGAAGACCCGAAGCGCGCGAAGTGCGAGGGCTCGCGTCGGCGGGCGGAATGTGCTTTAGGCTCGGGCCATGATATCCGCTGATGTGCCCGAGCCATCGTGGAAGCAGCGGCTGCGCGAGGAGGAGCTGAACGGCTTCGCCTTCGCCTTCAAGGCGCGCAGCCTGGCGCTGGCCGTGATCGTGGCCTGGGTGGCGGTCTCCGCCTCGGCAGCGCGCCTGCCGATCCTGTTGGGCGCCGCCGTCATCTTCTTCGTCGTGGGCTGGGTGGCCTACCGGAGCCGCAACCAGCCGCGCATGCTGCTGGTCCAGGCGGTTTGCGCCTGCATCGACGTCGCCATCATCCTGCTGGCGAGCCACCTGCCCGAGAACGATCCCTACGAATGGGCGCTGCAGACCTGGCTGCGGCGCTCGGCCTTCCTCTACCTCGTGGCCTATATCGCCAGCAGCGCGCTCACCTTCTCGGTGGTCATGGTGGTGATCTCCGGCATCGCCGCCGTCGTGGGCCAGGTGGCGAACTTCGCCTTCGTGCTCTACGCCGCCGGCCACGTCGACAGCTTCAAGGGCTTCACCGCCAAGGATCCCTACGACCTCCTGCGCCAGATGATGGCGATGCAGGGTGTCGAGCCCAACATCTTCATGATCAACCAGATCGTGCTGCTGATCGTGACGACTGCCCTGATCGCCGCCGCCATCTGGCGCGCGCGCCGCCACGTCGAGCGCGCGGTGATGGCCGAGGCCCAGCGCAGCAACCTCGGCCGCTACTTCTCGCCCAACCTCGTGAGCCGGCT
>CANIRG010000210.1 GCA_947469635.1 Rhodospirillales bacterium | reverse complement strand
GGCCTCACCAGCTCGGCCATCGCCATCTCCGAGCCCGGCGCCGGCGGCGATCCGGCCGGCATGAAGACCAAGGCGGTGAAGGACGGCAACGACTGGGTGATCAACGGGCGCAAGATCTGGATCAGCCGAATCGCCAAGGCCGACTTCACCATTGCCATGGCCGTCACCGACACCGCGCTCGGATCGCGCGGCGGCATCACCGCGTTCCTGATCGACAAGGGCACGCCCGGCCTGATCGTGGCGCGCGCCATCCCGATGCTGGCCGGCCAGCGCACCTACGAGGTGGTGTTCGAGGATTGCCGCGTGCACGAGAGCCAGGTGCTGGGCCGCGTCGGTGCGGGCTTCGCGCCGATGCAGCTCCGCCTCACCGTGCGCCGCCTGCAGATGGGCGCCTGGTGCACCGGCATGGCGCAGCGCGCGCTCGACATGCTCGTCGAGCACGCCAACCAGCGCGTGACCTTCGGCCAGAAGCTCGCCGACCGTCAGGCGATCCAGTGGTGGGTCGCCGATGCCGCCATGAAGATCCACGCCTGCCGCCTCATGGTGATGGATGCCGCCGTGAAGCAGGACGAGGGCCGCGACGTCCGCATGGAGGCCTCGATGATCAAGGTCTTTGCGACGGAGATGGCGACCGAGATCATCGACCATGCCCAGCAGTCGTTCGGCGCCATGGGCGTGACCCAGGAGCTGCCGCTGTCGATGATGGCGCAGAAGG
Organism: Rhodospirillales bacterium; assembly: GCA_947469635.1. Lineage (GTDB taxonomy): Bacteria > Pseudomonadota > Alphaproteobacteria > Reyranellales > Reyranellaceae > Reyranella. The sequence goes on along the minus strand of CANIRG010000210.1, from coordinate 10,320 downwards.
TGCGCACCATGCGGGTCTACGAAGGCCCGTCCGAGGTGCACCGCATGGTGATCGCGCGCCGCATCCTTGGCGGGCGCTAGTCCGCCCTCTATTGTCATCCCGAGCGCAGTGAGGGATCTCTCGCTGCTTGATAGGGAACGAGATCCTTCGCTACGCTCAGGATGACATGGATGCCCAGGGAGAGTCCCCAATGACCTACACGCTCGATAGCTTCGTCAAGGACGCGCAGGCGGCGCTGAAGGCTCATGCCGGACCGGCCGGCCGTGAGCAGGTGCGCGTGCTGCTGGAGAGACTGCTCGGCAACAAGGAGTTCGTCGAGGAGGCGGTGGGTCCCGCCGCGCCCATGGGCACGCGCAAGCTCTACGAGGACAAGGAGCTCGGCTTCGTCGTGCTGGCGCACTGCAATGCCAAGCCGCACAAGAGCCCGCCGCACGACCATGGCAGCTCCTGGGCGGTCTATGGCCAGGCGGTGAAGCACACCGACATGAGCGAGTATCGCCGCATCGACAGTGGCGACGGCGCGGGCGAGGCCAAGCTCGAGCAGGTCAAGAGCTACCGGCTCGAGCCCGGCCATGCCGGCGTCTACGATGTGCGTGCCATCCATGCCATCGACTATCCAGAGGGCAGCCGCTTCGTGCGCGTCACAGGCCGGGACCTCGACTATGTGCAGCGCTTGAAGTTCGACATGGCCGCCGGCAAGGCGATCACCATCGAAAGCGCGACGGCCGGCGCAGCCTGACACCGGCCAGCTTGTCGCCTTGGAGTGCCTCCGTTCATTGCGTCTGCTCGCAGTTCTGGCCGGCTGCCTGCTGCTTGCCCCGGCACTTGGGTCGCCTGCCGAGGCGAACGATGGTTGGCGCTCGCTGCTCAACGGCCGGCGGATCCTCGTAACCATCTCGCGCGACCGCGGGGTCGGCAGCCCGGCGGTGCTGCACTACACGTTCCTGCCGTCGGGCGACCTGCGTATCGAATCGAGCATGCTGTCCAAGCACAATCTGCCCAACGCGAAGTGGCGCGAGACGAGAACGGGCATCTGCTGGCGCTTTCCGCCCCATCCTGATTTCTGCTACCGCTTCACCCGGGTGGCGGATGGCTGGGAACTCCACGACGAGATCGGCGACGATCCCCACCGGCACATGATCTTCACCGACTGACCTACCGGGCGTATTCCTCGGCGGCGACGGCGAAGTTCAGGTTCTGCCCGCCCTTGTAATAGAAGGTCGTGATGCCGAGCAGGTGACCCTCGAGGTCGAACAGCCCGCCGCCCGAGGAACCCTGCGAGATCGGCGCCGAGGTCTGGATCATCCGCGCCTGGTTCTGGGTGCGCTTGGACGACACGATGCCCTCGGCAACCGTGAACTCGAGCCCTTGTGGCGTGCCGATGGTGAGCGCGCGCTCACCGACCTTGATGTCGTCGTAGGGCCGGATGCTCACCCAGCTCGGCAAAGGAGCGGATACCCTGAGGACGCAGCGGTCGGCGACGATGTCCGCCGAGGCGACCTCGGCCGGCAGCTCCTGCCCGTCGTGCACCAGCGTGACGCGCGCGAGATCGCCGACGACGTGGCAGTTGGTCAGCAGCTCCTTGCCGCTGATGGCAACGGCCGAGCCCATGCGCCTGCCGGCCTTGACCATGTAGACGGCGCCGGCCGCCTTCTCGAACACCTGCTCGGCGCGCAGCTCCGTTCCCGACCGTGTCTGGCGGCTGAGGGTATTCGTCTTGCCCGTGCCGTCGACGCTGGCGGCAGGCTTGATCGCCGCGCGCTGTTGTCCGGGCTCCGGGCGAACCGCCGAAGCGCGGGTCGGCAGCGGGTCGATCCTGGGCTGAGGGGCGGCCTTGGCGTTGAACGCGCGGACGAGCTTCAGGCTGTCGACCATGGCCGCCAGAAGCGGGCCGTGGCGGGGGAACTGCTCGAGAGGAATGTTGATGCCGGCCGCGAGAACCCCGGAGGCGCGGCACACAGCCCTGAGATAGTTGACCCGGCCCGAGGATTCTTCGGCCAGGGCGAACCAGTCGTCCTGGCGGGTCCGGTAGATCGTGCGCGACGAAGGCTCGGCCTTCGTGAAGAAGGCGTCCATCGTCGAGCAATCGGGCTGGCCGTTCCAGACGCCGATCCCGTAGCTGATGCCGCCGTCGAAGTCGTACCAGATCGCGCCCGTTTCCTGCCGGGTCGTCCGGAATTTCACCAGCCGCGTCGGCACGCCGATAGAGAAGCCAACCGACTTGTCGCGCAGCACCGACCAGCCCACCGATTCCCTGTGTTTCGTGCCTTCAGCCACGAGCTCGTCGGACTGTTCGTTGGAGAGTGTCTGGGTGACGCTGTAGCGCTTGGACTTCTGCCAGTCCTGGGCCGCTGCCCTGATCGCGGCGGGTGTGTCGCGCTCGGCAAAGGCGGTGAGATGGCCGGTCCAGATCAGGGCATGGCGGATGTCGGCGGCAAGGGGTTCGGCGGCGAGCTGCTGCGCCGACACGCGGCCAAGGGGCAGCAGGGCAAGGCCGGCGGCGACCGTGCAGACGAGAATGCGAAATGACAGGGGGCGAGCGGGCACGCGACGATCCTTCCGCCCATTGTCACCCCGGCTTCGATCGCGGCCAATCGCGCGCTTGTATCGATCGTTTCAGAAAAGCGAAAAATGCCGAGATCGTCAGACGACGGTGCCGAACAGCTTTCCGATGCCGGCGGTCAGCGCCATGGCGAGCGCCCCCCAAAAGGTCACCCTGACGGTGGCTCGCAGCATGTTCGCACCGCCGGCGCGGGCGCCGACCGCACCCAGAAGGGCGAGGAACCCGAGCGACGCGGCGGACACCAGGGGGACCAGCAGAGCCGTCGGCGACAGGACGACCATCAGCAGGGGCATGGCCGCGCCGACGGAAAAGGTCACGGCCGACGTCAGCGCCGCCTGCACGGGGCGCGCGGCGGTGATTTCCGAAATCCCCAGCTCGTCGCGCGCATGGGCCTTCAGCGCCCCTTCCCTCGTCAGCTGCTCGGCGACCTGCCGCGCCAGCACCGGATCGACGCCGCGCTGAACATAGATCTCCGTAAGCTCGGCGAGCTCGAGTTCGGGATCTTGCCGCAACTCCTCGCGCTCCCGCTCGAGCTCGGCCTTTTCCGTATCGGATTGCGAGCTGACGGAGACATATTCGCCGGCCGCCATCGACATCGCACCGGCAACGAGGCCGGCAACGCCGGCGATGAGGATCGCGTTGGGTGCGGGCGCCGCGGCGGCAACACCGACGATCAGGCTCGCTGTCGAGACGATGCCATCGTTGGCACCGAGGACGGCGGCTCTCAGCCAGCCGATGCGGGCGACGAGGTGGTTCTCTCGGTGCAGACGAGGACGAGGCACAGGTGTATCCTACGGTCGAGTCGATCCTCCGGGATTATTCGCCATCGGGCGTTGCCTCACAATGGCGACGCTGTCAGCGATCCCGAGGCGGGAGGGACGTGAGCCGGCTCGCGAAGGCCGCGTGAGTTGCAGGGTCGACCGGTCGGTGCTTCACGCGCGTACCGGCCGGATCCTTGCCAAGGAAATTGCCGTCCTTCCAATCGTGCGCCGGGCGGATTGGCCGCGGCGTGAAGCCGCCGCCGCAGTTGGGGCAGACATTGCCCAGCACGCGATCGACGCAGTCGGCGCAGAAGGTGCATTCATAGCTGCAGATCCTTGCCTCGAGCGCTGTCGGTGGCAGCGCCTTGTTGCAATGCTCGCAGCCTGGCCTGAGTTCCAGCATGTCAGCCGAGCTTCGCCGCGGCGGCTGTATTGGCGGCCTGGCGGCTCTGCAGCATGCCGGCGAGACGATCGCGGATGCGCTTGACGCGCTCGGGCCCGGCCTTCTCCGGCGAGCCCGAATCGAACGGCGGCTGCGGATCGTATTCGAGCACGAGCTGGATCGACTTGGCGACCTCCTCGCCCGCCGGCTCGGCGGCGACCGTGAGGCCGAAATCGATGCCCGCGGTGACGCCGCCGCCCGAGATGCGGTTGCGGTCGCGCACCACCCGTTCGGCCACGGGGATGGCGCCGAAGTCCTTCAGCATATCGCGCCACGCCCAGTGGCAAGCCGAGCGGTAGCCCTTGAGCAGGCCGGCTGCGCCCAGCACCAGCGAGCCGGTGCAGACCGAGGTGACGTAGCGCGCCGTGGCGGCCTGGGCGCGCAGGAAGTCGAGCGTCTCGGGATCGGTCATCAGCGCCACCTGGCCGCCACCACCCGGTACGCAGATGACGTCAAGCTTGGGACAATCGGCGAAGGTCGTGTTGGGCACGATCGAGAAGCCGGCGTCGGTCGGGATCGGATCGCGGGTCTTCCAGATCATGTGCATCGTGGCGCCGGGCACGCGTGACAGGACCTGTGCCGGGCCGGTGGCGTCGAGCTGGGTGACGTTGGGATAGATCAGGATGCCGATTGCGAGCGGTGCGGCCATGGATGTCTCCTTTGATGCGAGGAGGATAGGATGATGAGCGTCTGGCAGAAATGACAAATATGAGTTAATTTCTGCCAATGAGCCGAACCCATCGGATCGCCCTTTTTGCCTACGAAGGCTGCCAGCTCCTCGACGTCACCGGCCCCGCCGCGGTCTTCGGTGCGGCCAACGAGGCCTCAAAGCGGCCGGTCTACGACCTGCGCATCGTGTCGCCGGATGGCGGCGCGGTCGCCAGCAACAGCGGGGTGGCACTCATGAGCGACAAGCTCGGCGGTCGGCCCGACACGCTGCTGGTCTCAGGTGGATCGCGCGGCCTGCGCGGCGTCATCGCCCGCGACGATGCGCGGCGCTGGGCTTGCAGGGTGGCGCCACGGGCGCAGCGCTATGGTTCGGTCTGCTCCGGCGCGCTGGTGCTGGCGGCCTGGGGGTTGCTCGACGACAAGCGGGTGGCGACGCATTGGGCGAGCTGCGAGCGGCTGGCGCGCCTCCATCCCAAGGTCTCGGTCGATCCCGAATCGCTTTACGTCGTCGACGGCAAGGTGTGGACCTCGGCCGGCGTCACCACGGGCATCGACATGGCGCTCGCCATCGTCGAGGCTGATCTGGGCGCCGCCTTGGCCAACGAGATTGCCCGCCACTTCGTGCTCTATGCCCGGCGGCCGGGCTACCAGTCACAGTTCAGCCCGCTGCTGCAGGCGCAGGTCACCGCCGATGCGCCCTTCGCCGCCCTGATCGACTGGATGCAGCATCATTTGGAACGTCCGCTCGACGTGCCCGAGCTCGCGCGTCGCGCCGGCCTCTCGGAGCGCAGCTTCTATCGCAAATTCACCGAGGCCACGGGCAAGACGCCGGCGCATTTCGTCGAGACGCTGCGTCTGGAGGCGGCCCGAACGTTGATGGCCAAGGGGCTGCCACTGAAGTCGATCGCGGCCAAGGTGGGCCTGCGCACCTCGGCGCGGCTGGGCCAGGCCTTCGAGCGGCGCTTCGGCATGGCGCCGTCGCTCTTCCGCGAGATGCATGCCGGCTAAAGTCGGATCCTGAGGCTGCCGACGATCAGCGCCGTCCCGGCGAAGCCAGCGGCCAGCCATATCGCGGCGCGCGCGGCGTCGGCAGCACCTCCGCCGGAGAAGTCGAACATGGCGAACGTCAAGGCCACCAGCGTGGCGCCCATGGTTTGGCCCAGCGTGCGCGCCGAGGCGATGATGCCGCCGGCGCTGCCGCTGCGTTCGCGCGGCACGGCGTTCATCATCAGCCGGTTGTTGGGCGAGGCGAAGATGCCGAAGCCCATGCCGCACAGCACCAGCCGCCACATGATGTCGGCGGACGAGGGGGCGGCCGGCAACAGTGCCGTCAGCACCAGGCCGATCGTCATGAAGCTGAGGCCGACGGCGCCCAGAAACCCCGCCTGATGGCGGTCGGCCAGGCGGCCGGCGATCGGTGCGGTGGCTGCAAGTGCCAGTGGCCAGGCGGTGAGCAGGATGCCGGTATCGGTGGCGCTGCGGCCCAGCACGGTGTGGAAGTAGAAGGGCAGGCTCACGAAGGCCAGGCCCTGCGCGGTGAAGGTGCAGGCCGCGGCGGAGATCGAGAGGGCGAAGACGGGCCGCCGGAAGACGTCGATCGGCATCATCGGGTCGGGCAGCTTGCTCTGTCGCATCACGAACAGCGTGCCGAGCAGCGCCGCCCCGATCAGCTCGGCCGCGATCACCGGCCAGGGGTGGCCATGCGCCATGCCGTCGATGCCGAAGATCAGCAGGCCGAAGGTGATGCCCGACATCGTCGCCGACAGTATGTCGAAGGGCCGATGCACATGCGTGGTGTGCGGCAGGTAGCGCTCCGCCAGGGCGAAGGAGATGATTCCCAGCGGCACATAGATGCCGAACAGCACCGGCCAGGACCAGATCGAGAGCAGGGCCGCGCCGACGCTGGGGCCGGCCGCCATCGAGGTCGCGACCACGGTGGTGTTGAAGCCGAGCCCGCGGCCCAGCATGGCGCGGGGATAGATCGAGCGCACGAGGGCGGGCTGGATCGCCATGATGGCCGATCCGCCCAGCCCCTGCAGCGCCCGCGCCGCGATCAGCCAGGTCAGCGACGGCGCCAGCGTGCAGGCGAGGGAGGCAACGCAAAAGAGCGCGAGGCCGTAGCGATAGACGTGGCGGTAACCCACGATGTCGGCCAGCGCCGCCACCGGCAGCAGGAAGATCATCAGCGTGATCTGGCTCGCATTGACGATCCAGATCGAGCTTTCGGCGCTGATGTTGAGGTCGTGCGCGATGTAGGGCAGCGCCAGGTTGGTCATCGAATTGGCCAGCACCGACATGGTGAGGCCGATGGTGATCGTGGCCACGGCGAGCAAGCGCGGCAGGCCAGCGGGCATGCCGTCGGGATGAGACAGTGGTGAGGGGGCGGGCGTCGGTGCGTCCGCCATCGCTTATTGCGGCACGGTGGGGAGATCGCCGCCGATCGTGGTGCGTTGCATGAAGCGTTTGTGCTTGGTTGCGTCGTAGTAGGTGGCGCGGTGCAGGACGGCGCGATTGTCCCACACGATGACGTCGCCCTCGCGCCAGGCATGCGACATCCGGTGCTCGGGCTGGTCGGCGCGCTGGCTCAGCTCCCAGAGGATCGCCTCGCCGATCGGCTTGGGCCAATCGAGGATGAAGCCGGCATGGGCGCCGATATAGAGCGCGCGGCGGCCGTTGACCGGATTGTCCTGGAACAGCCGCTGCTTCACCGGCGGCAGCTCGGCGATGGCCTTGGCGCTCAGGATGCCCTTCTGCACGCGGTCGCGCGAGTATTGCAGCGAATGCTCCGCGACGAGTGTGCTGATCGTGGCCTGCAGAGCCGGCGGCAGAGCCTTCCAGGCCGCGCGCATCGACAGGAACTCGGTGTTGCCGCCTTGGGGCGGGCAGACGCGCGCCGTGAGCACGGAGCAGAGCGACGGCACGGGCTTGAACGAGGAATCGGAGTGCCAGAAGTAGTTGGCCTTCTGGTAGATCATGCGCATGTCGTCGGGCGGGATCGGCTCGCCCGTCATGATGTCGAGGTTGGACTGGCGCTGGAACTTGGTGCCCGCCGCCGGATTGGAGGCGCCGGTGGTCTCGAGCGGGCCGAAGTTCTCGCTGAACTCGACCTGCTTGTCGTCGTCCATCGGCTGGTCGCGGAACAGCAGCACCGAGTGCTCCTCGAACGCCGCGCGAATGGGGCCGAACTCGCGCGCCGACAAGGGCCGCGTGATGTCGATCCCGCTGACCTCCGCGCCGAACAGCGGGTGGAGCTTCTTGACAGTGATGGGGCCGGTGTTGCGCATGGCGGGCCTCAGTCGACGATCGCTTGATAGGTGAGCACGCGCAGCTCGCGGCGGATCGGATAGGTCGAGGAGGGCATGAGCTGGGTGAGCAGCACCACGGCCATGTCCTCGGCCGGATCGCACCAAAAGGCCGTCGAGGCGGCACCGCCCCAGGCGAATTCGCCGGGCGAGCCCAGGATATGCGCCTTGGCCGGATCGATCATCACCGAGAAGCCGAGGCCGAAGCCCACGCCGTAGTAGGTCGATTCGGAGAAGCGCGGCATGCCCATGTCGGCCATGTCGCCTTTCAGGTGATTCGTGGTCATCAGCTCCACGGTCTTGCGGCCGAGCAACCGCACGCCATCGAGCTCGCCCTTGTTCAACATGAACTTGGCGAAGCGCAGATAGTCCGACGCGGTCGAGACCAGGCCACCGCCGCCCGAGTTCACCTTGCGCGGGGTGAGGTAGCGGCTCTTGCCCGGATCGTCGATCAGCTGGAGCTTGCCGTCCGCACCGGCCTGGTAGTTGGCGGCGAAGCGCTCGTGCTTGGCCGCCGGCACGAAGAAGTCGGTGTCGATCATGCCCAGCGGCTTGATGACCTTCTCGACCAGATACTGCTCGAACGGCTGACCGGAGATGACCTCGACCAGGTAGCCCAGCACGTCGGTGGCGACACTGTAGTTCCATGCCTTGCCCGGCTGGGCGATCAGCGGGAAGCTCGCGAGCTTCTCGGTGACCTGCTTGAGGCTGGTTTCGGCGGCGCCGTATTCGACGCCGTCCTTGGCGCGATAGAGCGCATCGACCGGATTGCTTTCCATGAAGCCGTAGGTCAGGCCCGAGGTATGGGTGAGCAGGTCGCGGAAGGTGATCTCGCGCTCGGCCGGAACCGAGTCGATCTTGCCGCGCGAGCCGCCGGCATAGACCCGCGGGTTCTTGAAGGCGGGAATGAACTTCGAGATCGGGTCGTCGAGCTGAAAATGGCCCTCTTCGTAGAGCATCATGATGGCCGTCGAGGTGAGCGGCTTGGTCATGGAATAGATGCGGAAGATCGTGTCCGGCCGCATCGGCTTGTTGCGCTCGACATCGGCCTTGCCGACTGTTTCGGCGAAGGCGAGCTCGCCGCGGCGCATCACCACCGCCACCATGCCGGCCAGCCGTCCGCTGTCGACCCAGCGGTGCATCCATTGGCGCACACGGTCGAGCCGCGCTGCGGAAAGGCCGACCTGTTCGGGAGCGACGAGCGGCAGGGTATCCATGGCGATCCTCCTCGGTGGTTCGCTAGACTAGCGCGGAAACGCCTGGGTCAGGCACGCAAAAGACGGGAGGGTGCAATGGCGAGACTGTGCGAGGGACGGGTGGCGATCGTGAGCGGCGGAGCGCGCGGCGTCGGCCGGGAACATTGCCTGATGCTGGCCGAGCATGGCGCCAAGGTCGTGGTCAACGACCTGGGCGGCGATCGGGCCGGCGCCGGCCAGGACATCTCGGCCGCCCAGCAGGTGGTGAACGAGATCAAGGCCAAGGGCGGCGAGGCCGTGGCCAACGGCGACGACGTGAGCGACTGGAACGGCGCCAAGAACATGATCGAGCAGGCCGTCGCGGCCTTCGGCAAGCTCGATGCGGTGGTGCTGAACGCCGGCATCCTGCGCGACCGCATGTTGGTCAACATGAGCGAGAACGAATGGGACTCCGTCATCAAGGTGCACCTCAAGGGCACCTTCGCCCCGGCCCGCCATGCCGCGGCCTACTGGCGCGACCAGGCGAAGGCCAAGGGCGGTCCGGTCGACGCGCGCATCATCACGACGACGTCGGTCTCGGGTATCTACGGCAATATCGGCCAGACCAACTATGGGGCGGCCAAGGCCGGCATTGCCTCGTTCACGGTCATCGCCGCCCGAGAGCTGGCGCGCTACGGCATCACGGTGAACTCGATCTCGCCCTCGGCCTTCACCCGCATGACCGAGGACCTCCGCACCTACACCGAGGAGGATAAGGAGACGCGCAGCCCGAAATGGATCGCGCCGGTCGCCACCTGGCTGGTGAGCGAGCAGAGCCGCGAGATCACCGGCCGTGTCTTCCAGGCCGGCAACGGCCAGTTCGCCGTCGCCGAGGGCTGGCACAAGGGCCCGGAGGCCAAGCCGGTGCTGGACCCCTACCAGGCCGGCAAGATCCTGACCGAGCTCGCCGGCAAGGCGCGCAAGAATGCCGGCATGAACGGCCTCGATCTCGATTAGAGCATGGCTTTCCTCCCCTTCGCGGAATCCGCGAAGGGGAGGTGTCAGCGTCTTGCGCTGACGGAGGGGTCAGGAGCGCGATTTGACTCATGACCCCTCCGACGCCGTATGACGGCGCCACCTCCCCGCGCTGCGCGTAGGGAGGGACTGCTGAGCAAGAATAAATTAGGGAGGAACAGACAATGAAGACGATCAACCGCCGTACCGCGCTTGCCGCCGCCACCGCCATGGCGCTCGCCCCTGGGTCCTCGCGCGCCCAGGCGTGGCCCGCCAAGTCCGTCCGCTGGGTCGTGCCCTATACTGCGGGCGGGCTCACCGATTCGGCGACGCGGCTCACGCTGGAGAAGATCAATCTCGGCCAGAGCTTCGTTGTCGACAACAAGCCCGGCGC